>JAXLWI010000120.1:0-5999 GCA_046328575.1 Anaerolineae bacterium
CTCGGAGGCACATCTGTGAAACTACATGAGTTTCAATCGAAACAGTTGTTTGCCAAATACGGCATTCCCATCCCGAAAGGCGAAGTCGCCACCACGCCGGAAGACGCTCGCCGCATCGCGCGCGATTTGGGCAAGCGCGTCGTGATCAAGGCACAGGTATTGGTCGGCGGGCGCGGCAAGGCGGGCGGTGTGAAGCTCGCCAACACACCCGATGATGCTGAACGCGTCGCCGGGCAGATTCTGGGCATGGACATCAAAGGCTTGACGGTCCGCAAAGTGCTGGTCGATGAAGCGGCCGACATCCGAAACGAAATCTATCTCGGCATCGTGCTCGATCGGGTGCAGCGCCGCGCCGTGATGATGGCTTCGGCGGCGGGCGGCATGGACATCGAAGAGGTGGCGCGCACGCAGCCCGAGAAGATCATCCGCGTGGCAATCGATCCGTTTTTGGGTCTGCGCGAATATCAAACGCGCCAGATCGCGTACGGCATCGGCCTCAAGCGCGAGCAGATGAAAGATTTCAACACTATCGCGCAAGGTCTGTATCGCTGTTTCAGCGATTTGGATGGCAGCCTCGCGGAGATCAATCCGCTGATCGTCAACGGCGATGAGCAACTGCAAGCCGTCGACGGCAAGATCCTGGTCGACGACAACGCGCTGTATCGTCACCCCGATCTGGCCTCGATGCGCGACGTGGATGAGGAAGCACCATCGGAAACGGAAGCCCGCCAGCGCGGCTTATCGTACATCAAGCTCGACGGCGAGATCGGCTGCATGGTCAACGGCGCGGGTTTAGCGATGGCGACGATGGACATGACGAAGTTGTTTGGCGGCAGCCCCGCCAACTTCCTCGACATCGGCGGCGGTGCGCAAGCCGATAAGGTCGCGGCGGCCCTGCGGATCATCCTCGCGGACCCGAACGTAAAAGCGGTGCTGTTCAACATTTTCGGCGGCATTACACGCTGCGATGAAGTGGCGCGCGGCATCGTAGCAGCGTTGGAAGAAGTGAAGACCAACGTGCCGATGGTAGCGCGTTTAGTTGGCACGAACGAAGAAGAAGGCCGTGAGATTTTGGCCGCAGCGAATATGGGCACAGCTAAGACGTTGGCCGAAGCCGCGCAGAAGGCCGTCGCCGCTGTGAAAGGCGAAGCAGGGGTGGTTAAGTTACCGCCCGTCGAAGTGAAAGCGTTGCCCAAAGCGCGCAAGGTGGCCAAGAAAGCACCTGCGAAGAAGGCCGCGACTAAGAAGACAACCAAACCGGTCGCCCAAAAAGTCGCGCCCAAAGCGAAGAAAACCGTCCGGCGTTAGATAGACGATCGGCACTTAGCACTTAGCAATCAGACATTTTCTGGGAGGCTCGATGAGCGTTCTCGTTGGCAAAAACACCCGCCTGATCGTGCAGGGCATTACCGGGCGCGAGGGCGAATTCCATACGAAGCAAATGATTGAATACGGTACCAAGGTCGTCGGCGGCGTGACGCCCGGCAAGGGCGGCGAATGGGCGGCAGGCGTGCCGGTGTTTGATACCGTGAAAGAGGCCGTCGATGCGACCGGCGCGAATACGTCGGTAATCTTCGTACCCGCGCGCTTTGCTCCCGACGCGATGTTGGAAGCGTCTGATGCGGGCGTCGAGTTGATCGTCTGTATCACCGAGGGCGTGCCCGTGCTGGACATGATCAAAGTGCGTGCCCATCTGGATACGCAGCACGTGCGCCTGATCGGCCCGAACTGCCCTGGCTTGATCACACCCGGCGAGGCGAAGGTCGGCATCTTGCCCGGCCACATTACGCGACCCGGCCACATCGGCATTGTGGCACGCAGCGGCACGCTAACGTATGAAGTGATCTACGCGCTGTCGAATCGCGGCATGGGGCAGAGCACATGCGTAGGCATCGGCGGTGATCCCATCAATGGCACCAACTTCATCGATGTGTTGCAGATGTTCGAAGACGATCCGTTGACTGATCAGGTGGTGTTGATCGGCGAAATCGGCGGCTCGGATGAAGAGCGCGCGGCGGACTTCATCGCCGCCAAGATGAGTAAGCCAGTCACGGCCTTTATCGCTGGGCAGACGGCCCCGGCAGGCAAGCGCATGGGGCACGCCGGTGCCATTATCGAAGGTGGCAGCGGCACGGCGGCAGGCAAGATCGCAGCGCTGGAAGCGGTGGGCGTGCGTGTCGCTAAACATCCGGAGGAAATTCCCGATCTCGTCGCCTACGCGGCGCGGTAAGCACGTTCGGCTTGATTTTAGGACGCAGATTGCGCAGATGAACGCAGATGGATTGATCTGCGGTATCCGCGTAATCTGCGTTTGATTTTATTGCCATGTTGAAGCGACTTCGCTCGTTTGACTTGAATTTCATCGCAGTGCTACTCATCGTCGTGGTTGCGGCGCTGCCGCTGCTGACGCGACCGGGTTTGCCGCGCCACACCGATCTGGAATTGCACGTCTTTCGCGCGGCGGAATACAGTCGCTTGTGGGCAGACGGGGTGGTCTATCCGCGTTGGGCGGCTAACTTCTACTACGGCTATGGTTATCCTATCTTCAACTATTACGCGCCCTTTACCTACGCGCTGTCGAGTGCCTACGCGTTGATTCCCGTCGTGGATATCGTTACAGCCGTAAAGGGCGTGATGCTCACAGCATTTCTACTCGCCGCGTACGGCGCATACTTTCTGGCGCGGCGACACTTCGGTCCGATGGCGGGCGTCATCGCGGCGGCGGCGTTTGTGCTGTCGCCGTACTTCGTCTTCATCGAGCCGTTTATGCGCGGCGATCTGGCAGAGTTCTTCGCGTTGAGTCTGCTGCCATGGGTATTCCTGGTTTTTGATCGACCACGCTTCTCGATCGCGCAACCGTTAGTTTTGGCGATCTTGATTTTCAGCCACAACTTGATGGCGCTGATGGCGGTTGGTTTGTTAGCGGCGTGTCTATTGTGGCGCGGCCTGTTAATCGATAAGCCGCGACGATGGATCGGTGACGCAGTCTCGATCGGTTTGGCGCTGGCCCTCACGGCGATTTTCTGGCTGCCGTTTTTCGTTGAACGTAGTGCGGTGCGATTGGATGTGGCCGGGCCGGGGCACTTCGACTATCACAATCATTTCATTCCGCTGTCGATGCTGCTTTCGCCGTCACCTGCGCTCGATTTTGGCGCGACGACGCCGAAGTACATCTACAATCTTGGTTCGGCGCAGTGGCTGCTGCTGATCCTCGCTGCAATCACGGCGGTGATCAAACGGCGTGAAAAGGCTGGAAAACAAGCACTTTTCTTCGTAGTGATGGCGCTGTTGTTGATCTTCCTCGTTACACCTGCGTCGACATTCATCTGGGACGCGTTTCCGCAAACGGCACTGATCCAATTCCCGTGGCGGTTCCTCGGTCCAGCGGCGTTGATGTTAGCGATGAGTGGTCAGTGGTCAGTGGTCAGAAGTCAGTCAGTTGATTCGGGTATCACGCGTTACTTGTCGCTCGTCATTCTGCTTGGGTTGCTGGTCGCCGCGTTGCCTACGCTCTATCCGCCTGAATGGAATGCTGACTTCGGTGATACGTCGGCTAAAGGGTCGATTGATTTTGAGTTGAGTGGCGTGGCATTAGGCACCACTTCGACCGGCGATTTTCTGCCGACACCCGTCGGCACACTGCCGCTCGCAAATTCGGCGCTGCTGACGTCGTATGCGACGACGATTGATAAACTCGATCGAACTTCGCTGCCTGCAGGTGCAACCGCACAAGCCGAAGCGCACACCGCGATTTACGATCGATTCAAAGTGAGCGCGCCGAATGAATTTCGTGCGCGCGTCTTGACGTTTGTGTTTCCGGGGTGGCGCGCGTACATCGATGGGCATGAGGTCTCGATCGCACCGGAAGATCAATCGGGTTTGATGACGTTCCCGGTGCCCGCCGGTTCGCATGTGATCGAAGTTGCTTTACAGCTCACTACGCCGCAACTCATCGGTACGTTGATGTCGATCGGTGCGGCGGGCATCATCCTTGTGTTAGCATTGCGACGACGTCGCGCTTCAACCGATACTGATGATGTGCGCGTGCATCATCCGACTATCTCATTGTCGCTCATTTTCTCAGTCTTACTTTTTTTGATCGTCAAGATCGGCGTGATCGATCGGTGCGATAGTTGCTTTAGATACACGTCGCCCGCGGGACAAGTGCTCGGCGCGCAGGTCAAACAGGTTGCGCATTTGGGCGGCCATATCGATCTGTTGGGCTACGATGTGCCCGTCGTCGAAGTGAAAGCGGGTGACAGTCTGCCGTTGACGTTGTATTGGAAAGCGACCGCGCCTGTGCCTAAGAATTATCAGGTGTTTGCGCACGTCGGCGTGCCGGGCGTGCCACCGTTTGGACAATCGGATAAGTTGAACCCCGGTGATTTTCCGACGACGCGCTGGCCGTTGGACAAATATGTATGGGATGATCACACAGTGATCATCGCGCCGGACACACCGCCGGGCGAGTACGAACTATCGGTAGGCTTGTATACTTTAGGTGACGGCGTGCGCGCACCGGTGTTTGACGAGGCGGGACAAATCGTGGGCGACCACGTGGTGCTTCAAACGCGGATCAAAGTGATTTCAAACTAGCGAGGGTGAATATGAACAAACGCGAGCGACTCGAAGCGACGATAGCGGGACAGGCGACCGATCGAACGCCAGTGGCTTTGTGGCGGCATTTTCCGGGCGATGATCAGTCGCCCGATAGTTTAGCGGCGGCGACGATTGCCTTTCAACACCGCTGGGATTTCGATTTCGTGAAGGTCACGCCTGCGAGCAGTTTTCAGATCAAAGACTGGGGCGTGCAGGATGTGTGGACGGGCAATATCGAAGGGACGCGACAATATATCCATCGCCCGATCGAACGCGCGACCGATTGGCGCACGCTGAAACCGCTGGATGCACGCAGCGGCGCGTTGGGCCAGCAACTGCGCTGCCTCGATCAAATTTTTTCGGCGTTGCCGGATGTGCCTGTGATTCAGACAGTGTTTAGTCCGCTGGCGCAGATGAAGAATCTGGCGGGTGAACGACTGCTGTTGGATATGCGCCAAAATCCAGCGGATTTTAAGGCTGCGTTGGAGACCATCACCCAAACGACGATCGAGTTTGTGCGGGCGATCAAGACGACACAGGCTGCAGGTATCTTCTACGCCGTGCAGCACGCGTCACCGGCTTTGTTGAGCCGCGACGAATTTATCGAATTCGGGCGCGAGTATGATCTGCGAATTTTGGGCGAATTATCGGGCACGTGGCTGAACGTGATGCACGTGCATGGCGAGCCGATCTACTTTGACCTGATTGCCGACTATCCGATGCAGGTATGGAATTGGCACGATCGCGAGACATATCCTTCTTTAACGGAAGGCTTGTTGCAGATCAAAGGTGCGGCGTGCGGTGGCATTGCGCGTGATATGGTCATGCTGCGCGGTCGGCCCGAAGCGGTGCGCGAACAGGTGGCGGACGCAATCAAGCAGACGGGCGGACGGCGCTACATCGTCGGTACAGGTTGTGTGACGATGATCCCGTCGCCAGAGGTCAACATCCAGAGCGCGATCGACGTGGCGTTGGGGCGGTAATACATCAGACTAAACGGAGTTGATAAGAGGGCGAGACATTGGCGTATTAATGTCTCGCCTCTCTTATTTCGCGTCGATTAAGCGATCGAGCAGGAACGCGTATTCCAACGCCACTTCTTTGAGATAGTCGTAACGCCCTGACGCGCCGGCGTGCCCGGCTTCCATGTTGGTCTTCAGCAAAATCAGGTTGTGGTTGATCGCCGTGGCACGCAATTTCGCCGCGAATTTGGCCGGTTCCCAGTAAGCCACACGCGGATCGTTGAGGCCGGTGGTGATCAGCACATCGGGATAGTTGGTCGCTCGGATGTTGTCGTAAGGCGAGTACGACATCAGGTAGTCGAACTGATCTTGCTCCGCCGGATTGCCCCACTGATCGTATTCCATCGTCGTCAGCGGAATGCTGGCATCACTCATGGT
>JAXLWI010000121.1:0-5976 GCA_046328575.1 Anaerolineae bacterium
CGCTGCCAACTAACGCACTCATCCGGCCAGCAGCTGCGCTGCGCCCCAGCCTCAGCCACTCTACCTGCCCCGTCGCGTTTGACGGGGCAGCTGCGTCATATCGGCGCAGCTGTCCCCCTCACGATTATTCACCTTGCCGACCTTGCCAGTATAATCACGCCCAATCGCCATGCCCTCACCGCTCCCCTAGCGGGCTACTGCATGGCGAATACTCTTGCCAGGGGAGGCAGAGATGCTACGCAAAGCCTTGTTTGTTGCCAGTTGTTCAGTTGGTTTTGTCCTATTGATCTTGCTCACGCCGATGCGAATCACACGGCGTACCCAGGCCGCCGCGCTGAGTGCTGGCGGCGCGGACACGCCGCGCCTCGTCGCGTCTGGCCGTGGCCCGATCGGCCAGCTCGACCCCGACGTCATCACCAGCAGCGATGATCGCTCCAACGCCACGCCCGTCGTCTGGTGGGTGTGGTCGGGTCAGACCACCACCGACATCCTCAACTTCGCCAGCGCCAACAATGCGCGCGTGGTCGACATCTCCATCGATTCACTCGGCTCGCCGCATCGCTTCACCGTCACCTACGTCGTCAACACCGGCGCGTATCAAAAGACCTGGTGGCTCTACGACGACGTGACCGACACCACGCTGAACAACGCGTTAAGCGCCAACACTGGCCGCCTCACCGTCGTCAAAGCCTACGACGTGGGCGGCGGCACCATCCACTTCACCGCAGTGATGATCGCCAACACCGGCGCCGACAGCAAATCATGGTGGTGGTACTACAATCAGACCACGGGCTCACTCACCACGCTGTGGCAAAACCTCAACGCCCGCATCACGCACGTCAACGCCTACGTCACCGGCGGACAAACGCGCTACGCCGCCATCCTCATCAGCAACACCGGCGCCGATCAGGTCACTTGGTACTGGTGGGTCAACGCCACGGTCAGTGACATCACCAATGACATCAACACCGAAAACTCCCGTATACTCGATCTCGATCTCGACCCGACCACGGGCAACTACAACGTCGTATTGGTGGACTGTACCACCAACTGTCCGCTGTGGTGGTGGTACGTCGGCAGCACCGGCACGCAAATGCTGGATAATGCCGCGCAAGACGGCGCGCGCCCCATGGACGTCAATGCCTACGCGGGCTGTGGCGGCACGTGTTACGCCTATGTGCTCATCAACAACTCCAACGACATCACCACCCGCGTCGGCCAACTCTTACGCAACGGTACCGACGGCACCAAAGGCTTGTATCTCAAAGAAGTCAACGGCTCGGTATTGGCGAACCTCGAAGACAGTTGGGTCTTTGAACCCGCCAGCGCCATCAAAGTCGTGCTGCACGCCTTCGCCATCCATCAAGTGCAGTCAGGCTTCACGCAACTCACCAACAACGTCGTGAAATACGCGCCGCCCGTCAGCGGCTCATGCCCCGGCAACACCGTCAGCGGCGTCGAGACCCTCAGCACCGCGTTGGGTGAAATGATGCGCCACTCCGATAACACCCGCACGCGCGAAATCAGCGACACGTTCGGCGTGGGCAACATCATCGCCTACGCTCAATCGTTTGGGCTGAACAACACGCACATCAATCACATCATCGGCTGCGGCGGCCCGATCCCCAATCAAACCACGCTCGATGATCTAGCCACGCTGTATGAGAAAGTCGCCAACGGCACGCTGTTCAACGCCGCCAACCGATCGACCTTCTACAGCCTCATGCCCGGCAAAGCGGAATATCTACTGGAAGGCTACGATTGGACCGGCTTGTGGCTGACGGATATTCCCAACCTCATCAATCAGGAAGCGCCGCTCGGCATGACGACCGCGCAAAAGCAGTTCTTCAGAAACCAAATGGATCTGGCCTACAAAGCGGGCAACTACAAACTCTGCGGCGTCACCTGTGCCACCTATGTTGATCACATCGCCATCGCGGGCTGGGCGCAGATTCCGCATTGCACCGGCGCGATCATGACGTACAAACAATACGTGTTCGGCGTGTTCATCAACAACTCGACGAGTGATGCCACGTCTAGCGCCACCTTCAACGCCACCAAAGCCGAACTCTTGCGCGAGCAGATTCACGACGGGCTGGCCTCGTGCCTCAATTTCCATCAGGCGTATCTGCCCGCTTTAATGCGCTAAACCACCACTCAGATGTGACGCTTTTCCCGCGGGGCAGGCCCTCTGGTCTGTCCCGCGGCCCTATTTTCCGTGTTTTTCGCCTTCCGTGGCCCATAGTACTTTTCGGCTACTGCGCCCACCCTGCCAATCCGCCAATAGTACTTTTCAGCCAACCCAGACGCATGGGACTTATGGTGAATCGGTATGAAAAACGGCCCAGAAGGTTGGTTTTTAGTTGGCAGGCCGTTACTTTCGCTCCAACCAGGCGACTAAGCGAACGGACATCGCCTAGCCAGCGGTGCCCGCTAAGCCGCAGCCTTTTTGTCAATTCAAACCAAGTCAAACTGTCGTCCGCTATCATGCCGCACTTGCGGCTGATCCAAACTTGTACTCGGGGGGTACATCCATGAACCATCGGCTACTGTGTCATCGCTTACGACTCCGATTTTTACCACGCTAGTCCGGTTGATCTCGCTGCAGTCTGTGTGCTTCTTCTAGCGGCCTTCGCCCTTACCCGGCCGCGGTGTGCTCATGCGAATCTAAACGAGCGCCCCGGTCGTCACGCAGCGGATGGTGCCACCATCCGACCCGGCGATTTGTCGCGTCACGGACGGTCAGGCGGTTGACCATTGATTGGGTTTCACTAGTTACACGTTGTTCTGGAAAGGATAGATATGACTACTCAACCTTCACATCGCATTCGCAAACTGCTCGTCTTGGGCGCGCTGTTCGGCGTCTTACTGGCATTGACGCACGTTACGCACACGACCTCGGCCACGGTCACGACGCCCATGACGGTGCTGTACTTCGATCCCGGCAGCGACGGTGCAGCGACCGCCTGGTTGATTGCGGGCTGTGTCATCGCGTTGACGCTCAGCTGGCCGTTGGTCACAGCGCGGTCCCGATCGAAAGCGGCCAACGCCGCGGCGACCGATCCGGCGGCATCCTCGACAGACGCCGAGGTGTTTCCGAACTATCTGCAACTTCGCTCGAAAGCGCGGCTTTCGCCCCGGGTCTGGTCGTGGTTGCGCTATGGGGCTGTCATCGCCACGTTGATCTACGTGGCCCTCTTAATCGTCGATCCCGATGACGGCTTGTGGCTGTGGTGGCAATTGACGGTGCCACTGCTGCCCGCGCTGTTTCTCATCGCGCCGGGGGTATGGCGCAACGTCTGCCCGCTGGCCGCGTCGAATCAACTGCCGCGCGTGCTCAACTTCTCCCGCGCGCTCAATCCACCCAAGTGGCTGACCGAGTACGGCTTCGTCATCGGCGCGATCGGTTTCTTTGCGTTTGCGTCCAGCCGCAAGTGGCTGTTCAATCACAACGGCCCGGCGTCAGGCATTTTGATCTTGTTCGCGCTCGTCTCGGCTTTGCTGGGCGGCTACGTCTTCAAAGGCAAGAGCGGTTGGTGCAGCAGCATCTGTCCGCTGTATCCTTTACAGCGCTTCTACAATCGCACACCGTTTGCCACCGTGCCCAACGCCCACTGCTCGCCGTGCGTAGGCTGCACCAAAAACTGCTATGACTTCAAACCCGGCTCGGCTTACATCGCCGATCTCTACGACGACGATCGACACTATGCCAGTTACCGCAAGTTCTTCGCCGCCGCCATGCCAGGTTTCATCGTCGCCTACTTCACTCTGCCCGATCCCAAGACGGCCGGCGAAGTACTCAACATGTATTTGCGCTTCGGCGTGTACATGGTCTTAAGCATCGGCGTCTTCACCGTGCTCGATACGTTCCTCAAGCAGGCATCCGGCAAACTCACGGCGTTGTACGGCGCGATCGCCCTCAATCTGTTTTACGGTTTCGGTCTGCCCAACTGGTTGAAGGCCGTGGGTACGCTCTTCAATGTGACCATCCCCGATTGGCCGTCCTGGGTACTGCGCGCCGTCGTATTGATCGTGACGATTGTGTGGGTGGTACGCACGTTCCGTGTCGAGCGACGTTTCCTCGAACAACGCGCGCTTCAGATCCCACTCACGCCGGCGGTCGCCTCAACCCCGATCGTATCCGCTGCGCCCGTCGAGATTACGTTTCTGCCCGGCGATCTGCGCGTGCCCGTCGAAGCGGGGCGCTCATTGTTGGAAATCGCCGAAGCGAACAAGCAACCGATCAAGTCGGGGTGTCGCATGGGTGTGTGCGGCGCCGATCCGATATTGATTGCCGACGGACAACAGAACTTGCCGCCGATGAGCGCCGACGAAAAAGCCACACTAGAGCGTTTGGGCCTTGGTCCGAATTGCCGCCTCGCGTGCATGTGCAAACCTACCGGCTCGGTGACGGTCTCGCTCGATCCGAAAGCGGCGCTTGCGCCGGTAGTTGCCGCGCTGCCCACGGCTTCACAAAATCCGATCGAGCCAGCTAAGCCGATCGAGGTGTTGAAGCCCGTGGTCACGGCCAAAACGATCGAACCGGCGTTCACGCCTTCACGCGCCAATCCCAACGATCCACCCATGATCACCTTCATGCCCACTCAAGTGAGTGTGCCGGTCGATCCCAATTGCACGCTGCTGGAGATGGCCGAATGCCATGAGCAACCCATCGAGGCGGGCTGCCGCATGGGCATTTGCGGCGCAGATCCGGTGCTGATCACCGAAGGCATGGAGAACCTGCCGCCGCTGAGCAACGAAGAAAAGAGCACGCTCGATCGGTTGGGGCTAGGGCCCAACTGCCGCCTCGCCTGCATGTGCCGTCCCAAGGGTTCGGTCACCGTCGCACTCGATCCGAAAAATGCTCCGGCGGCGGCGCCTGCGCCCACCATCACCGAATATGATCGCAACATCAAGAGCGTGGTCATCATCGGCAACGGCGCGGCCGGTATCACTGCCGCCGACTACGTGCGCCGCAACCACCCCGACTGCGAGATTCACTTGATCAGCCGCGAGAAGCACGCTTTCTACAATCGCATGGCCATCACGCGCTTGATCTACGGACGTTCTGCGATGAGCGGCCTGTACATGCAATCGGAGCAGTGGTATGAAGACCGCAAGATCACGTGCTGGCTCAACACGCACGCCACGCACATCAATCGTGGCCACAAGCAAGTGGAGTTAGCCACGGGCGAAACGCTCACCTACGATCGCTTGATCCTGGCCAGCGGCTCGTCCAGTTTTGTGCCGCCGATTCAAGGGTATGGACAGCCCGGCTCGTTCGTGCTGCGCGAAGCTGAAGACGCCATGGAGATTCGCGCTTACGTGCAGAAGAACAAGAGCAAGACGGCGGTGATCGCAGGTGGCGGCTTGCTGGGTTTGGAGACGGCTTACGCGCTGCACAAGATGGGCCTCAGCGTGTGGGTGCTGGAACGCGGCGAGTGGCTGCTGCGTCGCCAACTCGACGAGCACGGCGGACAAGCGTTGAAGCAAGCATTGGAAGCGTTGGGCTTGATCATCGAGACCAACGCCGAAACGGCCGCGGTGCACTGCGAAGATCGCGTGTGCCAGGTGGAATTGAAGGGTGGTCGCACGCTGCCGTGCGATGTCTTCATCGTCGCGGTAGGCATTCAGCCCAACATCGATCTAGCGCAGGCCGCGGGCCTGCACGTGAATCGCGGCGTCATCGTCGATGAGCTGATGCGTACCAGCGCGCCCGATATTTTCGCAGCAGGCGACGTCACCGAGTTTGAGAAGCAGGTGCCGGGCTTGTGGGCGGTGGCCGTAGAGCAAGCCAAAGTGGCAGCCATCAACGCCGTCGGCGGGCACGCCGTGTACGAAGAAGTGGTGCCCGTGACGATGTTGAAAGTCGCCGGGGTTGATGTTACATCGATGGGGCGCTTCGAACGCCGTTCAGAGACCGAGATCGAGATCGCGCAGGAGCACGTCAACGGTCGCGGCTATCGCAAACTCGTC
>JAXLWI010000122.1:0-5974 GCA_046328575.1 Anaerolineae bacterium
ATGAAGCAGCCCGTGTCGCGCAAGAGCAGGCCGGGACCCTGTTCGAAGGTCTAGATCTGCCACAGGAGATTGAGCGCACGCGGCTGACTTGGGAGAAGCACCAAAGTGTTGGCTGTAATGGTTCGTAATTGACATTGAGCTTGGATTGGTTGTTGACTGTTATGATCGTTTTGTACGCCAAACCAGTTGGCAGATTTCGATACGTGACTTAGCTAGTATCGTTTCAAGTACAATTTCTTTGCAAAATTCTGGCTAAGTGAGTGTATAATACCAATTACCATATCTCGCCAGTGTCGCTAGCACTGGCCTTCGTCGGGTCAGCCCAAACCACTGACCAGGCGGTCTAACTGCCCAGTTGCAGAATAGCAACTCATAACCCGGAGGTCGCTGGTTCGAATCCAGCCCCCGCTACTGGCTAACACCGTAGACTTTCGGGCTACGGTGTTTTTGTTGGCCCGACGGTCTCTAGTTCATTGGCCTGTCCTCTCAGGAGGATATTTCGATGAACCGCAGACCGGCGGGTTCTTTGTTTCTGTCCAAGGCTATCAATGGCTTTCTGCAATACAAAGCGGCCGAAGGACTCAACCACACCACGCTTCAAAGCTACCAACACGACCTTAACTTGTGGATGGAATATGTAACTGACGTCCTACTGGCCAAAATCGATGTGGTGAATCTTAAGTACACTCTGGAAAATACTGCGGAATGCGAGTAGACTGGTGGCATGAAAGCCATCCACGTTCCGCCCTTAACCGATGGTCAACGTGACGAACTTGACCAACTGTATCGCACGACCAAGACACCGCGCTTGCGGACTCGGGCTCAAATGGTGTTGCTATCAGCCGAACGTGAACTGACCGTGCCCGAAATTGCGGTGATTGTCCGGGAAAGTGATGACACCGTCGCCCGCTGACTGCAGCGTTACTTGGCCGAGGGACCTAAAGGACTGAAAGACGCCCCACGACCAGGTCGGCCGTCTGAACTAACGGAAAACTATCGTTCCAAACTGCTGGCTGTGGTGCGCCGTCGACCGCGCAGTTTGGACCTGCTGTATTCGCTATGGACATTGCAGCGCCTCATTGATTACATAGTCGAGGGAACCGGCTAGCGCGTGAGCATTGAAACGATGCGGCAATTGTTGAAACGCCATGAGATTGTGTTGAGCCGTCCCGAGCATAAGATCAGCAGTCCAGATCCGGATTCCGCGATCAAAAAAAAGACGGTTGAAGACGCGCGTGACCAGTTGAGAGCGGGCGATGTCTTTTATTATGCGGACGAATTCAACGTTGGTTGGATGCCCACCTTGAAAGCAATGTGGAGTCTGCAAGGCCAACAAATTATGATTTCCACGCCCGGTCAGCCCAAGAAGCACTATGGCTTAGGGGCCGTCAACTATCACACGGGCGAAACGGTCGTCTTGTTCAAGCGCCGCAAGCGGCGACTCGAAGTCGCGGAATTGCTGCAAACCCTAGTCGACAAGCATCCGACCGGCACAATTTACGTCGTTTGGGATAACGCCTGCACACATCAGGACGACGAAGTCGAGGCCGTGGTGCGCGGGGCAGCGGGTCGGTTGGTCTTATTGTATCTGCCCACGTATAGTCCGTGGTCCAATCCGATTGAGATGCTATGGCGCCACTTCCGGCGGGAAGTCACCCACTGCGAACTTTTCGAAACGGTCGAAGCCTTGCTCTAAGCCAGTCGTGTTTTCTTTGAACGCTGTAATCAGCACTTATCGCAAGTGCTTTCGATCATCGGCTCTCATGCCGCAGGACTTTCGTGAATGTACTTAGCAAAGGGAGCAGGTCAACACCGCAGCGCCCGTTTATTCTTGCGCTCACGTCCGCTTGAGGCAACACGCGGGTTCGGTTCACTTTGAGTTTGCGCCCCTTGCCCGCTCCTTCTGTTTCAGCTTCGACGTGAGGATCGTTTGCACGATACCTTTTCGCCATTGACAGTGAAGCCAACCTCTTGAACAATGAAGGGGTCAGTTAGCGGGCTGGTTGGCCGTTCGTCCGACGCTGACAGGCTAGGATAACCACTTCTACCATCTTCACACCATCGTCATTCAAGGTCGCCAGCATGAACCTTCAGTCGTTTGCCCACACGGAAAGGAAAACACCTTGAAAACTCAACGCCTTGTCCTAGTAAGCTGCTTGTTGCTGGCAATGGTGACAAATCCGATCCCGCCGGCTCGCGCGGCGACGGCATTGGAACTCTATGGCACCTTTCAGGCGATGGGCGTCATCGTCAATCTTGCGCCAAGCGACGATGCTAATCAAAACGCTGTCGCCGCTGTGGCCTATCGGGTGAGTGGCAGCGGCCCGTACTTGCAGGGCTTGCCACTCGCGCGCGTTGACGCCACCCGCTTCGTCGGCAGCCTGTTCTGGCTCTCGCCCGGCACGAACTATGATGTGCGCGTCACATTTTCCGATCCAGACGGCGGGCCGTTGAACGGTACGAGCGTGAATGGCTCAGCCTCGACTCGTGTCGAGGTCGGCGTTCCCGTACCGACTAAATCCTACTACGTCAGTTCGACGGGCGGCGGGACAGCCTGTGGTTTAGGTTCGCCCTGTTCGTTGAGCACGGCCTTGAATCAGGCTCAGTCCGGCCAGGAGGTTGTCCTGCGTGGTGGCGTCTATTATCAGGGCGCAATGTCGTTGCCCCGTTCCGGTGTAGAAGGCGCGCCCATTGTCGTCCGTAGTTACGCCGGTGAAACAGCGATCCTTGACGGCAGCGATCCGGCCGCGTTCACCTGGACATCGCAAGGTGGCGGCGTGTATCGCGCGACCGTCAACGTTGGCGATCCCCATTTAGTTGTGGCGAATGGCCAGCGGCTTTATCCTTATCAAAGTCTGGCCGACTTGCAAAGCCTTAGCTGGAACGTGCCCGGCTTTTATGCCAGCGGCACGACGGTTTACGTCCGATTGGCCGGCGATGCCAATCCCAATAGTGCGGCGATGATCGTCTCGCGCTTCAACAATGCTTTCACGGTCGAGCAGAACTACATCTACTTTATGAACCTGACCTTCCGCCATTTTGGGCAAGGCAGTTATGCGAAGGCCCTCTATTTCAACAACGCCAGCGACAATCTGGTGCAAGGCTGCACCTTCGCCGTCAACGATCTGGGCATCGGCCTCAAGCGTGATTCGCACCGCAACGTGATTCAGGACAATACGTTTTACGACACGGATTTTGACTGGCCGTGGGATGCCGTCAAGAGCGGCAGCGCGTTGGAGACGGGCGGCATTCGTCTGTACGACCCGATGACGGGGCGTGGCACGATCATCCGCCGCAACATCTTTCACGATTATTTCGACGGCTTCGGCGCCTGCCCCGATGCAACTGCGGGCGTGACCAACGAGACTGACGTGTATGAGAATCTGGTCTACAATGCGGGTGACGATGGCCTGGAGACCGACGGGCAATGCAGCAACGTCCGTATTTGGCGCAATACCTTTCATGATGTGCTGATGGGCATCTCGCTCGCGCCGGTTTACGTCGGCCCGGTCTATGCCATTCGCAATGTGGTTTATCGCACTGGCGTGGGCAACAACACCTATCCCGGCAGCGCCTTCAAGTTCAACAGCGGTTACGATCAATCCGGACCGATGTATCTCTTTCATAACACCAGCGACGCTGCGTTGCTGGGCAACTCCGGTCTTGACATCAAAGCGCCGGGCAGCTGGACCTCGATCGTGGCGCGCAATAATATCTGGTCCGGCACCGACTACGCCGTAAGCAACGCAAATCCTGATGAACCGCTCGATCTAGACTATGATGATCTCTACACCACGCAAGCCGGTGAGTTAGCCTGGTGGTCGAACCTGCCCGATCGGCATCTCAATACGCTGAGCGAGTTGCAGACCGCCACCGGGCTTGAACTGCATGGACTCAACGCTGCGCCGGGTTTCGTCAATGCCGCGTCTGGCGACTATGCATTAAGCACAACCAGCCCGTTAATCGACAAAGGCCTGATCATCCCTGGCATCAACGACGGCTTTGTGGGCGCACGGCCCGATATCGGCGCTTACGAATTTTTGCCGTCACTGACTCTGTCGGGTGCACCAGCCGATCGAGCGGTACGCCTGGCGTGGACAGTCAACACGACGCTGCCGCCGACGAGTACTTGGCGCATTTCGTACTACAGCCAGACCTTGCCGATCACGATCAGCAGTATCGTCAGTCCGACCCGATCGTATTCGTTAACGAACTTGACCAACTATGCGTGGTATACGATTACGCTTAATGCGATGTTAAACAGCACACCGTTTCTCACCGACACGATCGAACTCATGCCAACCGATCGGTTTGTGTACCTGCCCATCGTCTGGAGATAATGACATGCGCTCTTGGCCAGTAAGATTGTCGCTGCTGGGTTTCGCATTGGTCTTGATCGGCGGATTCGCTCCGCACACTAGACCCGCCGCTGCACCAACTTGCGCCAACACCGCGATTTACGCCAATTCCGATTACACCTATGCGTTGGGCAGTGCTGACTTTCATGACGCTGATGGCGATCCCGAAGCGGGCAGCACCTTTCGCTGGTTGAAGAACGGCTCAACCGTCATCTCCACTACCCAGCCGGTCAGTGAAAGTCTGCTCTTGCACTTCGATACGGGCGTGAGTGGCGCGAACGGTGAAGCGCCCAGCCAGGCGCAAGGCGTGAATTATGTGACCGGCAAATGGGGTCAAGCGTTGGCGCTGACGACGACGGGCAGTTTACGTTTTGCACGCCAGTACAATTTCGATCCGAATCAAGGCACGGTCGAGATGTGGGTGGCGCTGCGAGCCACCGGTTCCGATTCGATCTACAGCAGCCGCTCGCACACGTTGTTTCAATATCGCGTCGATAGCAACAACTGGATCGGCATCGTTCAAGCCAACAGCGGTATCCTCTACGCGGGCGGCACGGTGAACGGTCAATGGGAAAGCGCCTACGGTTCGCGCGGCGATATGCGCGGCTGGTCAGCGGGTGAATGGCATCATCTCGCCTTCACCTATTCGACCGCGGGCAACTTCATGCGCTTCTATGTGGACGGTGTACTCGCCGCCGATACCAACGAACATCACTATTGGGCACCGCCAACCACCGGCCTCACGATTACGATCGGCGGGCCAACTTCCGGCGACGCCGCGTATTACTGGCTCGACGAAGTGCGGCTGTCAGGGCGTGTGGCCGAGGCGAGCGAGATCGCCGCTCATGCTCAACGCCTTGATCAGCCGCACTCGAACGAAGTGAGTTTGCCGTTAAGCGGGTTGAATGTAGGCGATAGTCTCACCTACGAATTCACGCCGACGACGCCAACCGAAGCGGGAACCTCATGTCAGAGCGCACCATGGGTTTATCCCGGTATCCCGCTTACGAATCCGCAGCCCCCCAGCACGATCCTCTTGCCGGGTTCGACGGCGGTCACGCTGTCGGTGTCATCCATCGTCAGCACGACCTGTGCGTATGCCGTTGGCGCGCCGTTGCCCTTCGCGCAGATGACGCCGTTCGATCAAGGTAGCGGGACGCACACGCATCAATCCGTCATCGGTGGCTTGAACGCCGATCCCAACGTCGTCAATCAAGTTTATGTGCGTTGTGCCTCGCATCCCGACTTTGTCTTGTCGCTGCTCTATCGGGTACGCTCTAACGCCAATCCCTCGTTTCCGCGCACTGGCAATTTATGGGGTTGGTGGCAGCTGGCCGATAAGGGCTTGCCATATCTGTCGCGCATCGATCTGTGGTTGGGGGCCGATCCGACTCGTGCTGAAGTGGTCACCCTGCGCGGCTTGAATCCGAACGTGTTGATCCTCACCTCGATCAACGCGGTGGAGAACGACGGCTTACCTGACGATTACTACTTGAAGGATGTGAACGGCCACACGATCGAAGTGTGGCCCGGTTCCTATCGATTGAATCTGACCAAGAACTACGTGGCGGAATATCAGGCCCACTATGCCTATCAACAAATGCTCGATGGCGGGT
>JAXLWI010000123.1:0-5853 GCA_046328575.1 Anaerolineae bacterium
TTCGTCCACGCTCGCGCTGTCGAGCACGCCCTTCAACGCGCTGGCCTTCGTCTCGACTTCGTGCTTCACATCGGCCGGGACCTTGTCGCCCAGATCCTTCAACGTCTTCTCGGCGGTGTAGACCATCGAGTCGGCGTTGTTGCGGACTTCGATCCGTTCCTTGCGCTTGCTATCTTCCGCCGCAAACTTCTCGGCGTCCTTCACCATCCGATCGACCTCGGAGTCCGATAGACCCGACGACGCCGTGATGGTGATGTGCTGGCTACGGCCCGTGGCCTTATCCGACGCCTTCACGTTCAGGATACCATTCGCATCGATATCGAATTCGACTTCGACCTGCGGCACGCCGCGCGGCGCGGGTGGAATCCCATCGAGGATGAACTTGCCCAGCGTCTTGTTGTCGGCTGCCATCGGACGCTCGCCTTGCGTGACGTGAATCTCGACGCTCGTCTGACCATCGCTGGCCGTCGAATAGATCTGGCTCTTCTTCGTCGGGATGGTCGTGTTGCGCTGAATCAATGGTGAAGCCACACCGCCCAGCGTTTCGATGCTGAGGGTCAGCGGCGTCACGTCGAGCAGCAACACATCCTTCACTTCGCCGCCCAACACACCGGCCTGAATCGCCGCGCCGACGGCCACCACCTCGTCGGGATTGACGCCCTTGTGCGGCTCACGACCGAAGAACTTGCGCACCGCATCAACCACTGCGGGCATACGCGTCATACCACCGACCAGCACCACCTCACCGATCTTGTCTGGTGACACACCCGCGTCTTCCAGCGCGCGGCGGCACGGCGCGATCGAGCGTTCGATCAGATCGCCGGTCAGTTGCTCCAACTTCGCGCGCGTGAGTTTGATCAGCAAGTGCTTGGGACCAGAGGCATCCGCCGTGATGTACGGCAGATTGACTTCGGTCTCCATCAGCGTCGAGAGTTCGATCTTGGCCTTCTCGGACGCTTCCTTCAAGCGCTGTAAGGCCTGTCGGTCGTTGCGCAGATCGATGCCCTGTTCCTTCTTGAATTCGTCGGCCACATAATCGATGATGCGCTGATCGAAGTCATCGCCGCCGAGGAAGGTATCGCCGTTGGTCGACTTCACTTCGAACACGCCGTCACCCACGTCGAGGATCGAAATATCGAACGTGCCGCCGCCGAGGTCATAGACCGCGATCACTTGGTCTTTCTTTTGGTCGAGACCATAAGCCAGCGACGAAGCGGTTGGTTCATTGATGATACGCAGCACTTCGAGGCCCGCGATCTTGCCCGCGTCTTTCGTCGCCTGGCGCTGCGAGTCGTTGAAATACGCCGGCACAGTGATCACAGCCTGTGTCACAGTCTCGCCCAGATACGCTTCCGCATCCTGCTTGATTTTCTGCAAGATCATCGCCGACACTTCCGGCGGCGAGTAATCTTTGCCGTCCATCACCACGCGGCAGTCGCCGTTGGGCGCTTCCACAATCTTGTACGGCAAGCGCTTCATCGCCTTCTGCACTTGCTCATCGCGTCCCTTGCGACCCATCAAGCGCTTCACCGAGAAAATGGTGTTCTCAGGGTTGATGACGGCCTGCCGACGTGCGACCTGGCCCACGCTGCGCTCGTGTGTCTTGGGGTTCACCGCCACCACCGATGGAATCAGCCGCGACCCTTCGGATGACGGAATGACGACCGGCTCACCGCCTTCCATCACGGCCACAACCGAGTTGGTGGTGCCAAGATCAATACCGATAATCTTACCCATGATGTCTCTCCGTTGATCAACTTGAAGTTGGATATTTGAAATTGAATGGTGGATGGTTATTTCGCGACGCGGACCATCGCCGGGCGCAGCACGCGCTCGCCCAATTTGTAGCCGCGCTGCACTTCGCTGATGATGTGCCCGCTCTCGATCTGCTCTGATTCTTCGTGCGTGATCGCTTCGTGCAGATTGGGATCAAAGGTTTCGCCCGGATTCGCTGGGATCGACTTCACGTTCGATTGCTCCAGCAGCGTCGTCAACTTGCGGTGTACGAGCATCACCCCATTGACCCACGACTGATCCTTCAGCTCCGCGGGCAAAGTCGCCGCTGCGCGATCGAAATCGTCCACGATCGGGAGCACACGCTTCAACACGTCCGCGCCACCGTTCGTCAGCAGATCGATCCGTTCAGCATCGGTGCGGCGCTTGTAGTTGGCAAACTCAGCGCGCGCCCGCTGCCAGCCGTCGAGGTTGGTGGCGGCTTCAGCCTTCGCCGCAGTGAGTTGCTCCATCAGATCTTTGAATAGATCGATCGGCTGTTCGGCGGCCGGCGTTTCCGCCGCTGGCTGAGCCTGCGCCTCTTCTTTAGGCTGCTCCTTAGCCCCTTCCACTGGTTCGTCTTTAATAACGTCGTCCGTCACGATAACCACTCCGCTTGATAATTAGAGTTTGGAAATGCTTCTCAGCCAAGCTCTAGAAAATTTCCGAGATGAGATTCGTCATCAACACCGACACGTACCGCACCGCCGAGATGGTGCGGCCGTACGGCATACGCGTCGGACCGAGCACCCCCAACGCGCCCGTCGCCCGATCGGCCACGCCGTAGCGCGACAGCACCAGCGCGCAATCGCGCAATTCTGCCCAGCGGCCTTCGCTGCCGATGACGACCTGCACGCCGTTCACCACCGGGTTCAACGCATTAGTCAGCACGTCTTCCAACAGCGAGCGTTCTTCAAAGACCTTCAACAACCCCTCGGCCGATTCGCGATCTTCAAACTCTGGCTTGCGCAGCACATCGCTCAAACCGTCACGGACGACGTCGGCCGCCGCCCATTGATCGGCGCGATTCATGATCTCAATCACCCGATTGAGCACATCGGTTTCGAGGGATGTGAGGTCCGATCGGCGCGCTTTGATCTCGTCGACAGTGCGATTGCTCAACAAGCCGTTTAAGCGCGCAGAGACCGCATCCAGATCGGCCTGGCTCAATGGATCGGCCAGTGTCAACATCTCTTGTTTCACCGAGCCATCCATCAACACCAACACAAACAAGACCAGTCGGCCTTGCGTCGAAATCAATTGGAGATGTTTGAAGCGCGCCTTCTGGGCACGCGGCGCCGTCACGATCGATGCGCCGCCTGATGTGCGCGCCAGCACCGACGACGCCAGCCGCATCCACGTGTCGAGATCGAGCCGCGCTTGATGGAACTGGTGATCGATCGTGCGTTGTTCTTCCGGCAGCAGATCGTTGTCGCCCATCAGCGATTCCACAAAGTAACGATAGCCGGAATCGGTGGGGATGCGCCCCGCCGAAGTGTGCGGATGCGTCAACAGCCCTGCCTCTTCCAGCTTGGCCAGTTCATTGCGGATGGTCGCAGGCGAAATGTCGAGTTTGTACCGCTCTACCAGCACCTTCGAGCCGACAGGCTGCACCTTGCGCGCACCGCCCTCGGTCTCGGTCTCACTGCCGATGTACTCGCGGACAACCAGCCCCAGGATGAGTTGTTGACGTGAAGTCAGTTCTGGCATAGGTCTTTACAGCGATTAGCACTCTCATGTCGAGAGTGCTAACGACTGCCCGATAAATTATACCGCATCGATGAAAGTCGTGTCAATACATTTAAGGGGGCAAGCGAAAAACTCGGAGCCATTTTGTCCCCTTGCTTGAACGCTATCGAATGCGGTTACAGGTCAAACAGTCAGACTATACCGCGTTTGTGTAAACGTTGTATTAGAGCGGCCAATCTGTTTTGGAGATTGAAACCCGCGGCCAACTCCACCCGATCGGCCTTCACCGCGACCAAGGTGTAAAGTATTCAAGCCAATTCGCACAACGCCTGATACTGCGCCAGCAGATTCGCCGCCGTTGTGCCATCGGGAATTTCGCAACCTGCCCCGCTGAAACTGCGCGCTCCACCGCTGGTAGCGCAATCGCGTACTGCGCGGCGCACTTCGTCGGGCGTGCCTTGCAGCATCACTTGCACCGGATCGAAGTTACCGCACGGCGCGGCGACATCGCCGAAGGCCTGCGCCGCCTGCGCGAAATCGACCATCCAGTCCACGTCGATGATGGGCGCGCCGCTCCGCGCCATGTCCGGCAGCAGACGCGTCGTGTTGCCGCAAATGTGCAGCCGACCTACCGCCCCCAGTTCGCACACCGCGGCAAAAATTCGCTGCTCGTAGGGGAGCGCAAACTGCCGATACATCTTGGGCGAGATCTGCGAACACACCGCATCACCCAGGCCGATGATGTCGGCTCCGGCTTCGATCTGTGCCCGCGCAAATGCGATGCCCACTTCCACGCACATCTCCAACAGTTCGGTGATCCACTCTGGCCGCTTGACCAGATCGATCATGGTCAGTGACATGCTGTGCAGATCAGCCACCTCGGCCAACGCGCCTTCAACCCAGCCCATGATGGGCACCTCACCGCCGACTTGCTCGCGGAACGATCGGATGGCGGCCAACCGATCGCTCATGCGGCGGCCCGTCGTTGGATTCGGTGCGCGCAAGTTCGCCGCATCCGCCGGTTCGACGATCAACGGTCGGCGATTGATCGGCAGCGCATCGTCGGGAAATTCCACGTCCAACCCAAAATCAGCCGCTTCGCGATACGGATCGGAAATCGCCTGCACGATGTCTACGTGAAAGTCGTTCAGCATCGCCAGGTTCGCTTCGACGAGTACGTGATAATCTTGATAGTACTGCGCCAACGGCGCACCAATGTGATGCGCCGCCCGCGTCATAAAGATGTCGAAGTTTGGGATGCGATCGACCGGTTGGCCCGCCAACCGATTGCGATACCGCTCGAATGAGTTCATGTCTGGCCCTCTTTCAAGATGAATGCAGCGTGGCGCAGAACCGTACAGCCCAACGGTACTAAAGTGATCGAGCCTTGTCGCAAACGCACCGCGGCTTGATCCCAGGGATGCAGTTGATCAAACGCCGGATCGATCTCGATCTGCCACCCGTCCCGATCGATCTCCGGCGCCTCATCGATCGGGGTATCGCCTTGGGGCACGATATCGTAATCGTGGAAGCCGGTTACCGCGTAATCTTTAAGGCTGTGTCGTTCCGATTCGATAGGCAGTGCGAATTGCAGCGCGCCGTAGCGCACAGCCACCTGACCGTTAGGATATGGCACGAATTTGACATCAGTTCCAAACCTCAGAATGACAGTCTCATGGGTTGACCACGTCTTTTCGAGACAGATCCAGCCAGCATGTCCCGTCCACGCTGCGCCATCGGCCTGAACAGTGGCTAACGCCCAATGTGGTCGCCGCAACCAGAACGCAAAGTGAACCTCGCGCTCCGGTTTGATCGCGAACACGATCTCATTATCAAACGGGTAATTCGTCGTCTCTTCGAGCGTAACTTTTACGCCATTAATGGTCGTGATCAAAACACACGGGCCATAAGTCACCGCGGCGACACCAGCACGATCAGTCAACTTCATCCACAACCCACTCACGTAATGCGGCATAAAGCGCACCGCGTTGGGATTGCAACAACAGGCGACATCTTCATGGGTAGGCGAATACTTAAAACGCCGCCCCGGCTGATCGGGTGAGTAGTGATCGCCGCGACTGGCGACGGCTGCCAGGCGCGTATCAGCCGACAGATACGCTAACCCTGTGCCATCCGCCAATCGCGCACCCTGCCCCGCATTGAATGCGATGTCTTCGAGCCAGTCGCCGAAGTCGCGGTCACCGGATTTTTGCACCGCGCTGCTCAAACTAAAGAGCAGCTCCGTCAGCGTGCAGTACTCGTAGCCGATGTCGGGCGCGGGTCCGTCGTGGATGGCCTCATCGCCCATCAGCGCGCCGCTGGGCAGCGCGTAGCGTTTCAGTTGGCTCAGCGCTCGATCGCGTGCCGAGGTTAATTCTTGGTCGTTGACGC
>JAXLWI010000124.1:0-5702 GCA_046328575.1 Anaerolineae bacterium
GAACCACGAAATTGCCGACAAGTTGATAATCGGCATAGGCACGGTCAAGTCGCACGTTCACAGCATTCTCGGCAAACTGGATGCCCGCGATCGCACGCAGGCGGTGATCATGGCGCAGGAGTTGAAACTAGTCTGAAAACTATTGTAGACGAGGTATCCCTATGCCTCGTCTGAACTGGCATAGGGATGTCAGTTCTACGGCTACCGCCTCGAATCTATCCCCCATTCTATCCACAGATAGATGACACTCTACCCATTGAAGTGATATTGTGGAGCCGCAAGCGAGGAAATCGCAATCTCAACTCAATGTTTAGAAGGCATCTGTCATGGTTAGCAATTTGGGTGTTCGGCCGGTAGTCGATGTGGAATCTGAGTCGAAGCAGACGTTTCACCACTGGATGAAACGTGTTCAGGCAGCGACATTGGGTCTGGCCGTCGGTATCTTTGTCATGGCACTTTGGATGTCCATCAACTGGAAGCAGGTCGCTCCGATTGAAATCGCGTTCTGGTGGATGTGCTTCGCGCTGAGTGGCCTGCCTCTCACCGTCTTCGTGGGGTTGGACATCATCTTTGCGCGAGGAGCGGTCATCCCCATTCAATGGGGCGCAGGTCCCAAGCGGCTGATCACCGTGACTGGCCGGCAGGCGGTCCTTACAGGGCTAGGCGTCATCGCAGTGGCGTTGGCTTGGGGCGGGTTTGTGCTAGCGCTCATGGCTGCGACGTTGTCTTTCAACTGGGAATGGCTGCGCATGATGATTAGCGTTTTCAGCGTGATGCTCGGTGTGCTCATCGTGCTCAAGATCTTTTCCTCGCTGGTTCGGGACCTCTCTCGAACGTTGGTGAAGTAACGATGAAACAGCAGGTTGAAATCCGGGTCAGAGGCTGCATCGACGAGCAGTGGTCGGAGTGGTTTGATGGCTTGACCATCGCCCATTCCGATCGAAACGAAACGGTGCTGACCGGTTCCATTCCGGATCAATCTGCCCTATACGGGCTGATCGCCCGGCTGCGCGATCTGGGAATGTCGCTCCAGTCGTTGGAGTGTGTCGAGTACGAAGGTTAACGGCGGGATGCCGCGGCAGCATATGCCAATGTGTCATCGGGGCGAGTGCGTGTCTTGGACGCGCTGATCTTGCCCCGACGGCTTGTCTTCTCAAATTGAAGATTTCGGCAGGTTGAAGGAGGCTAAGATGACACAGACGATCATGGTTGGCATCGTTTTAATCATGGCTGTCCTGATCGGCTGGACGTGGCGACGCGGTGCGCAAGCGAAGGCGGAACTGGCGGCCAAATATCCCGCGCCGGGCAAATTGGTGGATGTCGGCAGCTATCGGCTGCACATCAATTGTCGGGGGCAGGGCAGCCCAACTGTCGTGATGGAATCTGGCAACGGCAACTTCTCGCTGAATTGGGGGCGAGTCCCGCGTGAGGTGGCAAAGTTCACGCAAGTCTGTACGTACGATCGGGCCGGGTTGGGTTGGAGCGATCGTAGCCCGCGGGCGCGCACAGCGCATAACCTCGTCGAGGATCTGCATACACTGTTGGCGCGATCGGGTGTGGAGCCGCCCTACGTGTTGGTAGGTCACTCGCTGGGCGGAATGCTGATGCGCCTGTATGCTCATGAGCATACAGATCAGGTGGCGGGCATGGTACTGGTCGATTCTTCACACGAAGAGCAGATGCTGCGTAACCCGGCGGCACTCACACGCCTACAGCGAAGAGCCGAAATACTGATGAATGGGATTCTACACCTGATGCAGGTGGAGATTGCTACTGGACTGTTGGCGTTGGTTCCCCAACTTTTTCCACGCCAGATGTCGAGCATGGTTGCCGAGGAAGACAGGGCTGCGTTTCAGAGTGTCGTAGCAGCTGATACCAAGAACCTGGGGACGATGAAGGAAGAGATCGCCTTGGCTGCCAATCACCTTGCAGCGGTCCGTGCCGCGCACATCACGACGTTAGGCGACATCCCGCTGATTGTGCTCAGTCATGGCAAGGAACAGACAATGCCCGGCTTGTCCGCCGAGACCATTCACGAGTTTGAACAAACCTTTAAACAAATGCATGCCGAACTGGCCGCACAGTCATCGAACGGAAAGCGAATCATTGCGGAAAAAAGCGGCCACTACATTCAACTCGATCAGCCTGAACTGGTAATCGACGCTATTCGGGAGGTAGTGGAAGCATACGGTTAAGTGCTCGATGATAAGATAAGACTGGCCCGTAGGTCACTTTAACGCGACTCTTCAGATTGGGGACAGAGGCTGGCGATCAGGTTAAGCGCGATATATCTCTAGGTATGCAGGGCGGCCGCGCAACCGACAAGAGCGTATCACCGTAAATGAGGCGGAATTCGCCTAACGAGTGAATGCGCAGCGAACGTAAGTGCGCGGCTCGCTTCAAACGAAAACGCGCCGACTCACATCGAGTCGGCGCGTGATTTCCTGAATTACAGTTCGTCGGAGCTGGTGTGCGTGGGGCGGTGTGTAATCAGCCAGGCTTGGCTGCTCAGGGTCGGTTGATCGCTCTTGGCCTTGATCGTTTCGTACGTCCCATCGGATAGCAGGCGACGCGCTTTGACGTTGTCGCTCAAATAGATCGCCAATACTTCATCGCGCAGATGATGGATCAACTGCGGATTCTCCACCGGGAACAGCACTTCGACGCGATGATCGATGTTGCGTGGCATGATGTCGGCGCTGCCCAGATAGACCTCTTCGTGGCCGTGATTGTTGAAGTAATAGATGCGGCTGTGCTCTAAAAACCGACCGACCACGCTGACGACGCGGATGTTCTCGCTGATGCCGGGCAGGCCGGGCCGCAGACAGCAGATACCGCGCACCAGCAGATCGACTTTGACGCCCAACTGCGAGGCCTGATAGAGCAGCTGGATCATCGGTTTGTCGACCAACGCGTTCATCTTAAAGATCAGGTGACCGTCGCCATGCTTGCGATGGTGGTCGATCTCGCGGAGAATCAATTCGGTCAGACGGCTGCGTAGATTGATCGGCGCGACGAGCAGCTTGCGGTAATCGGTTTTGACCGAATACCCGGTGAGGTAGTTGAAGAGATCGGTTGCATCGGCCCCCATCGCTTCATCGGCGGTGAAGAAGCCCAGATCGGTGTAGAGGTTGGCCGTGACGGCGTTGTAATTGCCGGTCGAGAGATGCAAATAGCGACGAATGCCCTCGCCTTCCTTGCGGATCACCATCGCGATCTTCGAGTGCGTCTTCAAGCCAAGCAAACCGTAAACGACGTGCACGCCTTCGGACTCCAGCATCTTGGCCCAGCCGATGTTGCTTTCTTCGTCGAAGCGCGCCTTCAATTCCACCAGCACTGCAACCTGTTTGCCGTTTTGACTGGCCTCCAATAATGCTTCAACCACCGGCGAGTTGCGCCCCACACGATACAATGTTTGCTTGATGGCTAACACGTCGGGATCGCGCGCAGCGGCTTTGAGAAAGTCGATGACGGGCGTGAATGAATCGTAAGGGTGGTGCAGCAGAATGTCCTGGCGGCGAATCGCGCCGAAGATGTCGTTGTTGTAGTTTTTGCCGCGCAGCGGTGCGGGCAGGGCGGGCACGAATGGGTTCTCTTTCAGATCGTGCCGATCGATGCCGTACAAGTTCATGAGGCTGCTCAACCCCAACGGTCCGTCGAGAGCATACACGTCGTTGCGATCCATTTCCAGGTTTTCGACCAGGATGTTACGGATGTTGGCTGGCATGGTCGTGTTGACCATCAAGCTGACGACGGTGCCGAAGCGGCGCTGGCGCACGCTCTCTTCCATGCTTTCCATCAAATCGGCGGCTTCCAATTCCTGAATGTCGATGTCGGCGTCGCGCACCACACGGAACGGATGCGCTTCGATCACTTCCATGCCGGGGAACAGCCGCGTGAGATGCGTGGCGATGAGTTGCTCTAGCCACACAAAGTAGTGATGGAATGGCACGGTGCCATCTTTGCGCACGCTGCCCGATGAGCGTTTGATCGGCGTGAAGCGCGGCAGCGTGTCGGGCACTTTGACGCGCGCGAAGCGTTCCTGACCTTTGCGATCGCGAATGATCACGGCGAGGTTTAGGCTAAGGTTGGAGATGTGCGGGAACGGGCGGCCCGGATCGACGGCCAACGGCGTCAGGACCGGAAACACCACTTGATCGAAATACTCGTCGACTTTGGCCTTCTGGCTTTCGTTCAACGCGCCGTAATCGAGGACGTGCAACCCAGCCTGATCGAGTTCGGGCAGCAACTCTTTTTGCAGACAGGTGCGAGATTCCTGCATCAGTCGGCTGGCAGCCTTGCGGATGGCGGCTAACTGCTCAGCCGGGGTCGAGCCATCGGCCGCGGGTTCGATCACGCCGGCATCGATCTGCTGTTTGAGGCCAGCCACGCGGACCATGTAGAATTCGTCGAGGTTGGAACCGACGATCGAGAGGAACTTGATCCGCTCCAAGAGTGGATTGTGCGTGTTTTGCGCTTCTTCCAGCACCCGGCGGAAGAACTCCAACTGGCTGAGTTCACGATTGATGAATAACGCCGGATCGTCCAGGCTGGGATCGATCTGAATGGCAACGGGCAGGTCGGTAAGTTGCGTCATAAAATCCTCGGCAAATTGGCTGCTCCCATTGTAATCCGCAAGTTTCCGTGTGGCAAGATGGCGCGGAATCTGAAGAAACAAACGGCCCCGAGGCCAAATCGACCGTCGGGGCCGGGAGATCAATCGGGCGGGCTACGCGCCGATCATCTTCAACGCGCCGTTGACGCTATCTTCCGGCTTCACTTTGTACTGCACATCAATCAACGTGCCGTGTTCGTCGACGACGAAGTGGCTGCGATTGATGCCCATGTACTTTTTACCCATCATCGACTTTTCGCCCCACACACCGTACAACTCGGCAACGGCGTGATCCTCATCGGAGAGCAGGGTGAAGGGCAAGTTGAACTTGGTCTTAAATCGAACATGCGACTGCGTGTTGTCGGGGCTGATGCCCAGGATGACGGCGTTCTTTTCTTGAATGTTCAGGTAGTTGTCGCGGAAGCCGCAGGCCTGCGTCGTGCAGCCGGGCGTGTCGTCCTTGGGGTAGAAGTACACCACTACGCGCTGACCGCGCAGCGCCGAGAGTTTGACTTTCTGACCGTTGTCGCTGGCCAGTTCGAAATCGGGCGCGGGCTCCCCGACTTTCAAATGAAATTCACTCATGGTTGTTCCTTTCAAAATTGAACTGACGCCTTAAGTGTATCTCATCCTACAGCAGTTTGCTACAAGTCCCTGATGGATGGTAATCCTTCCCGGTGTGATGGCTGATAACATCACGTCGAGTCGTCGATCACAGGTGTGCAAGTATCACATCGAATTACGACGATGAAAACGCAGCATGCGTCAGAGGTGCTGTCGATCCAGCCAGAGGTGGAGGGCGATGATGCCGATCAATAATGCGCTTAGGCCGCCGACGAACAGCCAATGCGTGTTCTTGGCCGGGTCGAAGTTATCCCACGCACGCACCGCTGCGACGAGAATCAGCGCGATAGAAAAGGCTTGGGCCTGTAGCAAAATCCGCGCTGCGCTCCAACGTCGATCGGTGGCGAGGCCGAGGCCGACTAGACCCGGCAAAGCAAACATCGCTCCGGCTACGCGCGCGGTGAGGGGTGTGAGCGTCCACGGCCACACGGCAATCATCGCTTGCGGTTGCACGAAGAGCAGC
>JAXLWI010000125.1:0-5229 GCA_046328575.1 Anaerolineae bacterium
TGCCTTGCCCCAGCGTCACTGCCTGCGTCTCCAGACGTTGGGCATCCGTCGGCAGGTAACCGCGCGAGGCGCGCACGTGCAGCAACTGCGTTTCCGGATCAAGCAAGCTGATGAAGCCGTGCGTCGCACCCGTCAACTTGGATGCCGCGCCCAACACTACTTCGAAGATGTGCTGCGGTTCCAGTGTCGAGTTCAGCTCGCGGCTGATGGCCGACAAAGCCGTGAGTTCTTCCACACGCTCGCCCAGCCGCAAGTCGGTGATCTGGTACAGCCGCGCATTGGACAACGCAATGCCCGTCTGATTGGCAATCGCCTGCAAAACATTCAGATCGTTGCGATCGTACGCATACTGATTATCCAGGTGCTGGATGACCAGTGCGCCGACCACCCGATCGCCCGCGATCATCGGAACGCCCAACCATACTAAAGCCGGTCGATTCGAGCCAACCAGCCGCACCGTGATACCCAGTTTGGTGGCTTCGGCGGTAATATCGCCCTGTAGCAGCAGCGACTGACGCTGGCGGCACACGTAGAAGGTCAGTGTGTCCCCACCTTGCTGGACGCGCTGCTCTTCAGGCAGATCGATTGCCTGGCCGTCCTCGTAAAGTCGGGCGAAGCGCAGCTCATCGCGTTCTTGATCGAACAGTGCCACGAACAACGTGCGCGCCTCGATGACGCGATTGACCTGCTCAAACAGCATATCCAGCACTTCGTCTTCGTGCAGCGCCGCTGAAACGACGCGGCCAATTTCGCCCAACAAGCCGAGCTGCTTCAAGCGCCGCTGTGTCTCAGCCGACAACCGTGCATTCACGATGGCATCGGCCAGCAGCGTCTGTGCCGTCGTCAAGCGCTGTTGATCTTCGTCGGTAAAGGGCGCGTTGGTGCGCTTGGCCATGTATACTTCGCCGATGGCCTGATCGTGCGAAACCAGCGGTGCGGTTAATAAGGCGCGCACCTGATACCGGTCGACAAAGTCACGATATGCCGGCAGGATGCGGCGATCGGTCTGGGCGTCGTCGGTACGGAACACCGTCCGGGTGCTGAATACACTACGATGGAACGTCGGCGACTTGGTGTCGATGCGCAAACCGTGCAACGTTTGAGGCAGATCCCCGAAAGAGGCCGCAGCAAGCGGTTCCAACCAACCCGTATCCTCATTGTGCAGCAGCACCAGGCCTAACTCGGCTTGCGTCAAGCGCCCGATCTCGGTCATCAGTTGATGCAGTAATTCGTCCGGCGGCAGCGCCGAAGACGCGATGGTTGAGATGCGGAACAAGGCGGCCGATTCATCCACTCGGCGGCGCGTTTCAGCAAACAACTGCGCATTTTGAATGGCTACGGCCGATTGCGCCGCGATAGTCTGCAATGTTTCGAGGTGACTCTCGTTGAACGTATTCGGCGTGAACGAGACCAGTTCCAGTGTACCGACGAGTCGATCACTGGCGATCAGCGGCACACCACAACCCGATCGGATTGGGAAACGCTCGGCGGGGACTAACGCCTGCAACGTGCCTTTAGTCAGCGCGGTCATGTCTTGCGCCAGCCAAGATTGGCGTTTCCGCGCGATCCATCCCGTGATGCCCTCATCCAACCGGTAGACACCACCCGTGATGCGGCTGTATTCTTCAAAGCGTGGATCGGCAACGCCGCGCCCGCGCGTGCGCAACACCTTTTCGCTTTCATCCCACAGGTTGATCTCGGCCAGATCGTACGGTGCCAGCGATCGGATGGAGACGAGGATCGAATCGAGGGTGTTATCCAGATCGAGCGACGAGCTGATCGTGCGGTTGATCTCGGCCACGACGGCCATTTCCTGCGCCCGCCGCCGCTCCACTTCGTACAACTGCGCGTTCTTGATCGCCACCGCAGATTGATCGGAAAAACTGGTCAGGCGGCGTTGATCATCGCGGCTGAACGCGGGCGTGCCAGGGCGCGTGGAAACTTGCAGCACACCAACCACTAGATTGTCGTTGATCAGCGGCAGTGTCATCACCGCCGCCACGTCAGCGGCGTGTGCCCACTTGCTGATGAACCGTTGATCGGCTTGGGCGTTGGCCAAGAACAGCGGCTTGTTCTCGCGCGCCACCCAGCCTTCGATGCCCTCGCCGGGTTCGTAAGTCAAACTTGGCTGTGGCACGCCTTGGAAATCCCACCAACCGCGGAGTTCCAACTTGCGACGTTGATCGTCTACGACGAAAACCGCGGCTCGATCGGCTCCCACTGCCCCCGCCGCTTCGCGGGCCAGGTTGCTCAGCACGCTATCCAAGTCGAGTGACGTAATCGCCTTGCCAGCCTGCAATAGCGAGGACATTTCCTTCAAGCGCCGCTGGGCAGTCTGCGCCTGCAGTTCTCGTTCGCGCGCAACGTCCGACAGGTTGCCCTGAGCGGCCTGCAGCTTAGACGCCATGTCGTTGAATTCTGTCGCTAGTGCTTCCAGTTCGTCACCGGACCGCACACCCATGATGCGGGCTGATAAATCGCCTGCCGCCAATTGCGCTGCGCCGCGCCGCAACGTGCCGATCGGCCGGACCACACTGCGCGCGATGTAGATGCCCATGAGGATGACGATCAGCACCGACATCACCAATAGCGCCAGACCCGCCGCGAGGAAATTATTGACTTGGGCATACGCGTCGGCGGACGGCTGCTCAACGATGACGTACCAGTTGGTGGCTCCGATTGGAAACGGCTTGTAGTAGGCTTGAATCTCTTCGGCGGGGACCGCGAAGCCAGAACTATAAGGGCGGGTCGTGACGGACTCGACCTTTTCAGTCAGCGCGTCTGCCACCGTGCGCTGATTCAGCATATTCAGATCCGGCGACACGGCTTTGTAATCGCGATAGAAGACCAGTTTGCCTTGACTATCGACGATAAACGCGTAGCCGCGCGCACCCACGCTGGCCTCACCCACACGATCCCACAACGTGGTCAGATCGATCAGCGCGGTAACGGCGCCCACCGCTTGACCATCCGCGGCCATGATCGGTTCGGCGATGGTCATGACTGGCAGGCCGTTGAGTGCCCACACCGGCCCCAAATACGAGGTTCCCGACATCGCCACTGTAAACTCCGGCGAAGTCGACGATGTCAAGCCGCTGGGCTTGGCACCCGGCCACGTCACACGCGCCCGATCGGTTCCATCGTGCCCCACGACCGCGATTTCCATGAACGCGGGTTCACTCTGTAAGGTTCTTTCCAGCGTTCGGCGAAGAGTCGGATCAGCCTCAGCGGTGAGCGGCACCACGCTGGCTAGGGTGCGCAAGTCGCCAACCAGTAGATCGGTAAACCCTTCGGCCTGCGAGGCCAGCCGTTGCGCTAGTTCACGTTGAGCGGCAATCGTTTGGGCACGTTGTGTGTTTAGACTGAAGATCAGCATCACCACCACTACCCCAAGCGCGACCACTGCGCCCAAGACAAACGGCACCAACAGGCGTACGCCCATCTGGCCAAAGACACGTTTTCGGGTGGATTGCTGACGACTTACCATGCTGCGTATCTCTACCTGCTACCGTTCAGTTAATAACCGCGCGAATTTAAAAGCGCCGTTCTGGACAACATTACCGCTGACCAATATGACCTGCGTATCGCCGTTGCGATCGAACGTAAATTGCCCGGCGGCACCATTGAAATCGACACCGCTCCCTACGTAAGCCAAAAGGTTAGCCCGATTGATCGGTTGACCTTGCTTGTCGGCCTGCTGCATGGCCGCGATAATCACGCGCGCGGCGTCATAGCCGGACTGGGCATAGGCCTCCGGCTCTTCGCCGTTGTATTTCTGCTTGTACTCGGCATAGAAGGTTTTGCCCACTTCAGTCGTCAGTTGATCGGCCGGTGCGCCGACAAAGGTAGCATATACGCCTTCAGCCGCGCCCTGAGCACCGTCAATCAGTGCCGTATCGACGATGGCGTCTGGCCCCATGAACGCCGACTTAATGCCCATTGCCCGCATTTGCGAGACAATCAAGGCTGCACCATTAGCCACTGTGCCGCCAAAATACACCACATCCGGATTGGCCTGTTTGACGGCGGCCAGCACCGCCGAAAAATCTTGCGCCGTCTTGTCGATGGTCTGCCGCCCCAAATTGATCAGCCCAATCTGTTCAGCGCGGCGCGCAAAGAGAGCGGCCACACCCGCGCCGTATGTCTCGCCATCGTCGAGCACGTAGAACGATCGGAATTTGAGATCACGCGCCCAAAGGGCCGCAGCGGGACCCTGTAAATCATCGGTCGAACAAGTGCGGAAGAAGGTACGCTTTCCGGTCGGATAAAAGATCGCCGGTTCACCTTGAGCAAAACCCACCTTGGTCAAGCCTGGCCATGTGGTGCTGGGGCTGATCTGCAGCATACCGGCCTTATTTGTAATCGGGATGCTGATTTTGGCCGCCCCGGAGTTGTAAGGACCAATGTACGCGACGGTCAACGGATCATTAGCTGCATCAGTCGCAATCTGCTGTTCTTTGTCAGGCAACCACTGGCCGGCATCGTCCCCATCATTGACAATATTCAATTTGATCTCGGTGTTACCGATGTGGTTGTTAATCTCGTCAAACGCCTGTTTGACGCCATTGACTATCGCACCACTGTTGCGCTGCACCTTGAGTGGCAAGCTGACGTAAACAAACACCACGCTCGGTCTCTCCGGTTGACAGGCGGACAAGACCACGGTCAACGCTAACAGCGCTGCCAGCAGTATTTGCCCTGTCGAAATGTGACCGATACGGCGCGTCATGACCACAAATCCAATCTACGCTAAAGTTTCTTTGGCCTCTACAAGCACGACTGCCGCCGAGCCTCGGCGGACACTTCGGTGATCTCCCGAATGTCGGTGAAGTCCTGATTCGACGCGAGCACCACGCCCACGCACAATTTCATAAGCGGCGCTTGCTTGTCGCTGCCATCGGCGCCCTTCACCACGATGTAGCCCCGCTCGCGATCTTTAAACGAGTAATGTGCGCCAATATCTTGATTGAAGCGTTTGATCATCGCCTCTGCCATGGCTGCGGCTTTATCCTCGCCGCAGATGACCAGGAAGTCATCACCACCCACGTGGCCGATGAAATCGTCGGACCCGCCCAGCTTGTCGTCGATCTCACCTAACAGCAGCGCCGTGAAGCGCAGCACCTCATCACCGGCTACAAAGCCATAAACGTCAGTAAACGCCTCGATGTTTTGAATGCCCGCATACAGCAAGCCCCAACCAGTGCGACGCATCAACGTGCGCAGCTGCTC
>JAXLWI010000126.1:0-5093 GCA_046328575.1 Anaerolineae bacterium
ATCGCGTCGAGATCACGCGTGATAGTGGCGAAGTCGTAACCCGAATCCGGTTTGTCGCTGAGACCATGTCCGCGCTGATCGATGGCGATGACGCGAAACCGATCGATTAGCTGCGGGGCAACCAGATCCCAAATGTGCGCTTGCGAAGCGAGGCCGTGCAGCAGCACCAGCCAATCGCCGCGTCCACCCCAATCCAGCGCATGAAAGCGCAGTCCGTTTGCTTCGATGTATGTTTCTTTTGACACAGTTCCCCCGCGTAAATTTCTTACGTCGCTTCGACGATCTTCGCTTTAGTCAGTTGGATTAAATCCGGCACGGCGATCTTCACGTCGAGGCCGCGCTGCCCGCCGCTGATGTGAATGTGCGTGTGGGCCAGCGCCGTCCGATCGAGACACGGTTCGAACGGTTTGCTGAGCAGTGCCAGCGCGCTGATGCCGCCGACCTGCAAGCCTGTCAGCGCCTCGGCTTCATCGTGCTTGGCGATCTTGAGTTTCTTTTCGCCCAACGAGGCAGCCAATTTGCGCAGATCGATTTCACGATCGGCGGCGACCATCACGAGGAACGGCTTCTTGCCCTTTTCCTCGCGCAGCACAACGATGGTCTTGTACACGTGCTCGACCGCCACGCCGATCAGTGCCGCGACTTCATCGGCCGAGTGAAACACTGAGCCATCGTATTCGTTGGTTTCATATTGGATTTTGCGAGAATCAAGTAAGCGGGTAACGTTGGTTTTCATGGATCAAATCTCAAGGCACGATGAGTGACGAGTGAAACGCGGAATGAAACGGTCACTCTTCACTTTTCACTGTTCGTACAGATGATTCTCTGCAATATAGACTGCCACAGCTATAGGTACTAAGTGATCAATCGGCTGTCTGTTTTTCACGCGGTCTCGAATGTCGGTGGCGGCGATGTCGATTTCGGTGTGTTTGATCCAGTCGAGGCGCGCGCGAATGTCGGGCAGGGCGGTCAGCAGCGTAGGCCAATCGGGTTCGTAGCCGGGCCGCTGGAGCACCGCTAATCGCGCTAACGTGATCAAACGCTGCGGCTCACGCCAGCGGAGCAGATCACCAAGTGAATCTTCGCCCATGATGAACCACAGCGAGGCGTCCGGATAGTGGTGCTGCACTAACGTCAGCAAATCGACCGTGTAATGCGGACCGGGTCGATCGAGATCGAGCCGCGAGAGCGCAAAACACGGCTCGTCGGCGATGGCGAGTTCGACCATGCGAGCGCGCATTTCGGGATCAGTGTGATGCTCGTGTTGCCGCAGTGGCTGCACGCCCGCGGGCACAAACAGCACGCGATCTAAGTGTAACTGACGCAGGGCAGCTTCGGCCAAGCGGAGATGTCCGAAGTGCGGAGGATCAAATGTGCCGCCGAGAATGCCGAGTTTCATGCTGGTGATGAGTAATGAGTAATGGGTAATTGATGCGGGTACGTTTTACTCGTCACTCGTTACTTGTTAGGTAATTTTTGACTTCATACAATGACGGCACAATCCGATCCGCCAACGACAGATCCAGCGTACCCGCCGACGGGTTGGGCACTGCGAAACACGTCATGCCCGCGGCTTTGGCAGCCTGCACGCCGAAGGGCGCATCTTCCAACACGAGGCAGTTGCGCGGCGCAACGTTCAACGCGCGAGCCGCTACGAGAAACACATCGGGTGCGGGCTTGCCGTTGACGACGTCTTCGCCTGACACGATGATGCTAAAACGCTCGCGGATGTGCGTGTTGAGCAACACTGCATCGATATAGCGGCGCAGGCCGCTGCTGGCGACGGCCTTTTTCAAGCCCAATCGATCGATGAAGTCCAGCAGTTCGATCAAGCCCGGCATCGGCTTGACGTTGCCATTGAGATGCGCGATTTGGTGCTCGGCCTTTTCGTTCGCTAAATCCTCAGGCCGATCAGGCAAGTGGAACAATCGGATGGCGGTTTGGGCCGTTTCGATGACGCGCTGCCCTAACACCGAATCGAGCGCGGCTTGATCGAACTGCACGCCGCGTTTTGCCAACACTGCCTGCCATGACGCGATCGAATGCGGCTCGCTGTCCACCATCAAGCCGTCGAGGTCAAACAACACGGCTTCAATCATCGTTCATTGCTCATGGTGAATGGCTAATCTTGCCATTCGAGTTCGTAGTCGTCGCCGATCCAGACAGTGTCGCCTTCTTGCACGCCCGCGTCGCGCAGCGCGTCGATGACACCGAGCTTGGTGATGGCTTTGTGGAACGACATCAACGACTCTTCCGAATCGAAGCGATGGCGGCTGGCGAGGACTTGCACCTGTCGTCCGGTGACGTGCCAACTGGCATCGGCCGCGCGGCTGACGGTGAACGGTGCTTCGTCAACTTCGGCGCGCATAACGGGTATGGCCTCGATGACAACAGGTTCAGGCTCGGGCAGTTCGCGCAAAATCTGCACGGCGCGATACAGCAACTCACGCGTGCCTTGCTGGGTGGCCGCCGAGATCGACAGCGCCTCAACGCCCTGTTTTTCCAGTGTTTTCTGCACTTGCGGCCACTGCGCTTGCGCGTCGGGCAGATCGATCTTGTTGAAGGCGACGAGCTGCGGCTTGTGCGCGAGACCATGACCAAACGCAGCGAGCTCGGCGTTGATAGTTTCAAAGTCCTTCAGCGGGTCGGGCTGCGAACCGTCGAGGACGTGAATCAACACGCGCGTGCGTTCGATGTGACGCAGGAATTCGTGCCCCAGGCCCTTGCCCAGACTCGCACCTTCGATCAGGCCTGGAATGTCGGCCATGACGAACGACAATTCGCGTTCGAGATCGACGACACCGAGATTGGGCTGTAGGGTCGTGAAAGGATAATCGGCGATCTTAGGCCGCGCGGCCGTGGTTGCCGCCAGTAACGTCGATTTACCGGCGTTCGGCAACCCGACTAAGCCCACATCCGCGATCAACTTCAATTCGAGATCGAGATCGCGTTCTTCACCGGGCATACCATTGGTGGCCATGCGTGGCGCTTGATTGGTCGACGTGGTGAAGCGCACGTTGCCTTTGCCGAACGTGCCGCCCTGCGCCACGATGAACTCGGCGCGCGGCGAAGCCAGATCAGCAAGAACGTCGCCGGTCTTGGCATCGCGCACGACGGTACCCGGTGGCACCGGGATGCGGATGTCGTCGCCGTCCGCGCCGGTCTGATTTTTGCCGCGACCGTTTTCGCCGTCTTTGGCTTTGAACTTGCGTTGATGGCGAAACGCCGATAACGTGTTGAGCGTGGGATCGACGAACAAGACCACATCGCCGCCGCGCCCGCCATCGCCACCGGACGGCCCGCCGAATGGAACGTATTTTTCGCGGCGAAACGCCACAGCGCCATCGCCGCCTTTGCCCGCTTGAACGTGAATTTGTGCAGTGTCGAAGAACATAGTGGGCTAATCGTACCACAAAACGTAATGAGTAACGAGTGACGACTAAAACGTGAGGCGTGATACATGCGGCAAGATGCAGGAGGTATGGCGTGGTTAGCGATTACTCTATCAATCGCCTAATGTTCTAATCTACTCCTTCCCTTTTCATCGAGTTTGCGGTAAGCTGACGGCATGACCAACAAGACTCGACAAAACACCGTGATCTTGATCGCCGGCGATGTGGCGATCTTCGTGATGTTTGCGTTGATCGGACGCGAGACGCACGCGACAGGCGATCCGAATTTGCTGATCAACGCGCAGCCGACGCTGCTCTCATTCCTGGTGATCTGGTTCCTCGTCGCGACGCCGATGGGTGTCCTCCGCCCGACGGTGTATCGCTTCGTCCCACTGGCCGTCATCCGCACGCTGGCCGCGTGGATCGTCGCCGGGCCAATCGCGCTGGTCGCTCGCGCGTGGCTGCTCAATCGCACGGCGATTCCTGGCCCGTTCATCGTAGTGACGATGGGCCTGAACGGCGTGCTGCTGCTGGCGTGGCACATCTTCATCGCGTGGTGGTTGAAACGCGCGGGCCGTTAAAGCCCGATCGGCTGTGGTGACCGATCGGGCGTTTGACTTTGCCGTGGGTGGTCATCTATAATCACGCAGAGATCCATTCTAGTCTGGCTCCTGGAGGTCGCACATGAGCAGCACTGAAGTGATCGTTAAGACGCCGCGTGAACTCGATCCCAAACGAGATTGGAATGAGTATGCCGTTCGACAGCGGATGCGGAAATGGTTCGTGGTGCTGGCGACGGCCGTCGGCGTGATTTCGCTGGGGCTGATCGGTTGGGTGCTGTTCGTCGCGCCAATCACCAAAGCCGAAGTGACCCCGCTGGCCGTCGGAGCCGATTTGACGCTGGTCCTCGCGCCGATTCTGGCCGCGGCGGCGGGTGTCGAGCGGTTGCTGGAAACGATCTTCAACGTCCTAGAAGGCGCGTGGCGCACGATGGTCGCCTACCTGGGCTATGGCATGCGCTGGCTGAAGAGCGCCGAAGGGGAAGTGGAACAAGCGCGGCAGTGGCTGTCCAATACCACCGGCTTGTATACCTCAACGCTGCGCTCTTACAACGAGAAGATGGACGCCTTCTTGAAGGAGATCAACGCCTCAAACACGCCGGTGGCCGATCTGCCGGAAGACGTGCGGAAGACGCTGGACGGGATGACGGCGGAGGCCACCAAACGCACCGACGATGCCAAACGTTTGTTGGAGGAAGCCGAACGTCGCTTGGCCGATGCTGAAGGTAAATTGGCGGGCGTTACCTCGTCGGCGGATTATATCAGCGCCAAGACGGCGGCTTCGATCATTCTCGGGTTGATGTTTGGTGTGATCGTGGCGGCGGTGGGGCAGTTACAGATGTTTGCGCTGCTGGGCATCAAGGCCGTGCCGGAACGCATCGATGTGTTGATCACGGGGCTGGTCATCGGCAGCGGATCGAACCCCGTGCACTCGCTGATCGGCATCTTGCAGCAAGGCAAGGATGCGCTGGACAGCGTGCAAAGTTATCTCAGTCAAGCCAATCGCGTCAAACAGGAAGTGGCGGATCAGATCGCGAAGGCACTGCCGCCGCGTAATTAATAGCGCCGGGCGAAACAAAAAGCCGCGTCATCTTCGACGCGGCTTTTTTCATGTGGTTCGATCGACTAGCGCCCGCCTTCG
>JAXLWI010000127.1:0-4873 GCA_046328575.1 Anaerolineae bacterium
ATGACGATCTGACAATGTGTTGCAGTCAGTGTGCCACCCCCTTTCGGCGAGAAGTGTGGTCAACGCGTTACAGGCGGGCGACCTGGCTTGTTAGTCTGATAGTCTCATAGTCAGGTAGTTTGATAGTTCATCGTCGACTGATTTGAGCGACTAAGTAACTATTTAACTACTTGACTACACGCCTAACTAACTTACAGTTGCGCAACAGCGCCGGACTCCGTTCAAATTGAACGCCACCGGCTTCGCCGTTTCCGCTCCGTCCATCCGGGGACAAGAGCACCTGCACCGCTATTCAGTTGTCAAAGTACGCGCGCACTATACTCCCGCCTGCGCGGGCTGTCAAGCCACCAGCGGTTTGGTCTACTACTTCAACTCACTCGTGCAGTTGGGGCAGCGCGTCGCTTTGATCGAGATCTTCGAGAAGCAATACGGGCAATCTTTGGTCGTCGGATCAGCCGGGGCCGGCTTCTTCTTCATCGCGTTCATCGACTTCACCACCAGGAACATGGCAAAGGCCACGATCAAGAAGGTGATGATGGCGTTGAGAAAGACGCCGATGTTGATCGTCGCGACGCCCGCATCCTGCGCGGCCTTCAACGTGGCATACGTCCCGGCCTTCAGCGGAATGAACCAGTTGGAGAAATCGATGCCGCCCGTCAGCAGTGAGACGATGGGCATGATGATGTCCTTAACGAACGACGACACGATCGCGCCGAACGCGCCACCGATGATCACAGCCACGGCCAGATCGACGACGTTACCACGTGCGATGAAGTCTCGAAATTCTTTGAGCATCTTCACCCTCCTTGAGGAAATTGCCGCAAGCGGCGAGATGCCGTGATTCTAGCACAGCCTGTTTCAAGACAACATGGCAATAGCGTGAATGTTCTGTACGTAAATACAAACCTCCCCGAAAGTTGATGCTTTCAGGGAGGTACGCACTTCACGTTTTCGCAGTCACGCCAACGACGCCAACGCCCACGGAATCAAGCCCGGCCCGCATGCAATGCAATCCGGTTCCAGGTAGTTCCACGGCTGACCGCGATGATTCAAGATTCGTCCGCCCGCTTCCTCGATGATAATCTGGCCTGCCGCGCCATCCCACGGCATCAACGCGCCATGATAGTAAACATCGATCCAACCCGCGGCCAGATAGCACATACCCAGCGCCGCCGAACCGATGGCGCGGATGGTGCGGCTTTGCAAGCCCGTGCGCCGCAGCCACTCCAACTCGCGTGTGCGCGCTTCCTCGCCGCGCCCCCAATCCAGACCGATGACGGCATCGGTAATATCCGTCACTGTCGTGACGTGGATCGGCTGTTCGTTCAACGTCGCGCCCCGATTGGCTTCAGCGGCGAACAAGTCCTCGCGTAGTGGATCGTAGATCACACCCAGCACGGGCCGCCCAGCCTGCACCAACGCGATCGAGACGCTGAAAACCGGAATGTGCCGGGAGTAATTCGTCGTGCCATCCAACGGATCGATCACCCAGATCGACTTGGCATCGGCCGGCGGTTGGATGTTCTCTTCTGCCAGGATCGCGGCCTGCGGATCTCTAGCCCGAATCCGATCGACTATCGCGGCCTGCGCGGCCAGATCGGCGTCCGTGTAGAAATCCCGCCAGCCTTTGGCGTGAATCTCGCGCGGCTGAGTGTACTTGTCGCGCAAGATGCCGCCCGCTTCACGCGCCATGGCAACCGTAAAGTCCAACAAATCAGACATAGTGATCCAATTTCCAATGAACCATGCTCAATGCGCCAGTGTCATTGAGCAGCGTTCATTTTAAGAGCGCATCCGCAGCTTGTGCCGCTTCATTCAGCACTTGCGCCGGATCGTTGCCGTCCACGGCGGCATTGACCGCATGCACCAACAACTCGGCGATGCTGCCCCACTGCGGAATATCGGGCTGCGCTTGCGCCACTTCCAACAGATCGAACGCGACTTTGAAACCCGAGTTCAACGTGAAGAGGTTCGACAGGCCCAACGCCGCCGATTTGCGCAACGGCAGCAAGCCGGTCAGTTGCGACCAGCGTACCGTCTGCGGTGTTTCCGAGAACCACCGTACGAACAACCACGTGGCCAATTGCTTGGCCGGCGTACTGCGCAGCATGATCCACGCTGGACCGCTGATCGTCAAGGTCGGCGTGCGTCGGCCATAGGGCACCGGCGATACGCCCCACCGAAAACCACCCTGCGCCTCGACGGCGCTAAAAATACTGGGTAGCTGCGTGGTCAATGCAAAGATCATCGCCACCTTGCCGCGCGCAAAGTCCTTGATGGCATCCTCGGGCGCGCTGTGATAGACGCAGCCGCTGGCGGCCGCCTCCTGCAACGTCGTCAACGTCCGCACGCCTTCCTCGCCGCTAAAGGTCGTATGTGTGCCGTCGTCACTGATAATGGACCCACCGCGGCTATTCAACCATGCCGTGGCAAAATCGGCGCGCGGCGTGAAGCCAAAACCGTACACATCCACTTTGCCATCATTGGTCATGTCTTTGGTTGTGTTCTGGCAAATCTCTTTGAACAACGGCCAGGAATCAGGGGCGATGAAGTAGTTGTTGACGGCTAATCGATCAATGTTGTAAATCAAGACGACGCCTTCACCACCCAGCGGGAAGTCCACCAGCTCGTCGCTTTTTGGATCGCGCGTAGTATCTAGCATAGCCGGATAGATGTCGGCGAAGTCGCTGCTAGTCAGGCCGAAGCGTGTATCGCTGGTGTAGCGCTGCATAGGCATGACCGCGTTGCCGAGCGACCACACTACCCCCGACGGTCGAATCGCCAACTCAGGCATAGTGCCGGCATCCGCGCTGGCCTTGAGTTTCTTGCCCAGCTGATCGGCCGTGCCGTGATACTCCGGCACGATCACGATCTTCCAGGGGTTGGTCGCGTTGAACTCGTCAACCTGCGAGAGCAGCGCTTCGCGAGTGGCGCCTTCGTATGAATGCCACAGCACAACCTCTTGCCCGTCGGGCCGGACGACGTCACTGGATGGTGTTGCCGTCGGCGCACAGCTCGCCAGCACCGCGGCACCGATGACCAGCCGTATCACGCGATTGATAAGTTGTCTAACCATCTGTATCTGCCTGTTCCAAAGTGCGCTGAGTATAACCGAGCGGTTACACGGCGTCAAACAAGTCTGCCCATGGTCTGTGTTATACTTCGTCGCATGTGGCCAGTGTTGGTGCAATGGGGGGGATTGACTGTTGGCTCGTACGCCGCACTGTTGAGCCTGGGGTTGGCAACCGCGACGCTAATGGTCGCTGTTGAAGCGCGTCGCCGCCACATCCGATCGGATGTGTGGCTCGACACCGTGCTCGCGGCGATCACCATCGGCGTAGTGGCTGCTCGACTTGGTTACGTCCTCATCAACTGGGCCTACTTCAAAGATCACCTCTGGGAAAGTCTGGCGATTTGGGAAGGCGGCCTGAGTTGGCACGCGGGTTTGATCGGCGGCGCACTGGGCGCGTGGCTCATCGCCCACCGATCGGTTGATCACCGCCCGATCGAGTTGCTTGATCTGCTCGCGATTGCGGCTCCGCTTGGTTTAGCGTTTGGCTGGCTCGGCTGTTATCTCTCCGCCGCCGCCTACGGCCAGGAGCTGTTTCCCCGTCAACCCTTCTTCTTTCTCGCGATCGACGCGCCTGATCTGTACGGCACGATCAATCCGCGCTGGCCCAGTCAATTGTTAGGCGCAGCCTGGAGCATTGTCGTGTTCGGACTGTTATGGCTAACTCGTCGGCGTACATGGCCCGCGGGGTTGCGTTGGGGGCTGTTTCTGGCCGCGTACAGCGTGGGCGCGTGGCTTATTGGCTTCACCCGTGGCGATGACATTCCGCATCTGGCAGGCTGGCGTCTCGATCAACTTTTCGACGTGTTGGTGGTCTTTTTCGGCTTGCTTCAACTAGGGCGGGCCGCTGGGAGCAAACGTCATGACCGATCTGCAACCTGACAAGCCACACCCCGATGCCCGTATCCCACGGTTCATCGAGGCCACCGAGCATCTCAAGCGCGGCGAATTCGATCTGGACGTGCCCACGACACCGCCCGATGATCTTGGCCGCCTCGGCGAAGCTCTGCGCGACTTGGCGCTCAGCCTGGAAGTCCGCTATCGCGAAGTTCAGAAGTTGGAGCGCATCACGACTCGTATCAATGCCGGCCTGCTGCTCGACGATGTGCTGGATAACATCTTCCAAGATTTTCGCGAAGTGCTGCCTTACGAACGGATCGGGTTGGCGCTGATCGAGGATGATGGGCGCGGAGCACTAGTGCGGGCGCGCTGGGCCAAAAGCGATCTGCCTACGATCAAGATCAACCGCAACTTTGCCCAACCATTGGCCGGCAGCAGTTTGGAAACCATCATGACCACCGGGCAACCGCGCATTTTGAACGATCTGGTGGCGTATCTGGACGCCAAGCCGCATTCTGAATCGACTCGCCTGATTGTGGCGGAAGGCTTGCGTTCGTCGCTGACCTGTCCGTTGATCGCTAACGGTGTGCCGATCGGGTTTATCTTTTTCTCCAGCGTCCGCGCGGATGCGTACGAAGCCGTCCACATCGATACGTTTCAGCGCATCGCGGAGCAGCTGTCCGTCATAGTCGAGAAAGGCCGGCTCGTATCCGAAATCGCGGAGCAGAAGACGATCCTGCAATTGCGCAGTGATGAGTTGCGCCGCTTGAATGAAACCCAGAACGCGTTCCTGGGCATCGCCGCTCACGACTTGCGCAGCCCCATCGCCCTGATTCGAATGGCGGCCGAATTGTTGACCGATCCGGGCGCAGCGTTATCACCTGTACAAGCGCTGAAGTTTCTGAAAGACATCAAACGCAATACCGATTATATGCTGACTATGCTGAACGATCTGCTGGACGT
>JAXLWI010000128.1:0-4795 GCA_046328575.1 Anaerolineae bacterium
GATCTTGCCCCCATCAAGTGTGCCGAGTTCAAAGTCAGGCGCACGTTCGCCTTCCTTCGGCATCTTGCCAAGTCCGCTACTCGACTGCGGTAAGGGTTGGCTGGACGCCACGGAAGTGGTTGCGGCTGTTGCGAACAAGAAAGCCGGTCGCGCAATGAGCAACACGCCGATGAAGATCGCTAGCAGTGAGGCGAATAGCGGCAAAACGCGCATCAGTCGCTCGCGCCTATCCGCTGATCGTATCCCGGTTGCTTCGTCCATAGCTGCTTACACCGACTTTTCCGCCGCCACCTGATTGACTACCTTGCCACCCAGATAACCCAGATAAGCAGGCACTAGCGGCAACACGCACGGCGAAAGGAAGGACAGCAAGCCCGCAAAGATGGCAATGGGAATCGTCGGATTGGTGCTTTCGGCTCCGGCGACATCCAACGCCACCGCGTTGCGCGACGCCATCGCCGCGAACTGGGTCATTTGCCCGGTCAGCAGTAGCACACCGAGGATGATCAGGAAGAGGCCGGTAATGATCTCAAACGCGTGGATATATTTCTTCAAGCGGCGCAACACACCCGTTGCCCGATCGACGATCAGACCCAGCAACAAGAACGGCAGCCCCAGCCCCAGCGCGTAGAAAGCCGAGAGTACCATTGCCGTGCCGCTCTGTTCGGCGCTGAGACCCATCGTCATGATCGCACCCAGCGTCACGCCCACACACGGCGACCACCCTGCGGCGAAGAACACGCCCATTAAGACCGATGAGCCATAACTTGCACCGCCGCTGTATTGCTTGCGCGTGTCGTAATTGAGGAATGGAATCTTGACAATGCCCAGCGTATGCAAGCCAAAGACGATCACCACGATGCCGCCGATACGTGTGAGAGTGTCACGCGCATCAAACAACACCGAGCCGATCAGCGTCGTCGCGCCGCCAAACAGCAGCACAATTACTAACGCCAACCCCAAGACAAATAGGGCGGCATGGATGAGGGTTTGAAAGCGCGCCGAAAAAGTCAAAGGTCGCTTGTTGGACACGGCAGAGGTAGCCACAGGCCTTGCTCCGATAAGTAATTATTAGATTAGATGCGGCCGTTGGGTCAAAAGTTACTGTTGCTTCTTCTTCTCGGCCAGCAATCGCAGCGTCTCGATGTCTTTCTCCAAGTTCCTCTGGCGCGAGCGAATCGTGAAGACATACAAGAACGTGATCAGCCAGAACACGCCATAGGCGGGAATCAAGAACGACACGATGTTATTCATTTCAGGGCTCATAGCAATCTCCAATTAACCATGCTCAATTAGCAAAGACCGGATACCGTTGTTAATTGAGCATGGTTCGTTACGCATTGATAATCTCTTGTTTCAACTTCGCAACTTCATCAGAAGTATGTTCGACCTTGGCACGCGCGCGTACCAGCATCAGATATACCAGCGTGAACGCAAACAGCGAGATGAACATCGCCGGTTTCATGGCGGCCGTCAAAGGCGACAGACTCTCACCGCTAAACAAGTCAGGGTGAATCGTGTTGAACCAGCGCGTCGAAAAAAACGTAATCGGCACGCTGGCAAAGCCGATAATGCCGTACACCGCACTAAACCGCGCCCGCCGTTGCGGATCGTCGAGCGCGCCGCGCAGCATCAAATAGGCGATGTACAGGAACTCGGTGATAGCCGTGGTCGTCAGGCGCGGGTCCCACGTCCACCAGGTGTTCCATACTGGCCGCGCCCACAACATGCCCGACAGCAGCACCATCACCCCGAAGACTACGCCGATTTCCACCGAGGCGGCCGCGATGATATCGTACTTGCGCTGTTCACCGCGCCACAGATAGAGGATGCTGCACACAAACGTTACAAAGAGCGCCAGCCCCGCAATCCACGCGATGCCGACGTGGAAATAGAAGATGCGCTGCACGTCGCCGCCCGACAACTTATCGGCGGTCGGCGCATAGCCAAACGCAAAGTAGATCGCCACCATGATCGCGATGCCTGTCACAACGATCAGGGGTACCGTAATTCGATCGCGTGCCTGAGTCATGCCCATTGCCTCCTCACTTACTTATACGCTTAATTGTAACATTGACTAACGCCCCGCCGCCTCAAACCACGGCAGCGCGATCTGCCGTAGATGCCCGACGACGGCTCGCAATTGATCGGTTAACTCCGCCTGATCGGCATAGCGCCACAACAACGCTTTCACGGCCTCCACCGTGATCGGCGCGTCACTGGCGTTCCGGCCTTGCCAGACCAACTGCCCCAGTGAGGCTGCACACCAATCGCGATAGTGTCCGTTGAAATCCAGCGGATCGTCGGCGGCGGTACGCTGCAACCGCACATCAAACTGAAAGAGGTCTGGATCTAAACTATACGCCGCCTGGAATTCGATCAACCCGAAATCACCGCGCGGCAGCGGCTTCACAAAGTAAGGATACGCAAACTTACCCGCCAAGGTTTGCACGGCCGAGCGGAACCCCAGCGCTTCCAGTTCCGGTGCGACAATCGCCTGCACCGCCGCTACAAACTCAACCCCGTCATGCGCGGGCATCTCCCACGGCTTCTTCGAGTCTTCATCCGCCAACCACGGCAATCCGTAAGCGATCAACTGCTCGAGCGCGTCGTCGATCTCGGTCGCCGCCCACCAATGATCGGCTTGCGGATAAATCCGCAGGTTGTGGATAAACCACAGCACATAGCTTAGGCGTGCGCCGCGCGCTCGATCATAGCCCTCAAACACACGCGGCGAGAGTTGCGGCGCTTTCACCCGCAACAAATTGATCGTGAACTCGTCGTTCGTCGCGTGCGCGTGACGTTGAAACTGTACGATGGCATACACGTCATTGCCGAACGGCTTGCTAAAGCCAAACAATTCACTGCCGAAACTCAGGCGCGCATCGAATGTATAACCGAGCGGCTTCAACCGCGAATCGATTCGCTGCTGCAAGAATTGTGCAAAATCAGTGTGAGCCACATGCGTGGAATCTGTGTTCATCGGTATTCCACTTAGTCTTCGACGACGAAATCGTACACCAGAAACGCCGCGCCCAACATCACCAGATCGAAGGCGACGAGCAAGCCGAACCAGTTGCTCCATTCGTCGAACGCCCGCCCATCCAACGCGCCCGCCGTGCATTTCACAGCTGCCAACAGCGCTGGAATCGCAATCGGCAGCAGCAGCACCGGCAGCAGCACTTCACGCAGTCGCGTGTTGGCCGCCATCGTCGAAAGCAGCGTCCCCACACCGCCGTAACCAACCGTCCCCAGTAACACAATGAAGATGATCGTCGGTTGTAAGAACGGCAAGTTGAAAAAGACCACAAACAACGGCAAAATCACCGCTTCGATGATGAGCATGAAGATGATGATGCCCAGCGCCTTACCGAAGAAGATGGCGCTGCGATCGACCGGCGCTAACAACAACGCGTCAAACACGCCTCGATCGATCTCGGAACTGAGCGTGCGGCCCATGCCCAAAATCCCCGCAAATGCGATGACAGACCACAACGCGCCCGGTGCCACCGTGCCCGCCTTCGCCACGCGCAGATCGAACGCAAAGGCAAACAACAGAATAACCAGCACCGAAAACGCGCCCATGGTGCTAACCATCTCGCGTGAGCGCAGCTCGGTGAGCAAATCTTTGCGAGTGATGACCCACACTTTGCGCAAAAACGTCATCATCAACCGCCCGTCACCCGTCGGAATTCCGAGCGGAACGTTTGAACATCGACTTCGCTGGTGCGCGCTTCATACACGATCTTGCCACGCGCCATTACCAAGGCTCGCTGGCACATCGCCCAGCCGCGTTCCAGATCGTGAATGGTCATCACGACGGTACGCGTACCGTCGTTGAGGATATGCAACAGTTCCTCCAACCGATCGGACGCATGCGGATCGAGGCCAGTGAAAGGCTCGTCAAGCAGCACCACTTTCGGATCGTGCAACAATGCCCGCGCGATCGCCAAGCGTTGCTGCATCCCACGCGAAAATGTCCGCGCCCGATCTTGCCGTCGCTCGATCAGATCGACCTTGTCCAACAGTTCGATAATGCGGGCTTCCAACTGCGGCACGTCATACATCTGGCCGAAGAAGCGCAGGTTCTCCTCAGCAGTCAGATCGCCATATAGCAGCGGCTGATGTGACAGCAACCCGATCTGGCGACGCGCTTCATCGGCCTTCTTTGGCAACGTATGTCCCGCGATCGAGACGTGGCCGCTGGTCGGACGACTTAACGTGGCGAGAATGCGCAGCAACGTCGTCTTCCCGGCGCCGTTCGGCCCGACGATAGTAGCAAACTCGCCGGGCCGGATATCCAAATCGATGCCGCGCAGGGCCATAAACGGGCCAAACTGTTTGGTAAGGCTATTGGCAATGATCAATGTTCAATTCTCAATGACGTGGGCGAAAGACGAACGACCACCGACGGGTAGACAGTTGCATGTAGTCATCAACCGTCTACCGTCAGCCATCGATTTTACTCGTTATTCATTAACTTCAGCAAGCGCTCTTTCAACTTAGCGCGTTTGGCTTTGTAATTCACTTCGTCGATCTGACCGGCGGCGAATTCATCATCAAGCGCGGCGATTTGATCGATTAGGGCATCTTGCTGCGCACCAGTATCGCCGGCCGGGGCTGACTTCGAGCGGCTGCGCTGCCACACAAACACACCGCCAATCCCGATCACCACCAGCGCGACGCCCGCAATCGCCGTCCAATTGACGGGCGTGGCCGCTCCGCCAATCGTTACCGCCAAGTTTGCGCCAGCCGCCAGATTTGCCGCAGTGAATTGCTGATAGGTCTTGCCGGA
>JAXLWI010000129.1:0-4785 GCA_046328575.1 Anaerolineae bacterium
AGACGCTCGATCTCGGCATCGTGGCGATTGTGCTCTTGCTGGTGGCGGCGCTCGCCTGGGCCTACTATAACTCCAAACAAGAGGCGAAAGCCGCAGAAGTGTAACTTAAAATCCCCGAATTGCGCGGAACGTGTCGCCCGCAGGGACGCGGGCTTTGAGCAATTCTTGAGACTCACTCAGTGAACCTGACAGGCCGCCCAGCCTGTCAGGTTTTTTTGTTGGGCGGCGTGACAGATTTAACTTGACAGGTGCTTTTGATGAAGTACAATGGGGCCGTCGCCTGACATCATAGAAGTCATTCTCGATTTCTTATCGCGGCCTTACCGAGAAAAAAGCGTTCGATCTGGCACTGACTGATAGACTCCGAAGTCACAGCGGGACTTCGGATTTTTGAATGCTCTGGTAACCGATCGGCTTGAGCGGCCCACCCCGGGTCGATGACACCTCACCCTTTGTAAGGAGGCAGCGTGGATATTCTCGGATTAGGCAGTAGACACGGTTTGAGTCCTTTCGAACAGATCGCCATCATTCTCGTCGTCGTCACGGCTTTCCTCAGCCTGGCGTACGCATGGTGGCTGCGTGGCAAAGTGCTGAAGAACGACAAAGGCACGGCCAAGATGCAGGAAGTGTGGAACGCCATTCGCATCGGCGCCGATAGTTATCTCAGTCGCCAACTGCGCACGATTTTGCCCCTCATTGGTGTCCTCACGGTGCTGATGTTCCTCAGCGTGTATGTCGTTCCTCCCAGCGTTGAGGCTGAAGCAGAATTTGGTGCAGCAAACGCGCAAATCGTGGTGGCGATTGGCCGCACCATCGCGTTCATTATGGGCGCTTCGTTCTCCTTAACGGTCGGCCAGTTGGGTATGCGCATGGCGATTCAGGCTAATGTGCGCGCGGCATCGGCGGCACGGCGCGGCTTCAACGAAGCGCTGTCGATTGCCTACTACGCGGGCACGATTACGGGCATGCTCACCGACGGCCTCGGCCTATTTGGCGGCACGGTGATCTTCATCATCTTCGGCAAAGCTGCCCCTGATGCGCTGTTAGGCTTCGGCTTTGGCGGCACGCTACTGGCGTTGTTCATGCGCGTGGGCGGCGGTATCTATACCAAAGCGGCCGACGTGGGCGCTGACCTCGTGGGCAAGGTTGAGCAGGATGTGCCCGAAGATGATCCGCGCAATGCGGCCGTGATTGCCGACCTCGTCGGCGACAATGTCGGCGACTGCGCGGGTATGGCCGCCGACATCTTCGAGTCATACGAAGTGACGATTGTGTCCGGGTTGATCCTCGGTCTCTCGCTCGTGGCGGTCACGCATGACCTCAAGTGGATCGTGTATCCATTGATCATCCGCGCCATCGGCGTGATCAGTTCGATCTTGGGGACATTCACGGTGCCGATTTGGGAGAATTTCCCGATTAAGGCTCTTCGTGCGCACGACGCCGAAGAATCGATGTTCCGCTCCTATGAAGTATCGAGTGTGAACACGATCTTCTTTGCTTTCGTCCTTGCGTTGGCCTATGGCAATGACTGGCGCTTGGGCGCGTTGACGACGATTGGGGTTGGATTGGCCGTGGCGTTCAATCCGTTGACCTCGTACTTCACTTCGACCAAGAAGCCGCCCGTCAAAGAGATCGTCAAATCGACCAATACCGGTCCAGCTACGACGATTCTCAGCGGCTTGTCAGTCGGCATGGAATCGAGCGTGTGGGCGTTGGTCGTGATCGTAGTCAGCTTTATCGGTGCCTTATTGCTGTACGGTGGTGAGGGTCCGAAATACGTATTGTACGCGGTCGCTATGATCGGCATCGGTATGTTGAGCCACACCGGCAACAACGTGGCGATGGATAGCTACGGCCCGATCTCTGACAACGCCAACGGCGTGGGCGAGATGGCTTGGCACGACATGGAAGACGAAGAGACCAAGAAGGCCCGCCAGATCATGGCCGATCTCGACGCCGTCGGAAACACGACTAAGGCCATTACCAAGGGCGTGGCGATTGCGTCCGCGGTGATTGCGGCGGTCTCGCTGTTTGCGTCGTACATCACGGACGTTGGACGTGTCCAAGCCCAGTTAGGCGTGCCTGTGCTCGAATCGATCCGCCTGTCGGAAACTAAGGTCTTCATCGGTTTGTTGTTGGGCGGCGCGTTGCCGTGGATGTTTGGCTCGCTGTCGATCAAAGCCGTGTCACGCGCGGCCAGCCAGATCGTGGAAGAAGTGCGACGTCAGTTCAAGATTCCGGGTGTGATGGAAGGCACCAAGACGCCGGATTATGCGCGCGTGGTCGGCATCAGCACCGCTTCGGCGCAGAAGGAACTGATTCCACTGGCGACGATCTCGGTGGTTATTCCGCTGCTGGTCGGCCTCGTACTGCAAGTCGAAGCGTTGGGCGGCTTCCTCGCGGGCATCATCCTTAGCGGTCAACTGCTGGCGGTGTTCATGTCCAACGCGGGTGGCGCGTGGGATAATGCCAAGAAGTCGATCGAAGATGAGCCGCGTGATCCAAAGAAGAATCTGGGTAAAGGCTCTGAGCGTCACAAGGCCGGTGTTGTGGGTGATACGGTCGGCGATCCGCTGAAGGACACGGCTGGCCCAGCGCTGAACCCGATGATCAAAGTCGCGAATCTGGTCAGCCTCATCGCTGCGCCCATCATCGTGCGCTATAACATCACCAACCCAGATGGTTCGGTGAATATTGTAGTGGTGGCGGTCGCTTTGCTGCTCGTCACCGCGACGATTTGGGCTTTGCGCGCTTCGGGCAAGGAAGTGGCGGAAGTGAAGTGAGCCGTAACAAGTAACGAGTGACGAGTCCGTGCCCGTCGCTGGATTGCATGGTCCAGCGACGGGCGTTATTTTGTTGCCTATTATGTGCTTCGCTTGACGGTCACTTGGCGGCGAGTACAATTTGATTATGACCACCGCGTATCTCTACGATCCGATCTATCGCCAACATTTTCAGCGCGATCACGTCGAAGGCCCGGAACGTCTCGATGCGATCAATCGCGCGCTCGATCAATCACGGATGCGATCTCGTTTGATTGAGTTGAAGCCGCAACCGATTTCGATTGAGCGGCTGACACGGGTGCATGATGCTGAATATGTGACGCGCGTGAAGCAGATCGCCGATCGAGGCGGTGGTGGCTTGATGGGCCGCGGCGATGAAACGTACGTCGCGCCGAAATCATACGAGGCGGCGTTGCTCGCCGCCGGTGGCGTAGTGACCGGTGTCGAAGCGGTGTTGCGCGGCGATGTGCAGAATGCCTTCGCGTTGGTGCGCCCCCCCGGCCATCACGCCTTTGCCGACCATGGCGAAGGGTTTTGCTTGTTCAACAACGTTGCCATCGCCGCGCAGACGGCTCGCTCGGAGTTGGGAATCGATCGGGTCTTGGTGGTGGACTTCGATGTGCATCACGGTAACGGCACCAATTCGATTTTCTATCACGATCCCAGTGTGTTGTTTATTTCGACGCATCAGTGGGGTATTTATCCGGGCACTGGACATTGGAGCGAAATCGGCGCTGGCGCTGGCACGGGGTATAGTATCAACGTGCCCGTACTGCCTGGTTGGGGCGATGCCGCGTTGACGACGATCTTTGATGATCTGCTCGTGCCGATCGCGCAGCGCTTCAAGCCGCAGTTGATTTTGTGCAGCGCCGGTTACGATCCGCATTGGGGCGATACGCTCGGCGGTTTGCGGATGACCGATCGTGGTTTCTTCGATCTCACGCGATGTCTGGTGAATTTGGCGCGTGAACTGTGCGACGGTCGTTTGGTATTGACGTTGGAAGGCGGCTACGGTTTGGATGGTCTAGCCTATGGCGTGGTCGCGTCGTTCGCCGCGCTGTTGGGCGATGAGGCGTTTACCGATCCCATCGGACCCGCGCCGCGTGCCGAGCGACCAATCGAAGAAGGTTATCTCGATCAACTCCGCGCGCTCCACGGTTTGCCTGCGCTGCCGTCTTCGACGTTGACTGCGTGATCGATTTGCCTAAAACCTTGAACCATTGCATAATGCCCCATAATACTTCTTTGGCGAGGCGACATGACTGAAGTTGCGCTCCGCGATTATGTGCATGAAATCGATGGCATGATTGAAAACAGTGCCTACGACGCTGCGATTAATCATAGCCGTCACATCCTGCAGCATTTCCCCAAGTATGTTGAAGTCTATCGGGTGTTAGGCAAAGCTCTGCTGGAGAAAGGCGATGATGCCGCTGCGGCCGATGTCTTTCAACGTGTACTCAGCGTTGATCCGGAAGACTTCGTGGCGCGCGTGGGGTTGAGCATCATTCACGATCGCGCTGGACAACTCGACTCTGCCATCTGGCATATGGAGCGCGCCTTTGATTTGATGCCCAGCAATGAGATCATTCAAAGCGAATTACGCCGATTGTATGCGCGGCGCGATGGTGTCGAACCGGAACGTGTGTCGCTGACGCGCGGCGCGCTGGCGCGCATGTATGCGCACGGCGATCTTTATGCTGAGGCAATTGCCAATCTGCGGCAACTCCTGCAAGATCAACCCGATCGACTCGACCTGAAAATCCTGTTGACGGAAGTGTTGTGGCGTGACGATCAACGCGTCGATGCGGCTGATCTCGCGCAGTATATTCTGGCTGAATTGCCGTATTGTCTGAAGGCTAACTTGATTTACGGCAAACTGTTGCACGATAGCGGCAGCAGCGATAGCGATGTTCCCTTGCGGCGCGCGCAAGCTGCCGATCCCGATAACGTTCAAGCGGTCCGCCTGTTTGGATCTGAATCGCCGTTGACGCCGCAGCAAACG
>JAXLWI010000013.1:0-75601 GCA_046328575.1 Anaerolineae bacterium
ATGTCGCGCATGGAGGTAGCGTGATAGCCTTTGCTGTTAAACAATTGATAGGCCGCTTCGATCAGCGCTGCGCGGGTGCGATCACCCTTCGTTTCTACTGCACTCGATCGAACCGCGCTGCCGATCGGGGTGTCCGGGACCGCCGCTTGTGTCTTGCGCGTTGCCATCTGAACTCCTCAAAAATAATGAACGAACGTTCGTTTTTATACACCCAAAATCGATCGGTGTCAAGAGGCAAAAAAGAGACCTCCAAGAGCACATGTCTTGGAGGTCGCGCCGCTAACGAAGCACTACTGGCAAATACACCACGTAATCAGGTGGGGTGAGGCTGACTGCCGCCTCACTCCAAAAACCGCCCATCAGCGTATAGCCCCCACCCGATTGAACCCTGGCGTCTGCCTGGCCCAGCGTCAAATCCAGCGAATAGCCGCCACCCGCCGTCGAGCCGCCGCCACCATCGACGGTGCTCCACGACAGATCGTAGCCGCTACCCGTCTGCGCCGTAGCGATCGACACGCTGAGCAGCAGAAGGCCGATCGAGATGTAGAAAGCCGCGCGTTTCATGATCGATCTCCACGCTTATTCTTCAACCCGATCGCGATTACGCCGCCCAACGCGAGGACGCTGATCAAGTTGAAGGGGTTGAAGGCTTGATCGGATGCAGGCTGGCCGCCGTTTCTAAGTTGGCTTACTTCGTTTTCAAGTTGGCTAATGCGGTGATCCTTCTCCTGAATCATCTGATACAGCCCTTGAATCGCGGCCAAAGACACGCCATCCGCGTCGACCGTGCTGATGTGCGTATCGTCTTCGCCCACACCAAAGGCTGCCGCAAAATCCTGCGCCATCGGCCCGATGTGACGAATGCTGCTATCTTGCGTCTGGTAGTTCCAGGTGCTAATCGGCATCTGCGCCAACTTCTCAACTAATGCACGGGTATCCACCGCTGCGAAATTCGCTTTAACGTTACGATCGCTGATGCTGGACCACGAGCCGCTGCCGGCGGCGACCGAGACGCCGGAGCTGTCGTTGCCGCTGGTGAAGAACCATACGCCGCCGCTGGCCCGCACGATAAAGCGATTCGGCCCGAAGCACGAGCGCGTGGCGTTGGTGTTGTCGTTGAAGACGAAACAGCCGTCCGCATCGGCGACGGCTTGCTGACCCGCCGCAAAACTGGCATAGCCCAACGCCTGATTGCTGGCTCCGCCCGGTACGGTGGCGGCATTGCCGCTGACGCTATTGTTGATGCCGCCGCCGATGGTGCTATCGAAGGCGCTGGCCGTGTTGCTGTTGCCGCCGCCGATCGTCGCGCCGCCCTGCGAAATCTTGTTGTTGTAGCCGCCGCCGATGGTGGCGATGTTAAGATTCGTGCCCGCCGTCGCCGTGATTTGATTGGCTTGTCCGCCGCCGATGGTGCCATAGCCCGCATCGCCACTGGTGACATTGCCGTAGCCGCCGCCGATGGTGGACGCAGTGCCATAGGCTTTATTGCCGCCAAACGTGTTGCTGCCGTTGTAGCCGCCGCCCCCGATCGTCGTTCCGTACCCAATGGCCAGGTTATACGCGCCGCCTCCGATCGTGCTGCGCAGCCCGCTGGCCACGTTGTATTCGCCGCCGCTGACGGTGGCACTGCGCGTCGAGGCGGCGTTGAAGCCGCCGCCGCCCAACGAGGTCCATTCGCCCGTGGCTTGATTGCCGTGTCCGCCCGCGATGGTGGCCGCGAAACCCGAGTTGAAATTGAACACACCACCACCGATGGTGTTGTTGGCGATGAGTTGTCCACCAGTGATGGTGTTACTGTAGCCGCCGCCAATCGTTGCGTTTTGCGTCATCGCCAGGTTGAGGTCGCCGCCGCCGACGTACGACACGTAACCGGCCGCCACGTTGTAGAAGCCGCCACCAATGCCAGCCGCGCTGCCAGTAGCCTGGTTGTTCAATCCGCCTGCAACCACCGCGTAATCGTTGCGGGCTCCATTGTCGATACCGCCCGCAATCGTCGAGCCATATCCATCGGATTGATTCTTGCGGCCGCCACCCACCGTGCCATATTCGCGCATCGTGCGATTTTCGTAGAAGAATGATCCGCCACCCGCAATGGTCTGGCCGTACAACGTGGGCGAGAACGTATTGCCGCTATAACCGCCAATAATGTTGGGGCTTTGCTGATGCGGATAGATGCGAATGGCGGGCGCGTTGTTTACACCGATGGTCAACGCGGCATTGTCTTTGGTGCCCAGAAAGCCGCTGCCGCTGGTGCCGCTGTTGCCATTCAATATCCAACTGTCCAATGAATGGACCGCGTAAGGCGTGGCCGTCAATTTAGTGCGCGGTTCAAGCGTGATGTAGTTCGCATCGCCGGTGCATCTTACCAGCGTTTCCAGCCAGCGCTCGTCGCCGTTGAAAACGCTGCTGCCAAAGTCGAGTTGCACCGTAAACAGGCCGTTGCTAATCGGCCAGGTGCTGTACGTATTGGCGTTGAGGTAGTTACCGCTGACAGCCGCATCCCACAGGTAGAATTGCAGTCCGCAGGTATCGCTGACGGGCTGCCCGTTTTTGATCAGGCGGCCCTGATAAGTGAAACTGCTGCCCGCCAAGGCTTGTGGGTTTTGTGGAGTCTGTGGTCCGCCGTCTTGCGCTGAGGCGTGATTGATTGAAGCGAAGTTGATGAGCAGCGCGACCACGCTCAGCCCTAACACGATTAGCCAGCGCGTCATCCGATGATTGAGCAACATGGTATCCTCCTTTGAGTTGTCCGTGTCGTGATTGCGCTCAAGGCGGACGAGAGTCCGCCGCTTCCAATCGTTGGACTATCGTCTAGCGTGAGCACTAGCGTACGACTAACACCTGATCAATGACAAATATCTACCCACAGTGTTCGAGTTGTGCGCAACCTGCTGCCTACCCATTGTGTTCACGCGCTTTTGTACAAGATATCTTTTATGAAGGCGAACAGACTTTCCAGATCAGCAAAGCCGCGCCGTTCGCCTGTGCGCGGATCTTCTAGCGAGGCGCGCCACACCGCTGCGTCCTCGCCATCGGTCAACCACAACCGCAGCAGGTACGCGCGATAGCGCTGGGCGTCAGATTCTGGTCTCACTCGCATCTTCCTGCAAAAGTAATGAAAGTACTTTACCAATTCACCGTGATAAAAGCGTGATAGTGCTACAATCGGATCAGTCAATGCCTGGCGTTATCTTTCACGTGACGAACTATGGCTCAGTTGGCGATTTCTCTCCTTGGTCCAATGCAGGTCACACTCGATGGCCAGCCGGTCACCGACTTTGTCTACAACAAAGCACGCGCCTTGCTGGCCTATCTTGCCGTCGAACACACTCACGTTCATCACCGTGATGCCATCGTTGGCCTGCTGTGGCCCGACATGCCCGATGCCGCCGCGCGCACCAATTTGCGCCAAATCTTGACCACCCTCCGCGAAGCCGTCGGCGCAGATTTTCTGCTCACAACACGCGACACACTGCAATTGACTCTCTGCGCCAGTGTTGATCTAGACGTGACGCGCTTCACGTCCCTGCTCGATGCGTGCGCGCAACATCCACACCGACACATCACGCGCTGCCCGGTGTGCGCCACACGCCTAGAAGAAGCCGTGGCTTTATATCGCGGCGATTTTCTGACCCAGTTTGCGGCAGTAGATAGCGCACCTTTTGAAGAATGGCTGGTAGTCAAACGCGAAGCGCTGCATCAACGCGCCGCCGCCGCGCTGACAGACCTGACGCACTATCACGAACGCTGGGGCGATGTGCCGCGTGCGCGCCAACTCCTCGCGCGCCTCATCGAAATGGAGCCGTGGGATGAAGCCGCCTACGCGCACTTGATGCGCTTCTCGCCGCGCAGTGCAGCTCTGGCCTACTACGAAACGTGCCGCCGCATGCTGGCCGATCAATTCGGCATAGAGCCCACGCCAGCGACACAACGTCTATACGATCAGATTCGCGCTGGAACAGAACTCACGGCCACACCTCCAATCCGATCGATCGATGTGCCGAGCGCACCTTCTGCGTTGATCGGACGCGAGGCTGAACTGGCCGAGCTGACTGATATGTTGGCCGATCCTACACGCCGTCTGATCACACTCGTTGGACCGGGTGGCATCGGCAAAACCCGCTTGGCGATCGCAGCCTCGACGGCCAACGCCCCGACGTTTGAGAACGGCGCGGTCTTCGTCAACCTTGCCAGTGTCAGCGCAAGCGACATGCTGGCCACCGCCATTCTCAACGCGCTCGGCCAACCGATCGAACCGGCCACCGATCCCGATCAGCAGCTGATCAAATATCTTCGCAATCGCGAAGTGTTACTCGTACTCGATAACTTTGAGCATTTACTCGACGGCGTTGATCTGATCATTCGACTGCTTCAACAAGCGGCCGAAGTGACGTTGCTTGTCACCTCGCGTGAGCGTCTGGCCCTGCAAGCCGAGCAAGTGTTTGAATTGGAGGGCTTGAGCCTGTCCGCGGCCGAGCAGTTGTTTGTCCAGCGGGCGCAGCAGGCACAGCGCAAATTTCAGCGGCAGCCCCAGGCCGAAGCGATTACGCGCATTTGCCAGCTCACCGCCGGGCTGCCACTGGCAATCGAGTTGGCCGCCTCGACGGTCAATGTCCAATCGTGCACGGCCATCGCCGACGAGATTGCCACCAGTTTGCGGACGCTGGTCACGAAATATCGTGATTTGCCGGAGCGGCATCGTAGTTTATGGGCAACGTTTGAACATTCATGGCAGTCGTTATCCGGCGACGAACAACGTGCCTTTCAACAATTAGCCGTCTTTCGCGGCGGTTTCGATCTGGCCGCGGCGCAAGCAATCATCGATACTTCAGCCAATACGCTATCGGCATTGATTGATAAATCGCTCGTGCGGCGCGATCTCAACGGGCGGTTCGATCTGCACGAACTGCTGCGCCAGTATGCAGGCGAGAAGCTGGCACTCACCGCTGAAGCCGCCGCGACCGAAGCGCGTCACAGCGCGTACTATCTGCAATTGCTGCACGCGCAGGTCGAGCGCTTCAGCCGCACACGTCAGTTTGAAGTATTGGCGTTGCTCACACCTGAAGCGGACAACGTTGGCGCGGCCTGGCGCTGGGCAGTGAGTCAGTATCAGTGGGCTATCATTCAGTCAGCAGCGCTCGATTTGATTTCGTGGCATGATTATCAGGCGCGTAATACCGAAGGCTATCATTTGTTCGCAGCGGCAATCGAGTGCCTCCAACTCGATACATCATCCGAAGAATCCCTCGCCGCCGAGCGGGCTTCAGCTGAAGGTCAAGTATTGACCGGGCACGGCTATTTTTTGTGGCGGATCGGCCACAATCTGCCCGCCCAGCGAGATTTGCAGCGCGGCCTCGATCGGCTGCGGCGGGCCGGCGACCTCATCGGCACCGCCGACAATCTGATCGGGCTTGGCGCGGTGTCCGCCTCATTGGGTCTGCACGCTGAAGCGCTAATTCACTTTGAAGAAAGCGCCGTCTTGTACGCACGCCTGGAAGATCGCACCGGTCATGCACTGGCGATCTTGCAGACAGGCATCGTCAATCGGGCCTGCGGCGATTACGCCGCCGCGCGAACCGCCATGGAGTTCGCTAGTTCAGAATATCGGCAGTTGGGTGATCAGAAGATGGTGGCCAATAGCCTAAGCCACTATGCGCGGTTACTCGTGTTCGCCGATGAGATCGATCGAGCGTATGAGGCTGCACAAGCCAGTTTGACACTCAGCCAAGCGCTGGACGACCGCTGGGTTAGTGGCGGAGCGTTGATGGCTGTAGGGCAAGTCGCGTATGCGCGCGGTTGCTTTGCAGAGGCCCGCCAGGCTTTGACGGAATGCGCGCGCGTGTGTGCCGAGATCAACGAGTTTGAGCGCATGGTGGATGCGCTGAATTGGCAAGCGTTGACCGAACTGGAGTTAGGCGAGTACGCCGTAGCTCGGCAGCATTGGCTTGAGGCACTTCAACTCGCCCAGCGGGGCAACCTGGTCTGTCGGCAATTGGATGCGCTGTTGGGGCTGGCGCAGTCGAACAGTGTATTAGGACAACCAGAAATCATGCTGGTGAAGATGGTACTCGATCATCCTGCCAGCGAAGCGATCACTCGCCGTCGCGCGCGGCAATGGCTGATGGGGGTTGATAGCACGTCCGTTGTCGATAACGGACCAGTGTTGTCATTAGCCGAGATCGTATCGCAAGCATTGGCCGCTTAGTTGCACGAGGGTCTGCTGAACAAGACCAAGATCGACGGCTGGGGGCAATGCAATCAGGTGCGCGCCGCAACCCGATCGGCAATCGCTGGCTCCGAGGCCCGGCACCGGAAGCGTTGCGCCGGGCATGGCTGCCAACGCCTGACTCCATGCGCATTCCAGTGACGTATCCGTTACCGTGTAAAAGCAGAATCGAACTTTTGCCACAGCGCGCACGTAATCGATGTGCCAGTGCTTCGCGCCATCGCCGCGCAGATGCCGCCCCAGTCGCGCCTGCAAACCGCCCGATCCGAACGCACTGCCCGCGTAGGCATACACCCCCGCGGGCAATGTTACCTCTCCCAATCGACCAACCTTCAACTTGCGCGAGCGGCTTAACTCCAACCCCAACACATAGCTGCCGCCAGCGCGTGGCAATTGCTCATTGGCCATTGTTCGGTGTTAATTGATTCTTGAGCCACGCCACGATGTCGTTCAAACTCTCAACAGTGATTTGGTGCCCCATATCGTATTCGCGATAGGTGAGTTTGAGCGGCAACTTCGAGAGGTAGGTGCTGGCGGCGCGCGCATCACCAATCGGGATGATGGGATCGCGCAGGCCGTGTGTCATCAAGATTGGCAAATCGCGCAGTCGCTCCGCCTCGACAATCTTGGGCTGAATCTCCGGCAGCAACCTGCCGCTCATCGCTACGATGCCGGTTACTTGTTCAGGCTCGGTCAAGGCCACCGCCAGGCTCATAATCGCACCCTGACTGAAACCCATCAAATAGACACGTTTCGCATCAACGCCATAGGCGGCAACCACCTCAGCGATGAACTTCAGCAAGATAACGCGACTGTCTTCGGCCGCTTCGGCGTCGATGATCGGTCCGGTGGCCGTGAACTCCACCGGATACCACGCGAACGAACTCGGGCTCAACTTGTTGGGAGCACGCGCGCTGACGATGAAGGCGTGCGGATCGAGATACGGAGACAGATCAAACAGATCGCGTTCATGACTGCCGACACCGTGCAATAGCAAAATGAGCGGCGGGGGTTGGACCGCGACTCGTTTTGGCGGTCGGATCAAATGCTCAAGCGTCAATGTCGATTTCTTCACTGGTGACATCTCCCACGCGCAATGTTTGAATTATACTCGCAGCGGCCTCAAACTAACGTAGCCTTTTTGACACCAAACACCAAATATCGATAACGTAACCGCTACTAGTCATCGAGTGAATATGTCGAACATCCCGTAAATTTGTGACGTTTTTCACCCACAAATCCGCTCCATGACGAGTATCCTTAAGGCGGGAAAGTTAGTGTCATTTCGACAGGAGGGTGTATGGTCTACGGCGGTTTAGTTCTGGCAGTCGTCGCCTGCGCGTTTTTGGCGATACACTCCAAACGCCTGCTGTCATCCGCTTTGTGGTTGGCAGGGTGCAGTGCCTTCGTTTCAATTCTCTTCTATTTGATGGGCGCGGCCGAACTGGCCGTCATCGAACTCAGCGTCGGGGCAGGACTAGTCACCGTGTTGTTCGTATTGGCGATTAGCGTCGCCGGCGAAGATCCGATCGAGTTGAAGTCGATCATCCGTCGGCCGCTAGCCTGGGCGTTGGTCCTCATCCCGATCGGCCTCCTCGCTTTTATGATTCTGCCCAACGTTGAAGTCGCGCGCACCACCGGCGAACCGAGCTTTGCAGAGGTAATGTGGCAGCAACGCGGGCTGGATGCGCTGGTACAGAGCGGCCTGCTCTTTGCAGCGGTCGTCGGCCTGTTGGGCTTGCTAGCCGATGCCAAAGTGCGGGTAAAGCAAACACAAGCCGCCCAGGCGACGCCGATTCAATCGGGGCCGATCCAACCGGGCGCAGTCAGCACCATCGCGCCGGAGGTGAAAGCATGATCGAACCACAGATCATTCTTATTGGCGTGCTCGGTTTAATCGGCGTGGGGGTGTACGGTTTGCTCATCAGCCGCAACTTGATCAAGGTTATCGTGGCGCTGCAAATTCTGGTGAAGGGCGCAATGTTGGCACTGGTCGCGGCCGGTTCGATCAGCGGGCGCGTTAACCTGGGGCAGAGCCTGGCCGTAACTGTCATCGTGGCCGATACGGTTGTCGCAGTGATCGGGTTGGCATTGGCGATTCAGATCAAGCGGCGTGTGGGCACGTTGGATGTGAACGACCTAGCAACGTTGAAAAAGTGATGCGTGATGAGTGACGAGTGAAGATTCACGGTTCACTCGTTACTCGTCAGCGAACGAGGCAACAATGATGGCAACTTTGATTCTCTTGACGATTGGTCTGCCGTGGCTGGGCGCATTGGGTGTCTGGTTGGCAGGCGACAAACGCGCGAATGTGCAGCACGCCCTGGCTGTGATCTTCTCGGTGGCGGCAGGCGCGGCGGCGCTGTTGATGCTGCCGCAAACGTCGAGCGCAACAGCGGTGACGATCGAGATGGGCGGCGCGTTCGGCGCATTGACGTTTACACCCGATGGGCTAGGCGTGTTTCTCACGGTCGTCGCTACGGTCGTGGGCAGCCTGGCCGTACTCTTCTCCGTCGATTACATGCGCGGCGAGGCGCAGTTGGGCCGCTACTATGCGCTGATTCTGTTGTTCATCGGTGCGATGGCGGGCCTGGCGTTGACGGGTTCGCTGCTCTTCCTCTTTGTCTTCTGGGAAATTACCGCGCTGTGCTCGTATGCGTTGATCTCATTCCACAACGACGATCCCAAAGCGGTGGCAGGCGGCCTGAAGGCGTTGATCATCACCTCGCTGGGTGGTGTGGGCTTGCTACTCGGCGCGTTGATCGTGTACGCCAACACGGGCAGCTATCAAATCGCCGATTTTCTGGCGAAGGCCGAATCACTACCGAAAGATTTGTTGGCTTTAGTCGCGTTTGGTTTTCTGGCCGCAGCGGCGGCTAAATCCGCACAATTCCCCTTCCAGACGTGGCTGCCCGATGCGATGGAAGCGCCCACGCCCGTCAGCGCGTTGATCCACGCGGCAACGATGGTGAACGCGGGCGTCTATCTGTTGGCGCGGTTCTATCCAGCGTTTGAGGCCGTGCCCGGTTGGACGACGGCGGTGGTCATAGTGGGATTGATCACTGCGCTGATGGCCGCGTTTATGGCTTTGGTGGCGAATGATCTGAAGCGCGTACTCGCTTACTCAACGGTGAGTCAACTGGGGTACATGGTGTACTCGATCGGGGTTGGCGGCGTTTACGCGAGTCAATTCCATCTGCTCAGTCACGCGGTCTTCAAGGCGCTGTTGTTCCTGGCGGCAGGCGCGGTGATTCACGCCGTGGGCACGCGCGATATGCGACTGATGGGCGGCCTGGGCAAGAAGATGCCGTTTGTGCGAACAACGTTCGTCATCGGCGCACTGGCTTTGATGGGCATTCCGGTCCTCAACGGTTTCTGGAGCAAGGAACTGATTCTGGAAGAAGGCTTGAAGCACGGGCCGGTGTGGGCGTACATCGGGATGCTGATTGGTGCGGGCATCACGGCGCTGTACACCTTCCGCATGGTGTGGCTGGTGTTCTTCGGCACGGAGCGCAGTCACCTGCACGCGCACGACGCGCAAACGGCGATGAAGGTTTCGCTGGGACTGCTATCGCTGGGCACGCTGACGACGTGGCTATTGGCTGGGCCGTTCAGTGAGTTATTGCATGGCACGCTACCTTTCCATGAAATTCACGCGTTATCGACGGGCGAGATTTTACAGGAAGTCATTTCGCTGCCCACGTTGATCGCGCTGGCGGTGATTGCGATCGGTCTGGGAATATGGTGGACGCGCGCTCGCTGGGCGGCGCTGGTCAATCGGGCGCAGGGCTTGGCGCAGATGGCGCGTGATAGTTTCGGTTTTGAGGCGATCAATCGCGGCGTGGTGCGTGCCACTACGCAATCGGCCGAGGCGCTGCGCGTCACGCAGACCGGCGTGTTGAACTGGAACGTGGCCGGAATTGTGGGCGGCTTGATTGTAGTGCTGATCGTGCTGGCGGCAGGACGGTAAACAATGATCAATGAACAAGTGGCAATGCTCAATGCAGCGCCGACGTTTGTATGGTTGATGGTGCTACTGCTGGCGAGTTCGCCGGTGGTGTATTTTGCAGGCCGATTGCGCGAGGCGGGCCGCTGGGTCGCGCTGGCCGCGATCGGGTTGGCGTGGATTCCGTTTGTGTTGGCGCTCAACGAATTGCAGGCGGGCGTGATCACGTATTCCATCGGCGCGGTGATGCTGCGCTTCGACGGGCTGAGCGCGCTACTGGCCGCGGTGGCGCTGGGACTGGGCACCCTCGTCGTGATCTATTCCGGTCCGTACATGGCGCGTGAAGCGAACGAAGAAAAATATTATGCGATGTTGATCGCAATCGTCGGCATCATGATCGGGTTGGGCTGCGCGCACGACCTATTCAATCTGTGGGTGTGGTTCGAGGCGATGGCGGTGTCGTCGTATTTGCTGGTGGCTTTTTATCGCAATCAGCCTGGCTCGTTGGAAGCGGGCCTCAAGTATCTGGTGCAGAGCGCGGTGGGTTCGGTGTTGGTGCTGTTGGGCATCGCGCTGGTATTGGCGGTGCGTGGCACATTGAATCTCGATCAGATCAGTTTGAGCGCGCAGGATTCGCCGCTGTTGCTGGTGGCGGGCGCGCTGTTCGTCATCGGCTTTGGCGTCAAAGTGGCGATGGCACCTATGCACACGTGGCTGCCCGATGCGCACTCGCAAGCGCCCAGCGGCATCAGCGCGATGCTGTCGGGTGTCGTCATCGAGGCGGGCTTGGTGGCGCTGCTGCGCGCACTGTCCGCGCTGGTGGGCTTTAACTTGTCGTGGGGCGAACTGCTGATGGGCTTCGGCGCGCTGAATATGCTGATGGGCAATTTGCTCGCCTTGCGGCAAACGCAGGTCAAACGCTTGTTGGCGTTCTCCAGTTTGAGCCATGTGGGTTATATGTTGTTGGGTTTGGGCATCGCCATTTATGCGGGACAAAGCGCGGGCGCGGAAGGCAGTTTCTTTCACGTGCTGAATCACGGCCTGATGAAGGGGCTGGCGTTCCTCGCGGCGGGTGCGTTGTTATATGCGTTGTACATCGCGAAGGGCGATCACAGTTCGCCGTTGACGATCAGCGATTTGAACGGCGCGTCGAAGCGCTATCCGATCGTGGCGTTGGCGCTGAGCGTGGCGGTGCTGGGTTTAGGTGGTTTGCCGCCGCTCGCGGGCTTCATGTCCAAGTGGCAGATTTTCGTAGCGGGCTTCCAAACGCAGAACACGGTGATCGATGCGCTGGTGATCTTCGCGGCGTTGAACAGTGTGCTGTCGCTGGCCTACTACGCGCCGATCGTGAATGCGGTATATCGCAAAGAGCCGTCGGATGCAGTGCTGCGCGGCCAACCTGTGCCGCTGGGGATGCTGCTTCCAATCGCGGCCTTGGGCATCGCCGTGATCGTCATCGGCATGTGGCCGAGTTTGCTGCAAGGGCTGACGGCTCCAGCGGGCCAGGCCTTGCTCACCGCGTTTGGCGGGTAGCCATTCCAGCATCGAGGTAAAGAGTAATGGAACTCATTCTACTGTCTCCACCGTTTGCGTTTGTGCTCTATCTGGCGCTGGTCGGCATCCTGTCGGGGCTGGGCCGCATCATGGCCGCGCGGGGCGCGCACAGCGAAGGTAAGTTAGCCACCTACGCGGGCGGCGAAGAATCGCCGGTACCGGGCGCGATGCCAGGCTATCGTGGCTTCTTCATTATTGCACTGTTTTTCGCCATCTTGCACCTGGGCGTGCTGATGTTGGGCAGCAGCAGTTTTCAGCCGATTGCGGGCGTGTATTTGATCGGGCTGATTGTCGCTTTACTGGTATTGATCGTTGGCTAAGGATGAAGGCGGAAGGATGAAGGCGGACAGCAGAGCCTTCTTCATCCCTCACATTTCATCCTTCATCCTTTTGATGAAGGACGCATTTTATGGCACTCAATTTAACTGAAACCTGGCAACATACGCTCGACGCCATCAAGACCTGGGCGCGCATCAATTCGCCGTGGGCCATTCACTATAACAGCGGCTCGTGCAACGGTTGCGATATCGAGATACTGGCGACTTTGACGCCGCGCTACGACATCGAGCGCTTCGGCATCAAGTTGCAGGGCAGCCCGCGCCACGCCGACGTGCTGATCTGCACCGGGCCGGTGACGCTGCAATCGCGCGAGCGGCTGAAGCGCATCTACGAGCAGATGCCCGAACCCAAGTTCGTAGTCGCAGTCGGTTCGTGCGCGGCTTCGGGCGGCGCGTTCCAGGGCTGCTACGGCGTTGTCGGCCACATCGACGAGGTGATTCCGGTGAACGCGTATATTCCCGGCTGTCCGCCGCGCCCGGAAGCCATCATCGATGGCGTGGTGAGGTTGTTGGGCAGTTTGAAACCGACGAAGTGACGAAGGATGAATGACGAATGACCAACACTGAAACTTTATTGGAAAATGCGACAACTTTGCTCGCGCCCTTTGCCAAGGCGACGAACAAGCCGGAAGCCAATCGGCTGGATGTGACGATCGAGGCAAGCGACCTGGTCGCTGCGGCCAAGACGATGCACACGGCGCAGTGGGGCTACCTGGCGGCCATCACCGGCCTCGATCATTTGAACATCTCCGCGAAAGCGGGCACGCCCGTCGATAACTCGCTGGAGGCGCTATATCACTTCTGCGCCGACGCGGCCATTGTCACGCTGCGCACTACCACACCACGCGAGAAGGCCGAACTGCCCACCGTTTGCGGCGTAATCCCCAGTGCTGATTTGTTTGAGCGCGAACTCAGCGAGATGTTTGGCATTCATCTCGACGGGACGCCGGATGCCAATCGGTTGTTGTTACCCGAAGATTGGCCCAGCGATATTTATCCGCTGCGCAAGGATTTCGATCAAAAAGCAGTGAAGTTGGAATCGATGGCGGAAGAACCGGAAGCAGGCTGGCGCGATGGGAAGTTCATCGTCCCGATCGGCCCGCAGCACCCCGCGTTGAAAGAGCCAGGCAACTTCCAATTTGCCGTCGATGGCGAAACGGTGACCGCGGCCTCCATCCGATTGGGCTACGTGCATCGCGGTATCGAGCGCGCCACCGAAGAGGCGCAACTGGGTGCAGAATCTTTACTTGCTAGAGCGCATCTGCGGCATTTGCTCACACTCGCACGCGGTGGCTTACGCACAGGGCGTGGAGCAACTCGCAAAAGTCGAAGCGCCGCCGCGCGCCTTGGCGATCCGCGAACTGGCCGCCGGTCTGGAACGCATTCACAGCCACTTGTTGTGGCTGGGCGTGGCCGCGCATGAAGCGGGCTTCGATACGTTATTCATGTACTCGTGGCGCGATCGTGAAACCGTGATGGATATGCTGGAGACCTTCACCGGCAACCGTGTGAACTATTCGGTCAACGTGCTGGGCGGCGTGAAGTTCGATGTTACGCCGGAGATTGCCGAGACGTTGAAGCGCGGCGTCGATTTTCTGGAAGAGCGCACCAAGCACTATCTGGAAGTCTGCACCACCGATCAGACTTTCCTGCGCCGCACGCGCGGCGTGAGCACGCTGACGAAAGTGCAGGCCATCGAGTACGGTGTCATCGGGCCGATGGCGCGCGCGTCCGGCCTGGCGCGCGATGTGCGCGTGGAAGCCCCGTATGGCGCGTATCATACCTTCCCAGTTGACGTCGTCGTCGAAACGGCCGGCGATCTGGAAGCCAAGTTTGCGGTGCGCCTGAAGGAACTGTTCCAGAGTTACAAAGCCATTCGCAACATCCTGGACAATCTGCCTAGCGGCGAATTAACGGCGCGCATACCGCGCAAGATTCCCGCAGGCGAGACCATCAGCCGCGTCGAAGCGCCGCGCGGTGAACTGCTGTACTTCATTCAGAGCGCGGGCGGCGAGAATCCCACGCGCGTCAAAGTGCGCACGCCCGAGCTGTGCAATTCTCGTCGGTGATGCACGTCGCAGTGGGCCATCAGCTGGCCGATATGCCGATGTTGCTGGCCGGCATCGATCCGTGCTTCTCGTGCAACGATCGCATGATCGTCGTCAACGATCGATCGATGATGACGTGGGAACAATTGCGGTTATACGGGATTGAGTTCTACCAGAAGTGATGAGTGACAGAGTGACGAGTGATGTGTACCCTTCACTCGTCACTCGTCCTCGTCATGCCTTACGAGGTTTGACTATGAACGTCCTTCAACCCATCATCGCCTTACTCTTCTTCCCCGCCGGGCTATTTGTGATCTTCAACGGCCTGATGTACCTGTGGGTCGATCGCAAACTAGTGGCGCAGTTTCAGAACCGCGTGGGGCCGCGCTGGTTTCAGCCTATCGCCGATGTGATCAAGCTGCTGGCCAAAGAAGAGATTATCCCCAACAACGTCAACGCCAAGTTGTTTGTGGGCTTGCCCATCTTTGCGCTGGCAGCCGCGCTGACGGCGGCGTTGTACGTGCCGCTGGCCGGACTCGCGCCCGCGGCCAATTATCCCGGCGACTTGATCACGACGGTGTATCTACTGAGCGTCGTGACGATGTGTCTGGCGCTGGCCGGGTCCAACACCATCAGTCAGTTCTCGCTGATCGGTGCGGTGCGTACGCTGACGCAATTGTTCTCGTATGAAGCGCCATTTCTGTTGGCACTGCTCGGCCCTGCGATTGTGGCTGGCACGTGGCAGATCGATAAGATCAACGGCTACGCAGGCACTCACTGGGTCGTGCTCACCCAACCGATCGGGTTTGTAATCGCCCTCGTCGGTTTGATGGGCAAAACGGAACTGCCGCCCTTTGATGCGCCCGAAGCCGAAACCGAAATCGTGTCCGGCGCTTTGACGGAATACAGCGGGCGCGGTTTTGCGCTGTTTCAGATTGCGAAGGCGGTGGAATTAGTCGTCGGTCTGACACTGATTGCCGCGCTGTACCTGGGCGGCATCACCAACCCGCTCGATTTCTTGGTGAAAACGTTGCTGATTCTGGTGGTGTTGGCCGGACTACAATCGTTGTTCGCGCGCTTCCGCATTGAACAGACGGTGCGCTGGTGGCGGTACGCGTCGTTATTGGTGTTGGCGCAATGGCTGGTCTTGATTGTGTTAGGCAAGGGAGTAATCGCATGAAATTCGCCACGATGTTGAAGGACGTTCTGAAGTCGTTCACGCAGAAACCCATTACCGAACAATATCCGTTCGTGAAGAAACCCGCGCCCAGTCGGCTGCGCGGCGAAACAGGTGGAATCCCGAGAAGTGCAGCGGTTGCTGCCTGTGCAGCAAGGACTGCCCCTCGGACGCCATCGAGTTGATCACGATCGATAAGAAGGCCAAGCGCTTTGTGATGCGCTACCATGAAGATCGCTGCACGTATTGCGCGCAGTGTGTACAGAACTGCCGCTTTGAGTGCCTGGGCATGAGCAACACCGATTGGGAATTGGCCGCGCTGACCAAAGAGCCGTTTGATGTATATTACGGCAAAGATGAAGATGTCAATGTCGTCCTGGCAAAGTTCGCTGCAAACAAGGCTAGCGAAACACCCGCGCCCTAAAGTCGCCATCCTCGGCATCGGCCACGAACTGCGCGGCGATGATGCGGTGGGCGTGGTAGTGGCGCGGGAATTGCAATCTATTGTAGGGACGAATTACGATTCGCTCTACGCATCATCGAGGCTGGCGCAGCGCCCGAGGCGTTTACAGGGCAAGCTGCGCCGTTTTCGTCCCGACCTCGTGATCATGGTCGATGCCGCGCAAATGGATCAGCCGCCGGGCGGCATCCGCACGATCGAGCGGCAGGACGCGCTGGGGTTGAGCGCCTCCACACACACGCTGCCGCTTAGCGTCATCGCAGAGTATCTTGTCAATGAACTGGGTTGTGATATCATCATTATCGGTATTCAGCCCGCCGCGAACGAATTCGATACGCCGTTATCCTCTCAAGTGCGGCGCGCCGCCGACGAAGTGATCGCCGGTCTTCAATCGATTCTGCTCACCGCGCCAGCCGCCTAAATCTGCCTCCGCGTTACGGAGCGCGTCAACCAGGAGTCTGCATGGCGTGAACTGTTAACCGTCCATTGCACAGCCCGTTGCTAGAGATCGTCTTCGAGCCACACCTGACGGAGGCAAAGCATGGCACAGCCGGCTGTCTTGACCCGGGCGGAGGAGCACCTTGATGTGCGGGCGGAAACGCGCAAACTCAAGCGCGAATTGACGTTGCTGCCCGTGTTCGCGTTGATCTATTTCACTGTGTGCGGGGGCGCATTTGGCGCAGAGCCAATGGTCGGCTGGTCGGGGCCGGGCATGGCTCTGCTGTTGTTTGTGCTGACGCCGCTGCTGTTCAGCATTCCCAACATGCTGATGGTACGCGAGATGCAATCGATGATGCCCGTCGAAGGCGGCTACTATCACTGGATCAAACAAGCGTTTGGTCCGTTCGCTGGATTCATGGCGGGTTGGATGAATTGGGTGGTAGCATGGGTGGATGTGGCGATTTATCCGGTGCTGGCCGCATACTACTTGGGCTATTTCCTTCCCGCCTTGCGCGAAGGCGCGACGATCGGCGGCGTGGAAGTATCGGCGTCATTTCTGTCGTGGATCGTGGCGCTGATCTTGATCTGGGCGATCACAGCGTTGAACGTGCGCGGCGCGCGCCTGGCGGCGCTGTTCAGCAGCGGCCTCGGCGCAATCATGCTGCTGCCGCTGATCGCGATGTCAATCGTGGGGTTTGGCAACTGGGCGACACAAGGTTCAGCCGTCACGTTCTCACTGCTGCCAGAAGGCGTGTCACTGACCGAAGCATTAAGTGTAGGTCTGTTTGTGGCGATGTGGAACTTTATGGGTTGGGAACTGCCGGCTGCAGCCGGCGATGAGATCGTCAACCCCAAGCAGACCTATCCGCGCGCGATGGTGCTGGTGTTGATCGCGGCGATTGCCACGTACTCGATTCCGACGCTGGCTGGATTGTATGGCGGCGCGGGCGAAGATGGCCGTCATCAAGTCTGGGGCATCGAGGAGACCGAAGAAGGCGCGGGCATCGGCGCAGTGTTGACCGAAAGCGGCGTCACCGAAGAGCAGATCGCGGCCTGGGGTGTCGATCCGGCGCAATCGGCGGGCTGGGAATTCCCCGATATTGCGCACGCGATCGGCGTGAAGGCGGCGGGCGAAGAGAGCGCGCTGCCGGGTCTGCTCGGCGGCAGTGTGATGATCGCCGCGATCCTGGCGATGATTGGCTTGTTCATCGGCAACGGCTTGGGCGGCACACGCATTCCGTTTGCCATGGCGGCCGACGGCATGCTGCCCAAATGGCTGGTGAAGGTGCATCCCAAGTACGGCACGCCGTGGGTGTCGATCGTGTTGTGCGGCGTGATCTTCAGCCTTTTCTCGCTGCAAGCCTTCGCCTTCCTCGTCGTGGTCGATGTGTTCCTCAACGTGCTGGTATTGATGGGCTGCTTCTTCGCGTTGTGGAAGTTGCGCTTCTCTAAACCGGATGTGCCCCGCTGGCGAGTGCCGGGCGGTTATGTGGGCTTGACGCTGATCACGCTCGCGCCCGCGTCGATCATCGTACTGGCGATTGTCAGTCAGATCGCTGAAGAGGGGTTGAGTTCGCTGGGGCTGGCGCTGGCCGCGATGGCGTTAGGCGCTGTGCTATACTTTCCGCTGCGCAAAGTCGTGAAGCCGGGCGTGCCGGATGTGAATCCGTTTGAATCTGAAGCATAGAACACACCGCAGAGAACGCAGAGGACGCGGAGTTTTCAGGGTCTTTCTCAGCGTTTTCTGCACCCTCTGCGGTTGATATTCAATTCTTAATATCCTCAAGGAGCGTTATGAAGGTCTTACTCATCGGCGTGGGCGGTGTGGGCGAAGCGATCGCCGTCATCGCGCAGGACAAGCCCTGGCTGCAGAAAATGGTGCTGGCCGATTACAACTTGAAGCGCGTGAAGGAAGTGCGCGCCAAGTTGAAGGACAAAAAGAAGTTCCCCGCCGAGCAAGTCGATGCGCGCGACAAGCAGCAAATCATTGAACTGGCGCAGAAGCACAAGGTCGATCTGATCATGAACGCGGTCGATCCGATTTTCAACGAAGCTATCTTTGATGCCGCTTACAAAGCGGGCTGCCACTACATGGATATGGCGATGACGCTGTCTCAGCCGCATCCGACCGTGCCGTTCAGCGAGCCGGGCGTGAAGTTGGGCGACTATCAATTCGAGCGCGCGGCCAAATGGGAGAAGAAGGGCTTGCTGGCTATCGTCGGTATGGGCGTCGAGCCGGGCATGGCCGATGTGTTTGCGAAGTACGCAGAGAAGCATCTGTTCGACGAAATCGAAGAGGTGGGCATCCGCGACGGCGCGAACCTGGAAGTACGCGGTTATGCCTTCGCGCCCAACTTCTCGGTGTGGACGGTGATCGAAGAATGCCTGAATCCGCCGGTCGTGTGGGAAGCCGATCGGGGCTGGTACACCACCGAGCCATTCAGCGAACTGGAGGTGTTTAATTTTCCTGAAGGTATCGGCCCGATCGAAGTGGTCAACGTCGAGCATGAAGAAGTACTGCTGGTGCCGCGCTGGGTGAAGTGCAAGCGCGTGACGTTTAAGTATGGCCTCGGCGATCAATTCATCGGCATCTTGAAGACGATCAAGCTGCTGGGCATGGACAACAAAGACAAGATCAAAGTGAAGGGTGTCGAAGTGGCCCCGCGCGATGTGCTGGCCGCGTGCCTACCCGATCCGGCGCACCTGGGCGATAAGATGTTCGGCAAGACGTGCGCGGGCACGTGGGTTAAGGGCGTGAAGGATGGTCAGCCGCGTCAGGTCTATTTGTACCAAGTGGCCGACAACGAATGGTGTATGCAGAAGTTCGGCGTGCAAGCGGTGGTGTGGCAGACCGCCGTCAGCCCGGTGATTACGATGGAGTTGATCGCCACGGGTCAGTGGCAAGGCCAGGGCGTGCTCGGACCGGAAGCGTTTGATCCTGATCCGTTTATGAAGTTGATGCCGGAGTATGACTTCCCGTGGGGACTGAAGGAAATGTAACCACGAATAGCATGGATGATGGGCGTATACTGCCCGTTTAGCCGTTACACATTCGGCGCATTGCTGTGTCGGAATATAACACGTTGTGGAGACTGAAGGGATAGGACCGGATAACCTATCAGACAAGCGGTTGAGCCCCTGCTCAACCGTTTGTCGATTCCATTCCAGGCAATCGAGTATGTTCAGAAAATGGCGCAAGTTGTGGGTGACTCTCTTTATTCTGCTTGTCAGCACACTTGCTGTTTGTTTAACTCTCAACCAATACTCTGCCAGCCGAGAGACTTCGGTGCAAATCAATGGATATCGCATTGACTTTGTGTATGGCTATGATCCAGAGTTTATCGAAACCTGCCTACAGATTACACGACTTGATGGAAAGAGGGCAAACGCGCTATGCAAAATACAGCATGTAACATGCCCGCAGTTAGTCATTCAGCATACTGATTCAAGGCTTTACTTTCTCTGTTCAGACCAAGAAATCTCAGGCTCGCCTTTTTACTCAGTTCCTTATCTCGACACTGAAACGATGCTGCTCTATAACACCAACTGGGATGATATACCCATAGCAATCTACTCTCTGAATTTCCAGTAGGCAATGGCGTAAAGTGAATAGATTGATAATGCCAAATTCCTGGTCTGGCGAATGAATTCGCGGCATCAACCACGCGAAGTCGGCTTACGCCGACTAGCCAGTGAAATGTGGCTATGCGTATTTATTGGTGCAGTTTTAATGGCCGGATGAAATCTACCATTGCCGTGATAGTCGGTTTATCTCATTGACGCCGCAAATCAGTTCGCCTATACTTGCGCCTACCCCGCAGTCTGCGAGGCCCCGGTTATACACCTTTTTGCGCAGCTAACGATTCCAAGGAGAACCGTATGGCGCTAGTGCAATTTTTTCGCGGCTTTTTTGCGCCGCCCAGTTTTGACGGCGATGAAGTGAAGACGCGCCGAGCCCGATTGCTCACCCTCACACTCAATATCGTCATTTTGGGCATGCCCGTTGTCATTGTCGGTAATCTACTGGGGGGACGCACCCCGGCGCTGGTGCAAGGCTTGAATGTGGTGATTGCCGTCAGCTGTCTGGCACTGCGGCACTGGCTGCATCGCGGCGAAGTCCAACGCGTCGCCACACTGTACGTCGTCAGCCTGTCCGTGTTCATTACGATCAGCGTGGCAGCGCTGGGCACCATTCGCACGCCGACTTCGGCGTCTTACATCCTGTTGGTGGTGGTGGCCGGACTGTTGTTCGATTGGCGCGGCTTGATGCAGACCGTGGTCTTGAATTCGATCGCCGTCGCGATGTTGATCGTCGCCGAAAACGCGGGTTGGCTGCCCCCGCCCGACCTGACAGTGACGATCACGCAGTGGGTGACGTATACAGCCATGCTGGCGTTGGCTGGCGGCCTGACATACTTTGCCTTGCTGGAGATTCGCCAGGCGTTGCACCGGGCCGATCAAGCCCTGGCCGAACGCGTTCGGGCCGAGACGACCCTGCGCGCCATCACCGACAACTTATACGACATGGTGGCGCTGTTAGACCTGCAGGCTGGTATCCGGTTTGCCAGTCCGTCATTCGAGCGCCGGCTGGGCTACCAACCGGCGGGGCTGATCGGCCGATCGGGTTTTGAGTTCATCCACCCCGACGATCGGCCCGCTGTGCAAGCCACGTTGCAGTCGGCGCTGCAGGATCCCACTTACTATCGAGTCATCGAGTTTCGCGGCTGCCACATCGACGGTCAGTATCGACTGCTGGAGGCCACCGGCCAGTTCCTGCGCTCTGCTGATCAGATCACGGGGCTCGTCATCACCTTGCGCGACATCACCGAACGGCGGCAGACCGAGATGCAGCTGCGTCAACTATCACGCGCGGTGGACGCCGCACCGGTGTCGATCATCATCACGGACGTGGACGGCGACATCGAGTACGTCAACCCTAAGTTCACCGATCTGACCGGCTACACCTTTGCCGAGGTGTGCGGTCACAACCCGCGCATCTTGCAGTCGGGCGAGACGCCGCGAGCGACGTATGAGGACCTGTGGACGCTGATCATGAACGGCGGCACGTGGCGCGGCGAGTTCCGCAACAAAAAGAAACACGGCGAGTTGTACTGGGGCTCGGCCATCATCTCGCCGATCAGCGATCCAGCCTCTGGCCGCATTACGCACTTCGTCGGCGTTGAAGAAAACATCACCGATCGCAAGCAGCTGGAAGCGCTGTTGCAGCGCCGGAATGCGGCGCTGGAAGGTCTCTATCAGATTACGCTGGACATCTTGAAGCACCGCTCCGTCGACGAAGTGTTCCACACGCTAGCTCAGCGGGCCGCCAGTCTGTTGGACGCGCCCTTCTGCGAGATCATGGTGCTGGAAGGCGACGAATTGGTCGTGCGCGCCTGTACGCCCAATCAAGATTTCACGTTGGGCGATCGGACGCGGCAGGATCAGGCCCGCTTGTCGTGGCAGGCCGTCATCACCCGCGAGCCGACCGGCATGGACGACTATTCCAGCTGGGAGCATCATCGCGCCGTGTACGATCGGTTGGAGCTGCGCGCCGTCGCCAGCATCCCCATCATCAGCGGCGATCGCTGCCTAGGCGTGCTGGACTTGAGTCGCACTCAGCCCGGCTATGTCTTCGACGCTGAGCAGCTGCAAACAGGTAAACTACTGGCGCAGTTGGCGGCGCTGGTGTTGGACAACGCCCAACTCTATGCCGCGGCGCAATCGGAATTGGCCGAGCGGACACAGGCCGAGGTCTTGCTGCGTCAATCCAATGCCGAGCTGCACACCCGCAACGAAGAACTGGATGCCTTTGCGCACACTGTGGCGCACGATCTGAAGAGCCCACTGGGCACGGTGGTCGGTTTTGCCGAGTTGATCTCGGAAGATTCCGGCAACTACACCCCTGAAGCGCTGCGGCAAGCTTTATCGGGCTTGATGCGTAGCGCGCGCAAAGCGGGCAACATCGTCGAAGCGCTGCTGGTGCTGGCCAGTGTTCGCCAGCAAGACATCATCGCTGCGCCGCTGGAGATGGGCTACATTCTCGACGAAGTGATGGCGCGCCTGGAAGAATCGATTCAGGATACGGGCGCGATTATTCAGCGGCCCGATCGTACCAGCTGGCCCCGCGCGCTGGGCCACGCCCCGTGGATCGAAGAAGTGTGGTTCAACTACCTCAGCAACGCGATCAAGTATGGCGGGCGGCCACCCCGCATTGAGTTGAGCGCGCAGCCGCAGGCCGATGGGTTTATCCGCTTTGAAGTGCGCGATCACGGCGCAGGTCTCACCCCCGAGCAGTTAGCGCGGCTGTTCGCGCCATTCGAGCGACTGGGCCAATCGCGGGTGCGCGGCCACGGGCTGGGACTGTCCATCGTGCGCCGTATCATCGAAAAACTCGGCGGTCAAGTCGGCGTGGAGAGCGAACCCGGCCAGGGCAGCACCTTCTACTTCACCCTGCCGGCCGCCACCAAAGGCGCGCTGCGCTATATCGTCTAAGGGTAAACTCCTATTGCGCCGACTGCTCGCCAATCGCGTCCCCGCGGTCGGCGGGCGTGACTCAAGTAAACCCAAACCCGTCAGGTCGTGACCGGCCTGACGGGTTTGAGATCAAACGTCGAGACTACGCGCCCGAAATTTCGGGCTTGTTTTTAGCGCTGAACGAACCGCCGCTTACCTTCGCACGATCGGCAGGTACGCGCGATAGATCGTCATGACTCCGTAACCTATGGCCGACGTACTGAGTTGCGGGCTATCCGCCTGAGCGGTATTCGTGATGACGCTCGGCGGCAGCATACCCACCCGCGCCGGGAACGTGATCGTGAGCTGCTCGCCACCGGGGATCGCCAGATTGCTAATGACCAAGTCTGATAACGAGGTATGCATGACCTCAGCCCGTCGCGCCGACAGGGCGATCGGCCCCGCAAATTCCACGCCCGGCGATAAACTATCGCGCAGCGTGATACCCGTAATCTGCGGCCCGACATTGTCCAGCAGCAGAGTATAAGTGACGATTTGACCGGGCAACGGCGTGGGATCGCTCACCGCAACGTGCAAGTCCAGGTGCGACGGCACGGTTGCCACGCCGAGCGGAATGGAATCTTCCCACAAAAGATCCATTGTGGTCGTGAGGGTGTAATCGGTGAGATCCACCACGGCCAACGACGTTCGCTTTGTTACTGGATCAGGAGCCCCACTTACCGTCGGATAACCTACGAAGGCCTTGTTCCCGGCAATGGCGATCACATCCACGCCGAACAACTGGCTGCTGCCATGATGCGGCAAGGTCACCACTCCGCCAGCCTCCAGGCTGACCTGTCCGGGGCCGGTGATGTTCAAGACGCCGATTTTTTGCACATCGACGATGGGGTTGGTGATCGTGGTGCCCGGCGTAAACAGTCCATTCAGCACCGCATAGGCTTTGTCCCCGGCGGCATTGAAGGCCACCGACTGCACCGCCCCATGCGCTACATCACCGGGGGCAATGTAATAATCAAAGGCTCCTTCCAGCCCCGTGATCACGCCCGTAAACGACAAAACACCTGGCGCGACTACCTGGTAGATGCCCACCGTAGTAGTCGTGGTACTACAGACGATAAGGGTTTGGCCGTCGGGAGATAGGCCCAGATTCACGGGGCGTAATTGATAATCGGTATTCGTGATGGGAACTCCGGGATACGTGTAAGTATAGGTGTTCCCGGTGGTTATCACCTCCCCCGCTTCACCTAAAATCATCGTATGGATACTCTGTCCAAAATAATTGGGCACGACAATGGTGCCATCGGGTCCAATGACCACGCCCTGAGCGCTGGCGTCGCCCAGATAGGTATCCGCCACCAGAGTGCCCGCGGCGATGTCAATCGTCGCCAGACGCGGAGAAAAACCGCCATCTGCCACTAACGCATAGCGGCCATCCGGCGAGATAGCGATATCTTCTGCGAAGAACGGAATGGTCACCGAAGTAATCAAAGTCGGCCGGATGGGATCGCTCAGATCGACCAGGAAGACCGCCGAGTCACCGAAATTGGAGATGAGCGCCGTGCGGCCATCGGGCGTGACCGCCGCATCGAACCGCCCGCCACCCTCAGAACCCAGTTGCCCTTCCAGGAATGGCCCGTAGACCTGGTTGTTGGTAGTATCCACAACGCTAAAGTTGGACTTGTAGTTGTTCGCCACCACCACCCAGTGCTCAGCCAAGCCGGGCCTATCCAGCGTGACGGTGATACTGAACGTCTCCGTGTCCGTGACCGTGCCATCGGTCACGCGCACCGTAGCGGCATACACGCCCGGTGTGGCACCCGGCGTCCAAGTAAATAGGCCTGTCCGCACGCCGATGCTGCCCACCGAGCCAGGGGCCAGCGTGTAAGTCAGCGGCGTCAGATCGGGATCACTGGCGCGCGCGTTGAAGTGGAACGGCATCGACGCGATCGCGGTCTGAGCGCCGATCGGCCACAGCACGGGCGGTTGGTTGATTTCATTGACCGTGATGCTGATGGTTTCGGCATCGTCGAGTTGTCCATCGCTCACTCGGATGGTCGCGGTGTAGATACCGGGGCCGTCGATTTCAGTGGGTGTCCACGTAAAGCGGCCCGTCGCCAACTCGATAGTTCCCATCGACCCATCGTCCAGCATGTAGCTGAGCGGTTGGACGGGCAGATCGCTGTCCGTGGCGGTCGCGGTGAAAACGAGCGTCGCCAATTCGTCCACCACCCGATCGCCGATCGACGCCAACACCGGCGCGGTGTTCACTTCATTCACGGTAATGTGAATAGTTTCATGGTCAGCCCACGTGCCATTAGTGACACGTACCGTAGCGGTGTAGAGGCCGGGACCTTGCGCTTCAGTCGGCGTCCAGGTGTAGACGCCACTCGACGTGATGCTCCCCACGGAACCCGCATCGAGCGTGAACGTTAAGACCGTTGCCGTGGTATCCGTGGCAGTGGCAGTGAAGGTCAATGGCGTTAGCTCGTCGAGCGTCTGATCGCCGATCGGCGACAGCACGGGTGCAGCCGAGTTTGATTCCACTGTGAAGATCGCCGTCGCGTTGCCCGCCTCCATGGTACCGCTGAACGCCGCGGTATTGGCCACGACATCCTCAAAATCCCCGGTATGCGTGACGGCAAACGTAAACGTGAGGATACCACTGTCGGTGAGCGTACCGTTCCAGGTAATTTCATCATTGTTCACGCTGGCGCCGGGATTATCAATCCAGCGTCCAAAATCCACCTCGGCGGGCAGCGTGTCGGTGAAGAACACGGCCGTTTCACTTAACATACCGCGGTTGTTTAGGACCAGTGTGTAAGTGGCCACGCCGTGATACGACACATTCGCCGTGGGTGTCACCGCTTTGGTCAAACTCAGGTGAACGACCTCTTCCACAGCTAGATTGATCGCCCCGCTGACCACATGCGGATCACCACCATAGTTCTCGCCGATGATGTTCCAGGGCAAGCTCCACGGCGCGCCCATACCATTGGGGACAGTGACATTGGCGCAAAAATTGAGGGTAAGGTTGTACCACGCCCCATAGCCCTCTGTGGTCTGCCAGTATACGACGTTGCCGATCTCGACGCCCTGCGTGGTGTTTACCCCCAGGTTCCCCGGCGTATTCGCCACCGAGTTGACGGTCCAGCCATCCGGCAAATTCACCTCAAAACGGGCCAGATACTCATCATCGGGGGAGTAAATGCCTACGTTGAAGCACAGATCGACCGGGGTATTAGGGGATACGAGATTAGGGGTTACCGAATTGACGGTGGAGCCGCTCATACTTGCTCGAGCGGGCGCAGGGACCAACACGAACAACAATGATAAGACCAGCGCTAGCGGCAATGCCAGAGCTACAACCAAACTACTCACTCGTTTCGCAAACACGTCATGCTCTCCTCAAATAGATTGACTCCTCCCTTGTGACTTGATGATGAAGTGAAACCCGGCTTGAAGATAGCCCCGCTAAATCTGAAACCATTATAGTGTGATTGAGACCCAATAAGCAATTCTCACGTCTCCGTGCGCGCAGCCACCGTGCTGGAGTGTAAGGGCGATGCCTGAGAATCGAGCGCGCACCCTGCTTCCCCACCAGTCCGCGCCGGGATGCAAGTAGAAACGAAGACCCTTCGAGTCATCATCGACCCGAAGGGCTTGTCGAGATGCGGTTGGCACACCGCTGTTAAGCCGCTGGCTTCTTGGCCGCCTTGGGCGCAGACAGAATGTATTCTTTCACTTTGGGCGATTTGGGGCCGTAATGCGCCTTGACGGCCAATTCGGCCTTGAGCACTTCAGCCAGCACCACTTTCAGGCGATCATCGCGGACTTGCGTGGCCGCCTTCTGAGCCTGTTTGGCCTGATTTAGCGCCGCTTCAAGACCGTTGAGTTCCGTCACGTAGCCTTGCAGGGTTTGGACGTTTAAGCCGGGGCCGGTGGGATTAGCCGTAGCACCTGCGATCAACTGCTCTAAACGTTCCTGCGCGGTAACTGCCTTCTTCGCCATGATAATACCCTCCTAAAGAATTTGGACCACGCCGGCGAAGCGCGGCTCTTAACCAGATAAATGAGCAACGGTCTGACGAGATAAACGCAGCGGCGGCATCCCTATGCCGCCAAAAAAAGTCCTTCTCTGCTGCCCGGACTGGCATGGGGCGGCCAGTCCCATTTTGGATACCAAGGCTTACATCCGCTTAAATGGTCCTAAAATTGGCTTTAACCAGAGCACAAACTTGTGTATAGAGATTGCAAAGAAGTGGCGACCACTCACCACTTTATTAAAAGCGACAGCGAACTTTTGTATAGAGGTCGCAACTCAATTAAACGTGAGCGCGATCATTTGTATAGAGGTTGCGAGATTCTTACGACATCTCGCAACTTTTTCGCCGCTGCTCGCCAAACTTCCGCGAGGGCGCGCAACTTTCTTAAACCAGAGCGCGATCTTGTGTTTGGCAGTCGCTAAAGCCTCGCAAGTACGCGCCAAAGAGTTGAGACTTCTCGCCACACAGTGTTACGCGAATGTCCAGAATTTACCGCAGGAGTCATACTTAGGTCAACGGGGATTTGGTACTAGCTTAGCGGTCAGTACTGCAACAGGTCACCGATTGCCTGCGAGGAAGAGGAGGGCAGCAGTTCCAGGATAGATGAGAATCGTTCCTTTCGACGTCGGGAGTCGCTTGCATTCAATGGGAAATAATGCTGGGTATTGGGTATGTCGACTCATTGCTTCAGCCGCGTCCCCGCGAGCATTACCCAACTCAACAGCCGACCGCGAGGACGCGGTCGGAGAGCAAGTGTTTTATTTGGCCTGAACCGGCGCAAGTCACTTCGCCATCTCGCCTGACACGTGCAGCGTAAACGCATTCATGCTCGACGTGACTTCGATGCTGACGCGCTCGCCATCGAACGTGTAGCGCTGCGTGATGACGGCGATGTCGGCAGACAGGTCGCGCACGTACTGTTCGACAAAGGTGTGATCGTTCTGCCAGTAACTCTTAACCGCCACCGTCAATTTCTCCACGCCCAACGGCCCCACGAATTCAACCGGGTTGAGCCGATAGACGTTATCGAGTCCGCCCGTCACCACCACGGTTTGATCGCCCGGCCACAGCGTCTCCGATCGGTAAGTATTGCCAGCCCCAAAGGTAAAGGTCACCGCCTGGAATAAATCGCTGCCGCCGCCGGTGATCGCGAACCTCCGCCCGGAGATTTGTCGCGCGACTTCTGGTAAGGGTGTCACCGGCCGTTCTGGATGCTCGATATCGTGAATCGCCGCTTGAAGATTCTGAAACGCCTCGGGCTTGGCGGGCAGCGCGCGCGTTGTTGATGCGGCGGGCAGCAGATAAGACTGCATCAACTGCTTGGGCGCGGGGAACTGCGCATCGGGCAACCCCGCGGTGAACACCACCACCATATCCAGTTTGGGCAGCACGAAGATATACTGTCCGCCGAAGCCGTGCGCGGAATAACCGCCAAACGCATCGATCCACCACCAGTAGCCGTAGCCGTCATCCTCGGCGGCATTCATCAAGCCTTTGGTCTCGATGTGCTTCGTGGTTGAGGTGGCGACCCACGGCGCGGGCACCACCTGCGCGCCATTCCAACGCCCGCGCTGCAAATACAGATAACCGATCTTCGCCATATCGAGCGGCTTCAGCCGCAGGCCGGAATTGCCGGTCGTATAGCCCTGCGGATCGGTGGACCAATCGACATCGGTAATGCCCAGCGGCTCGAATAACTTCTGGCGCGCATATTCGCGCAGCGTCAGGCCGGTGGTCTTTTGAAGGATGATCGACATGAGGTAGGGCAAACCGTTGTCGTAGAAGAAGGTCGTGCCCGGTTTCCACAGAACGCTGTCGTAAGTGAGGATGAAATTGCCGGTGTTGAAGTCGGCGGGTTTGTTGGACAAATCGGGCAATGTGGTGGTGTTGTAGCCCGCCGACATGGTCAGCAGATGTTCAAGCGTAAGAGCCTTCAGATACCGATCGGCTTTGGCGCGATCGATCTCGGGGAAGAAATCCAGCGGCGATTGTCCCACGCCCGATAGGTAACCATCCTCCATGGCTTTGCCTGCCATCATCGACGTGACACTTTTCGTCATAGAGAACGCGGGCTGTTTCATCTCGCGTTGATAGGGCGGAAAATAAACCTCGCTGACCAGATAGCCATGCCGGATGATCAGCAAACTATGGATGTTCAAGTCACGGGCTTGAATTGCCTGGAGCAGCTTGAGGATTTGAGCCGAATCCAGTCCCTGTTCTTCGGGTGTGGATGTGCGCCAAGTGTCACCCGGCCAATACTCGGGCGGCGTCAACACCGCGCAGGCTCCGCACAGACTGGCGACCGCGACGAGCATGAGATAACGGACGATCAGTTTAAGGCGCATGGCCTCCTCCATCAGACGCCCCCGCCGCGTGGACTCATTAAATCAACTTCAGGTGGAAATGACAAGGCATATTCAGCGGGAAATAGTTGATTCTTTTTGCGTCTGACAGAGTTGACGTTCGTCATCCGGGGCAATCGAATTCTGTCGGTTGAATTACTTTCGCCACGTCATGAGACTGGGCAAACGCGCCACGGCTGTCAGATCAAGCCCATCGCCAATCTTCGCAAGGCGCGGTATACTTTTCGAATGCCCATCGACCTTATCCATCACCGTCTCTACACTCAACATCTCCTCGGTCCCAAATTCGAGACCGCCGCCAACGTGGTGTCTCACTTCGGCGCGGTGCAGGCGCAGGATTACGCGGGCGCCAAGTGGGCGGTGGCACAGCGCACCACCGGCCTAAACGACGCCGATCTCGATCGGGCGCTGGAGGACGGCTCCATTCTGCGCACGCACGTGTTGCGGCCTACCTGGCACTTTGTCACTCCTGCCGACATCAGATGGATGTTGGCCCTCACCGCGCCACGGGTGAAAGCGGCGGGCGCATATCAATGGCGTCGGCTGGAACTGGATGAAGCGCTGTTCAAGCGCAGCCACAATGTGTTGACCAAGACCCTACGCGACGGTCCGCTGCCGCGCACCGCCGTCGCCACCGCGCTCAAACGTGCAGGTGTCCTCGGCGACGGCGAACAGCGCTTGAGCCATCTCCTGATGCGCGCCGAACTGGATGGCTTGATTTGCAGCGGCGGGCGGCATGGCAAACAATTCACGTACGCGCTGCTGGACGAACGTGCGCCGCAGGCCAAAACGTTGCCGCGAGATGAAGCGTTGGCGACGTTGACGCTGCGCTACTTCGTCGGACACGGTCCCGCCACAGTTCAAGACTTCGCGTGGTGGTCGGGGCTGACGCTAACCGATGCGAAGCGCGGCCTGGAGCTGGCGAAAGATCAGCTGCACCAGAGCGTCATCGACGATCAGGTCTACTGGCAGGCCGCTTCGATCGCTCCGGCACGCGCCTCGACGCTGACGGCGACCCTGCTGCCTAGCTTCGACGAATACACTGTCGGTTACGCCGATCGCAGCGCCCTGTTTGACGCCGCCCACTTCGAGCGCCTCAACGCAGCGAACAGCGGCGTCGCGCTCTCCAACACGCTGCTGATCCGTGGCCAGATCGTCGGCAATTGGAAGCGCACTCTGCACAAGGATGCGGCGCTGATCGAACTCATGCCCTTCCGGCCACTGACCCAGATCGAACAGCGCGCCATCGCCAAGGAAGCCGATCGCTTCGGCGCATTTCTCGGTCTGCGTGTGGTGTGGGCGTAAAGGCTCAAACCGCCCGACTATTCAACGACGCGACTACGCGACTATCGAACTACCCAACTATCTCACTAACAACTATGCCAACCTTCTTCCCCACACCCGCCGATTTTCGCCGCTGGCTTGAAAAGCATCACACGACCGAAAAAGAATTGTTGGTCGGCTTTTACAAGACCAGCTCCGGCAAGCCGAGTATCACGTGGCCGGAGTCCGTCGATCAGGCCTTGTGCTTCGGCTGGATCGACGGCCTTCGCAAGCGCGTCGACGACGAAAGTTACACCATCCGCTTCACGCCGCGCAAACCCACCAGCACATGGAGCGCCGTCAACATCAAACGTGTGCAGGAATTGACTCAACTCGGCTTGATGACGCCCGCCGGGCTGAAAGCCTTTGAGGCGCGTAAAGAAAACAAATCCGGCATCTACGCCTACGAACAGCGCACCGCCGCACTCCCACCCGAGTACGAAAAAACCTTGAAGAAAAACAAAGCGGCCTGGACGTTCTTTCAGGCGCAGCCCGCTTCCTATCGCAAAACGGCCATGTGGTGGATCGTCAGCGCCAAGCAAGAAGCCACGCGCCTCAAGCGGCTTGAGCAGTTGATCGCGCATTCGGCGCAGGGTCAAACGGTTCCTCAGTTCACGCGCTGGGCGAAATCCAAATAGCCGATGGACCTCGACAACCCCGTCATCCGACTCTGTCTCGACGGCGCGCAGGCTGAATTCAAAGGTCAGCCCGCTGAAGCGCAGCGTCTCTATCAACAGGCCTGGGCCGCCGCCACCGATGCCTACGAAGCCTGCATCGCCGCGCACTACGTGGCGCGTTTTCAAGCGACGCCTAAAGAGACGTTGCGCTGGAATCAAATCGCGCTCGAGCGCGCGGAGGCCGCCGAGGCCGATCGAGTGCGCGACTTCTACCCCTCGTTGTACTTGAACCTCGGCCACGCGTATGAAGTCCTCGGCGATCAAGCCGAAGCGCAGCGCTATTACGATCTGGCAGCTGACCTCGGCGTCATCCATCAGCCCTAAGCTTCGCCCGCCCAATTCATGATCTTCGTCAATTGACAGACCGCGTCATTGTGCGTAAGCTTGCCCCATGACAACTGGCCTGGTTTTCGACATCAAACAATATTCCATCCACGACGGTCCCGGCATCCGCACGACCGTCTTTCTCAAAGGCTGTCCGCTCAGCTGCTGGTGGTGTCACAATCCCGAAAGCCAGTCGCCGCACATGGAAATGCTGCTGCGCGATAATCGCTGCATCAAGTGCGGCGCGTGCATCGAAACGTGTCCGCACGACGCGATTCAATGGCTCGACGGCGAACCCGTAACCGATCGCGCGATCTGCGCCCAGTGCGGCACGTGCGAAGCCGTATGTTATGCCGAAGCGCGCGAACGCGTGGGCCGCGAAATGACCGTCGAGCAGGTCATGGCCGCCATCGAGCGCGATGCCGCCTTCTACGATGAATCACGCGGCGGCGTCACCTTCTCCGGCGGCGAGCCGCTGTGGCAAGCCGATTTTCTATTGGAATTGCTGCAAGCCTGCCAGGCCCGCGAGATTCACACGGCGCTTGACACCAGCGGCTGCGCGGCGTGGGCCACGCTCGATCGGGTGCGGCCCTTCGTCGATCTGTTTCTCTACGATCTCAAAGTGATCGATGACGACAAGCACCGTGAATTTACGGGCGTCTCCAACCGAGCGATCCTCTCGAATTTGCAGGCCCTGTCGGCGGACGGTCACCACGTCATCATCCGCGTGCCGATCGTGCCCGGCATCAACGACGACGACGCAACTGTACAACAGATCGGCGCGTTTGCGGGCGCGCTGCCGCACGTGACTGGCGTCGATATCCTGCCGTACCATCACATCGCCATCGACAAATATCTGCGCTTGAATAAACCGTATCGTCTCTTTGAGACGCGTCAGCCGTCGGCTGAACGTATGCGCGCCATCGCACAGCAATTGCAAGCATTCAATTTGTCCGTCACTATTGGGGGCTAATATGATTACCGACCGTGTCACACGGCTGCGCCGTGAAAGCCTGGACGCCCAGCCCTGCATCGCCACCGAGCGCGCCGAATTGCTCACCCAGTTCGATCGCTCGCACACGCCCTTGATGTCTGCGCCGGTGCGCCGCGCTTTGACGTTTCAATATCTGCTGGAGCACAAGACGATCTATCTCGGCCCCGATGAATTGATCGTCGGCGAAAAAGGCCCCGCGCCTAAAGCCACGCCCACTTATCCCGAACTGTGCTGCCACAGCCTGCAAGACCTGGACATCCTGAACTCGCGCGACAAGATCCCGTTCGCGGTCGATCACGCCGCCCGCTCGATCTATCGCGACGACATCATCCCCACGTGGCAGGGCCGCTCCATGCGCGATCTGATCTTCGCCGAGATGACGCCGGAGTGGCTGGCCGCGTACGAAGCTGGCATCTTCACCGAATTCATGGAACAGCGCGCCCCCGGCCACACCGTGCTCGACGACAAGATCTATCACCAAGGCATGTTGGATTTCAAAGCGGCGATTCAGCAGAGTCTCGATCGATTGGACTACCTATCCGATCGCGACGCGTACGCGAAGCAAGAAGAACTGAAAGCGATGTTCATCTGTGCCGACGCGCTGATTCGTTTTGCAGAGCGCCACGCCGAACGCGCGCGCGAACTCGCCGACGGCGAAACGAATCCACAGCGGCAGCAGGAACTGCTTCAGATTGCCGAAGTCTGTTCGCACGTGCCCGCGCACGCGCCGCGCAACTTCTGGGAAGCGCTGCAATACTACTGGTTCGTGCATCTGGGCGTCACCACCGAACTCAACACGTGGGACGCCTTCTGCCCCGGCCATCTCGATCAGCACCTTAATCCTTTCTATCAACGCGATCTGGCCGCAGGCACGTTGACGCGCGAGCAAGCCGAAGAACTGCTGCATTGCTTCTGGATCAAGTTCAACAATCAGCCCGCGCCGCCCAAAGTGGGCGTCACCGCCGCCGAAAGCGGCACCTACACCGACTTCGCGCAGATCAACGTCGGCGGGGTCAAAGCCGATGGTTCTGATGCCGTGAACGATGTCTCTTACTTGTTGCTCGACGTGATCGAAGACATGCGCCTGCTGCAACCCAGTTCGTCGATTCAGGTCAGCAAGAAGAACCCCGATCGCTTCATCAAGCGGGCCGCCAAGATCATTCGCACCGGCTTCGGCCAACCGTCGATCTTCAACACCGACGCCATCGTGCAAGAGTTGGTGCGACAGGGCAAATCACTCGTCGATGCGCGCGCGGGTGGATCGAGTGGGTGCGTGGAAGTGGGCGCATTTGGCAAAGAGAACTACAACCTGACGGGTTACTTCAACCTGCCCAAGGTGCTGGAGATCACGCTGCACAACGGCGTCGATCCGCGCACGGGTAAGACCATCGGTCTATCAACCGGCGATCCGCGGCACTTCCAGTCCTTTGATGACTTGCTGGCCGCTTTCCAAAAGCAACTGCGTTACTTCATCGACATCAAACTGCGTGGCAACAGCGTTATCGAACGGTTGTATGCAACCTACATGCCCGCACCGTTTTTGTCGCTGCTCATCGACGATTGCATCGCTACAGGCAAGGACTATCACGACGGCGGGCCGCGCTACAACACCAGTTACCTGCAAGGTGTCGGCCTCGGCACGATTACGGACGCGCTGACCGCGTTGAAGTATCACGTCTTCGATCAACACACCTTGTCGATGGAAACGATGCTCACCACACTCGACAGCAACTTCGTCGGTCAAGAACGCACGCGCCAACTGTTGATCAATCGCACGCCGCGTTACGGCAACGACGACGATTACGCCGATAGCGTAATGACCACCGTGTTCGATCTCTATTTCAACGCCGTCGATGGGCGACCCAACACCAAAGGCGGCGAATATCACATCAACTTGCTGCCGACGACCGTGCACGTCTACTTTGGATCGGTGATCGGCGCGACGCCAGATGGACGCCGCGCGGGCGAGCCGCTGTCAGAAGGCATCTCGCCGGTGCAGGGGGCCGATCGGTGCGGGCCGACCAGCGTGGTCAAGTCCGCCGCCAAGATGGATCACCTTCGCACGGGCGGCACACTGCTCAATCAGAAGTTCACGCCGCAGTTGCTCAAAGATGATGCCGGGCTGGATGGATTAGTTCAGTTAGTACGCACTTACTTCAAACTCGACGGACATCACATCCAATTCAACGTCGTCGATGCCGCTACTTTGCGCGCCGCTCAGCAGAACCCCGAACAGTATCGTGACCTGATCGTACGGGTGGCCGGCTACAGCGACTACTTCTGCGATCTGGGTCAAGCCCTGCAAAACGAGATCATCGCGCGGACGGAACACCAATCGTTTTAGAGTAGGCCAGGGAACAAGTAGACAAGGCAAAACAAACGGCTGAGCGATTACGCTCAGCCGTTTGTGTATGATCCAACTTTGCAAGAGACGCAGATGCTAAGGAAAGATTTCTTCCGCCGAAGCGCTATGTATGCGACGGTACAGCAAATAGATCAGCGCTAGCACTGCACCCGGCAATAGACTAGCAGCAAAGGCCAAAGATGATTCCCCGGCAAGGCGGAAGCCGATTGCCAGCCAACCCAACCAACCCGTTCCCAGAAAGCCAAAGGCCGTATTCAGGCGTTGCGTCAACGGCAAGCGTCGCCAATCCTTGGCGAACAGCATCAACAACCCGACCGGTACGGTGCCGAGTTGCACGACGACCCAGGCCATGACCCAGCCATATGAGAAGGAATAATCCCCCACAATCCCAAAAGTGCTGGCGCACATCATGGCTGCCGCGCCGACAAACACCAACAAAATCCTCTGCCACTTTTCAAGTTGTTGCTCCAGATATTCGTTGGTCATAGCCTTTACCCCTGTCTATTGTCAGGCTGCATTTACAACCGCTTGAAGACGTGCCGCAATCTCCGGTTGTTCAAACACTAGAATATTCCGTTGAATGAACTGCCGCAGCAATTCCAACCCAGTCTCGGTCAATTGATAATAGCGGCGTTGCGGTCCAACCGCCGACTGGCGCAGTTCACTGTTTACTACGCCCAGCGCCTCAAAGCGGTTCAACGCGCGATAAATACTGTTATCGTCGGCGGTGATGGTGCCCTGGCTAAGCGTTCTGACGGCGGCGCTCAATTCATAGGCATAGGCCGGGCGGGCATGCAGAAACAGCAACAGCCATAGGCTCAGCAGGCCCTTTTTGTAAGCGCCTTCCCAGTTTTCAAGCAGATCTTCTACAGTTGGCTTTCGTCCCATCTACGCCTCTATTATACCACACGTATAATAGCACACTCGACGCGCGCTGTCAATATTCACTTGACGACGAGCCGGGAGCGGGTATAATCCATTTCGATATATATCGAAATGGATTCACGGAGATAAAAATGACCGAACTCACTTCAACCGACGAACTACTCGATTTCTTCAAGGCACTGGCCGATGCCAATCGTCTAAAGATCGTGGGCTTGTTGGCTCAGCAATCTTACACTGTGGAACAACTCGCCGCCATGTTGGAATTAGGTGCTTCCACTGTATCGCATCATTTAAGCATGCTGTCGCACGTCGGACTGGTGTCCGCCAAGGCCGAGCAATACTACAACGTGTACTCGCTCAACCTCGCGGCGATTCAGAGTATGGCACAACGCTTGCTTGCCCGTGAAGAGTTACCCAAGTTGGCCGACGAGGTCGATCGGACGGCGTATGACCGCAAAGTAATGGCGGCCTTCGTGCGGTCCGATGGCACGATCCGTTCCTTCCCAGCCCAGGAAAAGAAGTTTCAGGTGCTGCTGCGTTACGTGCTCGATGCCTTTGAGCCCGGGCAACGCTACACTGAGAAACAGGTTAACAATCGGCTTGCCAAATACAGCGACGATACGGCTGCTTTACGACGCGGCCTCATCGAATACAAGTTGATGGCGCGCGAAGCCGCCGCGGGCGGCAGCACCTACTGGCGCATCGATCAAAGTTAGGTTCGTGAACCTTGTTCGCAAGTTGACGGTATAATCTGCAACACATCGACCGACCAAGCGAGAAGCCATGACCGACGAACAGACACAACTTATCGAGGAACTGGATGCCGCGCGTGCGACTATGCGCACATTGATCGCCGATCTCGTACCCGACAGCGAGATCTATCCCGGCTGGACACTGCGCCAGTTTCTAGCGCATCTCACCGGTTGGGACGATGTAACGGCGACCACACTGCGCGCGCATGCCCGCAACGAGACGCCCGCCACGCCGGTCTCGGCCGGTATCGACGCATACAACGCCGAATCCGTCTCGACACGCGAAACGCTTGATCTCGATCACATCCTCAAAGAATGGGAACTGGCGCGCGCTGAACTCAAGGCAGCCATTCGCGCGTTGACGCCGGAGCAGATGGCCGCGCCGCTGCTGCATCCGTGGGGGCGCGTCAGCACGGTCGCCAAACTGGTGCAGATTATGATTGAGCACGAAGGCGAAGAGCACGCCAACGAACTCCGCGCGATGAAGGCCCGGCAAGCCGCCGCCTAGTCCCGACCACTTCGATCAACCCAAAGACGGATGCTCACACCAGCATCCGTCTTTTGTCATTAGTCGTTTGTCATTTATAATTTTCACATGCGTACTTTGCGGCAATGCCTCCTCGATGTCGATCCGATTTTGCTGCGCGTGATCGCCGCCCGTTGGTCGATCGATGCCACCGGCGCGAAGCCGCGGGATCTGATCGCGCAGTTAGAAAACGCGATCGGCGACCCGGCGCGATCGAGCCCGCTGCTCGATCAACTCACGGCGGCCGAGCGGGATGCGTTGCGCACTGTATTAGCCGCCGGTGGCACATTGCCCGCGCCCGGTTTCGCGCAACGCTTCGGCGTCATTCGCTTGCTGGGCCCAGCGCGCCTCGAACGCGAGCAACCATGGCGCGCACCGGCTAACGCCGCCGAAGGCCTGTGGTATTTGGGCCTGATTTACAAGGGTTTTGAGCAGCTGCCCAACGGCACGATGCGCGAAGTGTTCATCGCCCCGCAGGAACTGGCGCCGCTGCTGCCACGCTTAAAGAGCAGCACACCCAACGTCGAGCCTTTGCCAATTGCGTCTGGGCCCGATCAGATCAGCGCCAGTGCGGCCAGCCTCGCCGACGATATCTGCACCGTGCTGAGCCATCTGCACAACCAGTTCGTACGCACGCAAGGTCGAGCGACAGCCAGCCTGCTACGAACCGGGTTGTCCAAGTATCTGCGTGAGGCTGATAGTGCGCGTTTCGACTTCGCATTGCACACCGCCGAACGCGCGCAACTGGTCAAACTCGCCGGGCAGCGCTTGAAGCCCGACGCGCGCCTCAGCACTGAATGGCTGCAAGCCGCCGAACTCGATCAACAGCGGCGCTTGTTTGAAGCGTGGCGGGCCGATCCAACTTGGTCGGATCTGGCGCATGTCGCGTCGCTTCAAATCGAACGCGCTGTTTCGATTCAAACGGACGTTGTCGCTATCCGCGCGGCTATTTTGCAAGCGCTGCGCGCCGCAGTGCCGCAAGCCTGGCACACCATCGATTCTTTGCTACAGCGGCTCAAATCTCAGTCGCCCGATTTTCTGCGCACCGACTTCGATGCCGATTACGTTCGCGCCGCCGATAGTGGTGAATACTTACGCGGCTTTAGTGCGTGGGAGCGGGTGGAAGGCGCGCTCATCCGATCGATCTTGAGCGGCCCGTTGCACTGGTTGGGGATTGTTAATCTGGCCGCTGGCGATCAACCCTCCGCGTTCACTCTCACGTCGCTTGGTGCAGCGCTGTTTGGCTTAGAGACCGATTTGTCTGATAGCCGTCCCGCGCGGCATTTCACGGTGCGCGCCAACGCTACGCTTGAGGTCGCCGCCGCGCGCCGCTATGATCGCTTCCAAGCGGCCCGCATCGCCGAGTTGATCGCGATCGACGGCGACACGTATCGTTATCGGCTGACACCGTCATCACTAGCACGCGCGGTCTCGCAAAAAATCGATGCGGCCAAAGTGATCGACTTCTTGTCGCGAGCGAGCGGTCAAGCGCTGCCGCCAACGCTGGCCAAAGCGATTCAACGTTGGTCGAGCAAAGGCACAGAAGTGAAAGTGGAACGCGCCGTGATCGTGCGCGTGAAGGACGCGGCGATTCTAAAGCGTCTGCAAGAATCGCCGAAAACGCGGAACATCTCGATCGAACCGTTGGGGCCGACGGCTGCGCGCATCAACGAGAAGGACTGGCCGAAGTTGGTGTCGATTCTGGCCGAGGCAGGTGTGTTGGTGGATTGAAAGTAGGCAAGTAGATACGGCCCTAATCCCTGCTCCCTAGTCCCTGATCCCCATATTCATAAAACCCTCGCCCGCTTTTCTTTCCCAACCAACCTGCGCGCACGAACTGCTTCAACAGCGGCGCAGGTCGATAGTGATCGTCACCGTACTCGTCGAATAGGCCGCGCAGCACCGCCAGCACGATGTCCAGGCCGATCAAATCGCCCCACTCCAGCGGCCCGCGCGGATAGTTGGTGCCAAGCTTCATCGCGGTGTCGATGTCGCGGGCTTGCGCCACATCTTCCATTAGCGCATACGCCGCTTCGTTGACGAGGCCGCACACGATGCGAGGTAAGACTAAGCCCACGCTGTCTTGCACTACCGCCGTTTCCAGACCTAAATCGCTGAAGAATTGCTGCGCGTTGTCCAACCAGGCAGAGTGAGTTTGAAGTCCGGCGGCTAATTCGATGAGGTTACCTTTACCGATCGGTGGCAGCGCGCCAAGGCCCACCACGCGATCGGGATGTGCGATCCACGCCGCGATCTGTGTGGCGGTTACCGAGAGTGACGTTGAAAGGAGCAGCCGATCGGGCGGCAGAGATCGATCGAGGCTGCGTACCACGTCGCGTTTGAGATCGATCGAATCAACGAGACACTCAAGCGCGAAGTCGGCTGTGTGAGCATCGTCGCCGAGTCGTGTCAGGCCCGTCTCTTGCATCACATCTTCACTGGTGAAAGCAACTGTGGTGTGGCCCGCATCGATACACAGCGCCGTCAGATCATCAACTAGCGGCGTTTCACCCACGACGACAACTTTAACTCCAGAAGATCGAGCGGGCGTCATAAAGGAAATTGTAGCACGACCGGCGTGATGCTAGTGCCAGCCCAACGCTTTGTAAGCAGCCACCACCATCACACACACCGGCTCGGTTTTGCATTCGACTCCGGCGACTTCCATGTTGATAGGGCCATAATCATAGGGGCGGCGGCCCATGAGCGAGCGAATCGTCGCTTCGAGATTGTGGCGCACTTCTGCTTCCGACGAACCATGCTGCTCGACGAACAAGCCGCGCAGCGTATTGGGCTCTTGTGTCCAACTCAAGCCCGCCCACGCCCACTTGCCCGGCACAGTTTCAGTCTGGCTCGCTAACACCACGTACAAGCGATCGCCATAGTCTTTTGGCTCACCCACAAAGGGCGCATGTACGATCGTGCTGTACGGTGGAATGACCGACGAAAGATGGATCAAGTTGTAGTTGCCGACGTGCGCGTCATACATCGCATTGTCAAACGCGGCCAAGGGAGTCGGGCCGTCGCCGCGGCCCACGGTGAGATAGATTTTCATAACACTCTCCATGAGGTGAGTTAAGATAGCGGCGCAATTCTATCACAGCCACGCCGTCGGCAACAAACAACCCGATCGGTTTCGGCAGCCGATCGGGTTGTTGTTAGCCGTTACAACGTTGGTGAGTTAGTTGCCGCACGGCGCGACGTTGCGCCAATTCGGCACGTTATCGTTGACGATCTGCGAGCCGTTACTGCCATAGCTCAACGTCAACTGACGATTCGAGATCTCACCACAGGTGTTGTCCTTCTCGACGTGATCCCAATCACCGAGCGTGTACTTGTACTCGATCTGGGTCGTCTCTTTACCGGTGAGCGTGATCGTCCAGTGCGTGGCATCGACGCGCGTCAGTACCACGCCGCCCGGATTCCACTGCGGCAGGCCGCCATCCAGTCGATCGAGGAAGCCCGCGATGTAAACCGAGCGGCCAGTGGCATCCGTCGTCGACGGCACGGTCACGTTGAACGTCAGCGAGACGGTGCGCAGCGTCGCCGTCGCCGACACTTCTGCCGAGTTGCCCGATCGATTGAATGACAGATCGACCGCGCGCACGACGTAGTAGTACGTGGTATTCTCGACGACGTTGGTGTCGTTGTAACTGTTTGTACCTGCGACGAGCGCCTGCACAGTGTACGGTCCGCCCGCGGTCGCGCTGCGCAGGACTTCGTAACCATACAACGTCGGATCACCTGCAATTGCATCCCATGTTAATTGAATGCCCGCTGGTGACGAGGCGATAATGTTCAGGCCGGTTGGCACGCTCGGCGCAGTCGTGTCTGAGCTGGCATTCACCGTCAACTTGCCGGGATTCGGCGGGGTCGCGCCACTTGCGATCGGACCGTTGAGATCCGCGTACAGCCAATCGCGACCATTGGTGGTCGTGTAGCGATACACATAATCAAATGAACCGACGACATCGGGCAACAGGCTCGCCATGAACTCATCGTTGTTGCCCGCATCGACGTTGAAGCTGGCATCGACCCACGTCCACGCGGGATTGTTCGCCGGATTACTACCGCTGGGGCCAAAGCCCAATTGCGCGCGCAGACTCTCAGTCGCGCCGGGCTGATTGGTCGCGCCATCGATCCAGACCTGACCGTAAGCATTGTCGGTGCGATTGATCGCGCTGATGGTGTGATTCATCGACGGCGGCCACTGCAGGTTCGCCCACCCGATCGTGAGGTGCGGTAACCCGCTGGCTTCATTCGAATCTTTACTTTCGTTGCCCACCGCATCGAGCGCGCGGACCACGTAGTAATACTGAGTGGCATTGCGCAGGCCGGTATCGGTGAACGTCGTGCCGGTTACCGGCGCAACATTAACCTTCACCCAACCGCCGCCGCTGACCGGGCTGCGATAGACGTTATAGCCGACCGCGCCGGAGACGCTATTCCACGCCAGACTGATTTGTGCGTTGCCCTCGTTGGTGACTGCCAGGCCCTTCGGGGCCGCGGTCGGCTTCAGATCGACGAAGCCCGTCAGCAGCACCCACGCGCTGCGCGGACCAAGCGTGCCGACCAGTTGTCCGTTGGCGACGGTCACTGTGCCGGGGCCGCCCGTGCCGACGCCGTAGATCGTTTGCAGCTTGGTGCCATTGGGCAGATAGCCCGCGACTGGAATCGCACCGGAGCGCGTCTGGGTGCTGCGATTGATGAGCACCACTGCCGCTTGATAGTCAACCTTGCGGCCATAGGCGATCACTTCTGACGCGTCGTCGGCGAGCAGCACATTGAAGTCGCCGCCGGTGAGCGCCGGTGAAACTTGGCGCAGCAAACCCAGCTTGCGATAGTGCTGCAGCAAGGCATTGTCGATGGTGCCACCGACGTTGCCCCACGGGAACGTGCGGCGATCATCGGGATCGTCATCGCCCGTCATACCAACTTCGTCGCCATAGTAGACGGTCGGCGCGCCGGGCACCGTAAACTGAATCAGCGACGCGATTTGCAAGCGCAGTTTGCCATCGGCCACATTAGCGGCGTTCTGTTCTTTATCGGCCGTTGTGTCCGCACCGGGCGTCAACGTCCACAACAAGCGCTCGGTGTCGTGGCTATCGAGAAGGTTCATGGCTGAATAGTACGCGGCATCTGGATAATCTTCGCGGATCGATAGAAGACGATTGGCGAACTCAGACGGCGCGATGATGCGGCCGCTGTCCGCGAAGCCCTTCGAGTCGAAGCCGCCGGGCGCCAACAAACCGATCACGGCGTCGCGGAACCGATAGCTCATCGTGGTATCCGCGCGATCGCCGCGTAACATCCGCAGCAGCGTGCTGTCCTTCTGCCACGTCTCGCTGACGATCAACGCGTCGCTCTTGGTACTCTTTACCACCTGCCGGAAAATCTCCCAGTACCCAGCCGGGAATGACGAGTCGCCCATCACGTCCATGCGCCACGCTGAAGCGCCTTGATCCAGCCAGTAACGGCTGACGCTGTTGGCGCTGGTCAGGAAGTACTGCTGCACGGCGGGCAGACTCTTGTTGATGACGGGAATGCTGTCGAAGCCAAACCAACCATCATACGTTGCGGAGTTGGCTCCAGCGCTGCCCGCGCACGTGCCTGTGCCAGCGGCGACATCGTGGAAGGTGAACCACGCGCGATAGGGCGAGTTCACATCTTCGCACGCGCCTACCGTCGGATAGTGGTGATAGCGATCGAAGAACGGGCTGTCCGACGACATGTGATTGAATACGCCGTCGAGAATGACGCGCATGCCCAACAACTTGGCCGCCTTCGTCAGCAGTTTGAAATCGTTGAGTGTGCCCAGCGCCGGATCGATCCTGTAGTAATCGGCGGTGTCATAGCGATGGTTCGACTTCGCCCAGAAGATCGGGTTGAAGTAGATCGCCGTGACGCCGAGGCTCTTGAGGTACAGCAACTTCTCGGTCACCCCTTGCAAATCGCCACCCATGTAATCGCGGCCGCGCGGCTGTTCGAGCGGACTTGAAGCGGGCGGATTCGGATCGAAGCGCCACGGACAAGAAGCCGATGTCGCACCCGCGTAGTTGCGGCAGAAGCCTTCGGGCAGCGTGCCCCACGGCAACTTGATCATCGGATCGTCGTAACGCACGTCACCCGTCTTCGGATCATTCTTGGTCGTGCCGTTGTTGAACCGATCGGGGAAGATTTGATAGATCACGGCGTGGCTGGCCCACTCGGGCGCGGTGAAAGCCGGATCGTACACCATCAGCGCGAAACTGTTATCGATCGGATCGTTGCTGGGGCTGCCGAGCCCCCCGTCGAGAGCGGCGGTATTATCGGCATAGTAAACCGTCCGCGTCCCATCGGCGATGATGAAGCGATACCAGTAGTTATCGGGCGTGGCATTCGGCAGCGTGACTGCCCAGAAATCGCACGTCTCCGATTCCAAGCCCGCTTGATAGCACGACACGTTGGTCGCGGCTGGCACCATCGGCAGGATTTGCTGTGCGCCCGCGTTCAGATCGTACACACGCACTTTCACCGAAGTCACATCGTTGTGGAAAGTGCGGAAACGCAGCGTAACAGGCGTACCCGCTGGTACTGCGCCGCCCGGCGTGCGATACAGCGTATCGCGCGAATCGTGTCGCAGACCGTCCCACTCGACGTTGTTGTCATGAGCATGTCCCGCCAAGATCGTCAAAACGTGTGAAGTCGAATCGTAGCGGAAAGACACCTTGGCGTTGTTGACAGGTACAGTGAACGCGATATTTGCGCCGTTCTGCACGCCGCCCTGGCCGTAGTTTACATCCCAACCCTCGTTGAGAGCGACTTTGCCCTCATAGTTGCCCGCAGGCAGGGCGGTGGTCTCAAACGTGTAAATGCCGTCACCGTCGATGTCTTGCAACCATGATCGCAAACAACTTGGATCCCAATCGTTGGCGCAGCCCAGTTCCGATTGGAAACTGCCCGGCGCAACGGCAATCACCGAGTTCTGATTGTCGGTGACCCAATGCGATTTGTGATCGTAATAGAATTTGACGGTTGTACCCGCGCCAAGAGTGAGCGGAATGTTCGCGCCGCCCGGTGCGGCGTGCAGGCCATAATTTTCGGTCCAACCATCATTCAGCGCGGCCTTATATTCATAGCCGCCCGCCGGCACGGTCCACGTCCCCTGCCAGACATCGTCATTCGCATCGTAAGTCAAGTGCGTGTTCGCGCAGGCGGCATCCCAGTCGCCGCCGCAGCCCAACTCGCTTTGCAGGCTGCCGGCGATCGTGACGCTGGCCGGATTGCTGGCCTGCGGCAGTTGCGCGATCGACGCCGGTCGCGCTGACACGGCACTTACCGGCAGCAGGCCGATTAGCAGCGCGACAATCATTAAGCCATTGAACACACGGTTACTACGCATGTCGCAATTCCTCCTGAGGTTGTGGGGCTATCATCGTTTGAAACGATTAGCAAGTCATGCACAGCAACGTTTTGACGTCAGATCACCTCCTCTCAACAAAAAAGCCACTGGCCCGATCGCCTATAGCGATCGGGAGTGGCGAAGAGAAACTCACAACCGAATAGTCGATGGTATGCAACCAAACATGCCGCACCCTCTATCAACTAATCGGGCTTAGTCACACGTAAACAGGGGCATTGGGGCAACAGACCACAAACCGGTTTGCGTTTCGAATATTATACGGGCGAAAACTTGTCGGGGTCAAGCTCTGAATGTGAAATTCAGGTTAGTGTTCTGTGGAATATTTGTAGAAACCACGGCCAGTCTTGCGCCCCAAGCGGTTGGCGTCGACGAGGCGTTGTTGGACAGGCTGTGGACGAAAGCGCGGTTCGTGGAAATAAGCGTTGTAGACGGATTGAGTCACCGCTAGGTTGACATCCAACCCGATTAGGTCTAACAGTTCGAACGGCCCCATCTTGAAACCGGCGGCCCGCACAATCCGATCAATCGTCTCAACCTCTGCGACGCGTTGATCGAGCAAGCGCAGTGCCTCACCGTAGAACGGTCGCGCCACGCGGTTGACGATGAAGCCCGGGGTGTCTTTCGCCACTACCGGCGACTTACCCCACCGTCGAGTCAGATCAAGCAAGCGGGTGATTGTCTCATCGGAGGTCTGATCGCCGCGCACCACTTCGACCAAGCGCATAATCGGCGCGGGATTGAAAAAGTGCAGCCCCGCCACGCGATCGGCTCGGCGGGTCGCCCCGCCCAACGCCGTAATCGACAACGACGAGGTGTTACTGCACAACAGCGTCTCCTCGCAACACAAGTGATCGAGCGCGTTGAAAATATCGAGCTTCAGCGCCATCTCTTCCGGCACCGCTTCGATCACGATCGTCGTGGTGGAGAGATCACCCAGATCGGTAGTGAGCCATACATGCCCCAGCGTTGATTCCAACTCCGCCCGATCGATCTTCTGTTTTTCGACGGCGCGCTCCAACGTCTGCTTGATGCGCTCCAAGCCGCGTTGCGCGAACTGCGCTTGCACGTCGTACAGCACCACGTTGTGGCCGTGACTGGCCGCCACTTGAGCGATGCCTGCGCCCATCGTCCCCGCGCCGATGACGCCGATAATATCCATATGCCTCCAGCGATCAATGAACAATGACAAATGATCAATGACAAATCGCTGCCTCCCCGTTTGTCATGTGGCATTAGTCATTGGTCATTCATAAATCTGGGATCTGCCAATCGATTTCCGGTTTGCCAGCCTCGCGCAGCGCCGCATTGATCTTGGAAAACGGCCGACTGCCAAAGAAGCCGTTGCTGGCCGACAGCGGCGACGGATGCGCCGACTCGATGATGACGTGCCGCGATACATCGATCAGCGGTTTCTTTTTGCGCGCATACGCGCCCCATAAGACGAAGACAACCCGATCGGATTTGGCGTTGACGGCCTTGATCACCGCATCGGTAAACGTTTCCCAGCCTTTGCCTGCGTGCGAGTTGGCTTGATGCGCGCGTACCGTCAACACCGCATTCAGCAGCAGCACGCCCTGCTCCGACCACGGAATCAAATTGCCGTTGTTGGGAATTTTGCAGCCCAAGTCGTCGTGCAGTTCTTTGTAGATGTTAGCCAACGACGGCGGAATGGCGATACCGGGCCGCACCGAAAAACATAACCCGTGCGCCTGCCCATCGTCATGATAGGGGTCCTGTCCTAAAATCAACACGCTGACTTTTTCATAAGGTGTCAGATGCAGGGCCGCAAAGACATCTTTATCAGGTGGAAAAACTTTGTATTTGCTGCGCTCTTCGCGCACAAATTGCTGCAACGTTTTCCAATACGGTTTTTCGGTTTCAGTCGCCAGCACAGGTCGCCAGGTGGTCTCCATGATCTCTCCAATGACAAATGAATAGTAACCAATGACGGACCTGCTTCCGAAGCATTTGTCATTGGTCATTGGGCATTTTCATTTTCCAACGAACTTCGGCGCGCGTTTTTCCAGAAACGCTTGCACACCTTCGCGGTGATCGGCCGTGCGACCGGCGATGTCTTGCAGATATGCTTCATAATCCAGCGCCGCCGCGAGATCGACATTGAGGGCGTGATTCATCGCGCGTTTGGTTAGTCCCAAACCGCGTGTAGGCGCTTGCGCTAATCTGCGCGCCAAGTCCAGGGTCGTCGGCACTAACTGATCGGCTGGCAGGACTTTGTTGACCAGTCCTAATGAAAGGGCTGTCGCCGCATCGAGGACATCGTTGGTATAAGCCAGTTCCAGCGCCCGCCCTAAACCGATCAGCCTTGGCAAGAAAAACGAGGTGCCGGAATCTGGCGCGAGGCCGATGCCGCTGAACGCGAGGCGGAACTTAGCCGTATCGGCCGCGTAGCGAACATCACAGGCCAGCGCAATGCCCCAGCCTGCGCCAGCCGCCGCGCCATTGATCGCGGCGATGACGGGCTTTTCGATCGAGCGGAGTTTGAGCACGATTGGGTTGTAGGTTTTCAGCAGATGTTCTCGAAATGAAACGTCCTCGGTTCGATCACGCAGTGCGGCCAGGTCTTGTCCCGCGCAGAAGCCCGCGCCCGCCCCAGTCACGACGAGGCAGCGCACGGTGTCATCACGCTCGGCGGCTTTGAGCGCCGACAGCACTTCGTCGGCCATCACATCGTTGAAAGCGTTACGAACTTCAGGACGGTTAAACGTGAGGGTGGCGACGCCAGCCTCGACGTCGCATGAAATCGTTGCGTAGGCCATGTCCACTCCTGGCTAAGTGACTTGGAACCGCGCCCAGCCTTGTCGCTGTGCCCTGAGTGTACCCCGTGACCCAATGGGCGTCAACTACTTGCGGCCATGCGGAACATCGGCTAGGATTATCAATTGTGGGTTGCAACCTATGCCCGAAGTCGCGGCCCAAGCCGATCGGTTGGCAGAATTCCGCAACTTATCGGGTGCAGTTGAATTTTGGTTTTAGGCCAGATTCTGCTATACTTTGGCCGTTTGTTAAATATGGATCACACGGTGTTAACGACAATTACGATTTAGTACGATACGATTGAACCGAAGCGCTATGACGAACGTGTTGCTGTTGAACGCCTCTTTTGAGCCGTTGGCCGTCGTCAAATTGAGCCGCGCCATTGGCTTGCTAATGGATGGCAAGGTCGACCTGGTGGAGACCGTGCCCGGGCGCGAGCTGCGCTCGAAGACCACCCGTCAGCCCATGCCCAGCGTCCTGCGGCTGCGCTACTACGTCAATGTGCCGCGGCGCGGCGTAGGCTGGAGCCGGCGCGGCGTGCTGGCCCGCGATCATCACACGTGTCAATACTGCGGCAAGCGCTTGGGCGCGCACGAAGCCACCATCGATCATGTGATTCCGCAGTGGCACTGCCGCGCCAATCACATTCCACCCAACACTTGGGGTAATACGGTCGCGTGCTGTCCGCGCTGCCAGCAGCGCAAAGGCGGCCGCTCGATGCACGAAGCCGGCATGCGCTTCTTCAATCCGAACTACGAGCCGAAGATGCCGCGCACCAATTACCTGATCATGACGTCGGACATTCGACCGGAATGGCGGCGCTATATCCGCCTGTGAGAGTGACAACAACGCAACGACCCCGCCGAAATTCGACGGGGTCGTTTCATATCCGATCGGCTTACCGCGCCGAGCGAGCCACTGTTACTGTCGTGGATACACGCTGTCCGGGCGCACTTTGTAAGTTACGCGCACTTCACCCGGATTCTTAGGGTAGTTACGATCACCGCGATACTTGACGCGCAGATCGCAAATCGTATCGTAGCCACCCTCTTCCGTTTCCACCTCTACCTGGCCGCGAATCTGAAGGTAGCGATACGGATCAGTGGGATCGACAATCAGCAGCGCGACCTTGCCGCCTTTGTGCATCACACGATCTTTGACGCGGCCGCGCGCTGTATTCAGAATGATGTGCGTGCCGTCCCAGTCAAACCAGATCGGCGTGACTTGCGGTGAGCCATCGGCGAGTGTCAACGCGAGTGAAGCAAAGGCCTTCTTCTCACGCGCCAACAAATCGAGTAAGCGTTCCGGAATAGTAACACTCATTTTCAACCTCCTAGCCAGCCTGACAACAAGAGAACACGGAGCACCAACTCTCCGTGTTCTCAGTGATCGTTCCGACTGAAATTTCAGTTCAGTTTAAGCATACGAACCGAGGTCGTCATCGTCTTCTTCGTCATCGACGTCGACATCCTCATCCAGTTGATTATCAGCCACCAGATTCGGCACGGCCACCCACAGGTACAACAAGTCACCTTCTTCAACGCGACCCGGCTTGGCGGCCAGCACTTCCACCTGCTGACGCAGGCCATCCATCTGCGGGAAATCCAGATGAACCGATCGGCCTTCATGCCAAGCGCGCGTGCAGCGCTCCATCAGTGCTGCCGCATTGAACGTCCGCATCTGGCACACACCCACCGATCGGGGCTTGGTGCCTTCCCAGGTCGAGGCCGACCACACATCCTGGGCCAGCACAAATTCCGGCGGCGGGCCTTCGATGATCGTAATAAGTTCGGGTTCTGAGTAAGTCATGCTGCTATCTCCTTCACTACAGTGACGAAATGATTATACCTGATCTAGAGCGTTGTCAATAGTGAGGTTTGCCCGATTGTCCAAGACCGACTATCATAGCGCCAGATTTTCGACCGGGAGAAACTGTGTCTGCCCTTCAAGACCTGTTAGCGGTCACCGCCGCCCGTCACGCCCACCTGTGCCCGCGTCAGGTGCTGGGCGTGCGAATGGGCTTATTGGCCGCGCAACATTTGCAGCTCGATTTGCCGCAAAGCGACAAACGTCTCTTGACCTTTGTCGAAACCGACGGCTGTTTCAGCGACGGCATTGCCGCCGCCACGGGCTGCTTCGTCGGACGACGCACGCTGCGTGTAACCGACTATGGCAAGATCGCCGCGACGTTTGTCGATACCTACAGTAACCGCGCGGTTCGTCTCACGCCCCGATTGGCCGCCCGCGACCTCGCGGCCCGCTACGCGCCCGAAGCAACGAATAGTTGGGAAGCGTATCTCTACGGCTATCAACGCATGCCCGATGAAGAGCTACTGGCGATTCAAGAAGTGCAGCTGCTCGCGACGCTCGAATCGATCATCAGCACGCCAGAAGCGAAAACCTTTTGCGCGGTGTGTGGCGAGGAAATCTTCAACGAACGTGAAGTCGTGCAGAACAACTTAACGATCTGCCAAAGTTGCGCGGGGAACCACTACTATCGCGTGAAGAGCGACGAGTGAAAAGTGACGCGCGATGCAAGATGCAGGATGCAGAAAATTCACCCCCCTGATCCCTGCTCCTCGCCTTCAAACCAGCCCGCGCTCTTTGAACCACTGCAACGCAGCCCGCATCGTCTCGGTTACCGGGCGCGTCGTCAGTCCTAGTTCGTTCACGGCTTTAGCGTTGTTCAGCGGTTGCCAGAAACGCATCGTCCGCAAATGACCGATCTGTCCACCGGGCAAGAACTGTCCGACCGCGATGATCGCGTTCAGCACATTCGACCCGATCTTAATGCGCGGCGGCTTTACGCCTGCCTCACGCGCCACGACAGTTAAGCCTTCTAGAAGTGTCAGGTTGTGCGCGCTGAGAATATAGCGCTCGCCCACGCGCCCGCGCTCCACCGCGTTGAGGTGCGCCTCGGCCACGTCGCGCACATCGATTGTGCCAAACGTCGCGTCGAAGTAAACGGGCATCTTGCCCTTGGCCGTATCGACGACGATCTGGCTGACCGATAGATGCACATCGCCCGGTCCGAACACCGCAGAGGGACACAGCGCAACTACGGGCACGTCGCTTTTGAGCGCCTCGACTTCCATCGCCCACTTCGCTTCGTAATAGGCATCGCCCGCCGAGCCGGGACGATACAAATCGAGTTCGTCAGCACTGCGGTTAGGCTCGCGCGCCGGACCGATGGTTGTAAATGAACTGGTGTAGATCAACCGCTGGATTTTGGCTTCGCGTGCGGCACTGAGCACACGCCGCAGCTGAGCAACCGCGGCCTGCACGTGTTGATCAACGTGGTGCGCAGCGTGCGGATAGGCCGCCGCCGCGTGAAACACCACGTCGCAACTGCGCATGGCATCGATCAGCGCCGCGGGATCATCGAGGCTGCCATTGATCCACTCGGGTTGCAGATCACCAATCGCACCGACCGAACTCGGATCGCGGCGCAAAGCCCGCACGCGCCAGCCACGTGCCAACGCCGATCGCGCGATCTGTCCGCCAATGAAGCCCGTTGCACCCAGTACCAGACAGGTAGTCATTGTTAGTCCTACCCTAGAGCGCGCAAAGAGCACAGAGGCTGTGTCATGACTTAGCGACCTCTGCGCTCTCCACGGTTAAGTTAGATTCAGCCTTCAAATTGCGCAATCGTCGTTTCGATCAGATCGACGGCCATGCGCAACGTGCCGGCATCAAACGCGAACTTAGCTCCGGCCGCGGCGTACAATTCGGGTAGCGGCTTCGTCGCGCCGAGCGACAAGGCTCGTCGATACGCAGCCAGCGCACCGGCCTGATCCTTCAACGCGTTGGCCCACACTTGCACCGCGCCCAACTGAGCGAGGCCGTATTCCACGTAGTAAAACGGGCTGCGATGAATGTGCTGCTTGCGATGCCAGCCTGTCATCATTTCAGCTTCAAGGCCGCTCCAATCGACGCCGGGCATGAAGCGCTGGTGTAACTCTGCCCACTTGGCGTCGCATGCCGCTGGATCAGCGCCGTTCGGATTGGTGTAGACCCAATGCTGGAAGGCATCAACGACGGCCATGTACGGCCAGAACAAAATGATGCGCTCCAGGTGCTCGATGCGATCGTGCGCATAATCGTCGCCTGTGTAGAAGCCGCCGTACTTGTCGGACAGGTACGGCGCTGCCAGAAGTTCCATCGACATCGAAGCGACTTCGGCGATTTCCATGGTGATTTGTAGTTGCTGCACATACGGCAGATGTGCGGTCTCAAACACGTGGAACGCATGCCCCGATTCGTGCAGCATCGTGCGCACATCGTCGCGTACGCCGACGGAATTCATAAAGATAAAGGGCCGCTGCGTAATGGGGTACTCGGTGCAGTAGCCGCCGGGCGCTTTGCCTTTGCGGTTATCCAGATCGAGCAAGCCTTCGCGCCGCATCGTCGCATAGTATTCGCCCAGCTGCGGATCGACGTGCTGGAAGATCGCCGCGCTTTTGCTGATCAGTTCGTCGATGGTCTGGAACGGATGCAAGGCCGGCAGGTTGATGGGATCGCGATCCAGATCGAGGTCCCAGGGCCGCAGCGTTTCGACGTTTAGTTTGCGCCGCGCCCGATCGTATATGCGCGTGGCCGCCGGAACCACCACCGCCTCGATCGCCGCGTGAAATTCCAGGCAGTTTTCGGGCGTGTAGTCGAAGCGCTGCCGATCGAGCCACGTATAGCCGCGAAAGTCGTCGTAACCGGCGTTGCGGGCGATCTGCTGGCGCAGTGGCACCATCTGCCCCCACAACTCGTTGATCGCCGCGCGATCGGCCAGCCAGCGTTGTGCGGCCAAACGCCAGACGCGTTCGCGCGTACCTCGATCGGGTGTGTGGAGAATCGGTCGGATTTGCTGTAAGGTGATCTCCTGTCCGTCCCACACAACCGTCTGTGCGCCGACGATCTTGTTGTACTGCTGACCTTGCTTGCGATTCTCGGTCAACAGCGGCAGATTGGCTTCGCGATATAGCTCGGCTTCGGCGCGCATGTTGCGCAGCGCGATGTCCATGCCATCTGGCTTCAAGCCACTCGCTAGCAACTTCTGTTTCAAGCCTTGCTCGGCTTCTTCTACTTTAGGGTAGACCTCGCCGAGAAACGTCAGATAGTTCCGCTCGGCTTCGGCATCAGCCGTGTTCAACGTTGAAGCGACGTGCAAACGCGAATAGATTTCTTGCACGGTCTTGTTCAATCGCGACCAATCACTTAACCAGGTGGCGACGTTATCGGCTGTCAAAGCGCGTTGTTGCAAATCCTGATAGTAAGGGTCTAGTTGAGCCCAGGTCCAATTGAGAAAGAGGCGATAGTCGGTTGGTAAGGTGGCAAACATCCCGTGTCCTTTGTGTGGAATTATGGGGCAAAACAAGCCTATCATCGACTGCACACCTTGTCAAACAAAAACCTCGCGAGTCGTATTGACCCGCGAGGTTGAGTAGTTAGTCGCCTCCGCCCAGGACACGGTGACAGGCCTGACAGACCTGTACGGTTCGATCGCGATTCAGGAAGCGCAGCTGCGCTTCGCCGTCCGTGACGTGCGATTCATGACAACTCACACAGGTGGCGGCGTTCGTATCCCGTGCCTGCCAACGTGTCAGAAACACGTGGAAATGGTTGTTCATGGTGCGATCCTGTGTCAGATCGCCGTGGCACTTGAGGCAGTTCACATCACCGATCGGCACGGTGTGAACCGCTGGTTGCTGGGCCTTGCCCAGCGTCCATGAAATCAGATCGCGCGTGCCTAACATGAACGAATCGAGGCGACCCGGTATCACGCCCTGCCCAGAATGGCAATCGATGCAGTGAACATCTTTGGTGCTATGAAAACTAGCGAGATCCGTAGCAGCAGCAGACTCACGCTTAACGTAGGTGCTCTCCGGTTCGGAGTGGCACGAGGCACAAAAGTCGTCATGATTTTCAAACGACATCGCCGTGGCCACCGTCGCGACACCCAAGACCACCAGAACAACCGGGACGAATGCGAGTAACCATAGTTTACGGCGGCGCGGCGCAGGCGCGGCTTTCTTCTTCACGGGCGGCATGCATGGTCTCCTCGGCTAAATTGAATAACTCATTATGCAAGGCGAGGTTATTACCTTGATGAAATCTTGATGAGGATTTTCTAATGTGGCTTAATGCACGACCCTTAGCGACCTTGCCAGTTAGCCGAACGCTTTTCGATGAAGGCCTGCATGCCCTCTTTTTGATCGGCTGTGGCAAACAAGAGGTAGAACAAGCGCCTCTCAAATTCGAGGCCGTCGCTGAGCGAGGTGTCAAATGCTTTATTGACGGCTTCTTTGGCCAATCGCACGGCCAGCGGGGCGCGTGCGGCGATTTCATTAGCCAATTTTAGGGCTTCAGCCAGATACACTTCCACTGGCACGACGCGCGCCACCAAGCCAGCCTGCTCGGCATCACGCGCCGTTAACGATCGGCCGGTCAGCACCATGTCCATCGCTTTGCTCTTGCCGATGGCGCGCGTCAAACGCTGCGTACCACCCGCGCCCGGAATCACGCCCAGGTTGATCTCCGGTTGGCCGAACTGCGCCGACTCCGACGCAAGGATCAAATCACATACCATCGCCAGTTCGCAGCCACCACCCAGACAATAGCCAGACACCGCCGCGATGATGGGTTTCTTGATCTGCTTGATGCGATCCCAGCGTTTGATGTTATCGCGCAGCAGCATCTCAACCGCTGTAGCATCGGCCATCTCTTTGATGTCCGCCCCTGCCGCAAAGGCGCGTTGATTGCCGGTAATGACAATACAGCCAACTGAGTGGTCTTGATCAAACGCCTCCAATGCCGTCACGACTTCTTCCATGACAGTGACATTCAGGGCGTTGAGTTGCTGCGGCCGATTGAGCTGGATCAGCCCAGCGTGCTCGACTGTGGATACGAGCAGCGAGGTGTACATCATGTCGTCCTCCCCTGAACGTTATTCGCACCAGCGCTTGATGTACTCGAATGACTGCGTGGCCAGCACCGCCCCCGCCTTAGTTCGCAGGGTGATCACCACCCGATCGGACGTCAGCGGCCCGACGACTTTGGTGCAGTCAACGCGCACGCCGACGCGCAGCACTTGCTCGCCCGCGCCGACATCCGCCAGATCGTGGCTGATGACAAACGGTTCAACGGCCGGTACGCCCATCGACAAGGTGCCAACCGGGCTGATGTTGTCTGGCCGCACGTATGTCCGGAAAGATAAGCTCAGCAGTTCCGGCGTATCGGTACGCGGCACTAACAGTGTGAACGCCTCGATGGTGAGCGTGGGCGTGGCGGTCGGACGCAGGCGGCGCGGCGTTGGCGCGAGCGTGCGCGTGGCGGTCGCCGAAATTGTAGGCGTAATCGCAACTGCCGATGCCGTAGTCGCTGTCGGTAACTGCGTTGGCACAGTCGTCGCCGGTGAGGCTGGCGGCTGAGTTTGAGTGGGTGTCGCATTGATCACGGCAACTGTCGCGGCAGTCGTTCGCGACGGAGCCAGCGTAACGATTGAGGTAGGTGAAGCAATCGGCGCAGCGGTTGGCGTGCGGCTGGACAACATCGCGATCAATCCGGCGACGATCCCTAACCCGATCACGCCTCCAACCAGCCAGCCCCAACTTCCTCCCGCTCGGCGCGGACGAATTCGCCGCACTTCAATCGCCGCCTCACCTGTCGCAATTGGCGCAGTCGCAGCCGCTTTCGAGGTATGCGCTTGCGTAAAGGCGGCGGCAAATTCCAGCGGCGTGGCGTAGCGTTGAGCTGGATCGAACACCAACGCTTTGGTCAACACCGATTCCAAAGCAGGCGAAATCTTCGACCCTGAAGTATTCGCCGGGAAATGCTGATCGATCGGGGCATGGCCAGTGATCACCTCGACGACAATCGCCGCGAGGCTGTACACATCCGATCGGCTGTCTGGCGTCTTCGCGCCTTTCAATTCCGGCGCTTGATAGTCCGACGGTTGAGGCGTTAAGCCGATATCGCTGATGAACGCATTGCCGGAATGATCGAGCAAAATGTTGGACGGCTTGAGGTTCCCGTGTGCCAGACCATGCTGCTCCACGTAATCCAGCGCGGGCGCGACCTGTGCCATCAGGCGATCGATCTCGTCCGATGTCAAGCGGTGCGCGCGCAATTTGGTTTCGAGGCTGCCGGCGGGCATGTAGCGCATCACCCAATAACCACACCCGTTCGCCTCACCGCTGGCATACACAGGCAACACATGCGTGTGATCGAAGGTGGCGAGCAGCGCGCCCAGGCGCTTGAGCGCTTCAGCAGATGTGGTCGCGTCGAACACTTTCAACGCCACATAGCGCTCGACCGGGTGCTGCCGCGCGACATGTACTTCGGCGCTGCGGCCGCGCCCCAACGACTGCGTGATCTGATAGCCGTCGATGAATTGTCCGATCATGGCAGGAGGTCAATCAGCCGGCCCAGCCATAACGCTGGGTGACAACCGGCGGCGGCTCGGGCTGATAGTCACGCGCCCGATCGATTGCTGAGATTCGCTTGGTAAACTGTTCGCTGGCATACGTCACCAGTTCGGCGATATCCAAGTTGAATGGAATTGTATCGCCGTAAGGCAGGAACGTATCGCCGACAATCGCCAGCGCGCTCGGCAATATCTCGTTCATCCGATATTCAATGGTCGACCACAGGTCCGGCTGCGCGCGGACGTGCCGCTGCAGGAAATATACGCCAAAGGCGATATGCCGAGCCTCGTCGCGTTGAATCAGTTCAATCCCTTGCACCAGGCCGGGCAACAAGTGCCGCTCTTTCAAGGCCTGATAGAAGCCGTGGTAGCCGGTCTCGGCCAGTACCCCTTCGACGATCATGTGATAGATTACACTGGCTTCCACCTGGGCCGCCGCCGAGTTGTCGGTCAGCAAGCGATTCAACGCCTCCGGCAGGGCTTGTTGAAAAATCGGGGCATAGTGCGGACCTAGAAACGCGGCCAGATCGACCTTGTCGCCGATCACCTGATCGAACCAGCGATCGAAGAACTCCACGTGCTTGGCTTCTTCAAAGATCTGTGTGGCCAGGAAGAATTCATCTTCAAGATGAACGCCTTCACGCCGGATCGCGATGAGTAACGGCGCCAGATCGCGGGTTACGGCTTCCTCGCCCATGTGAAACAATGCCACCACCCGCAGGATCAGATCGCGCTCCACTTCAGACAGCGTAGTCCAATCGCGCCGGTCGCGGGCGCAGTCGATATCCAGCGGATCCCACAGCAGTTTTTTCGCTTTGTGATAATCGACCATCGGCAGCAATTGATGATTCAGACGCACACCACTCCTTTCAAATCAAGGAGAGCATAACTCGCTAAGAATAAATTCAGACTATTAGTTCAATTCGTTCACTTCACCAGATCAAAAGAATCAACCATGCTTTGATAGCGTTCGGGAAAACGGCCTTGTTCTGGCCCGATGTAGACCAGCGCATAGCCGCGCAAATTATCCAGCAACATGATGAGACGCGCCTTGAGTTTGCTCCCGTCTTTTTCAAACGTCGCTTCCGTGGCGATTGCGTCGCGGCCGTTAACCGTCACCAGGCTAGGTGTGGCAAACGCGAGCGCGGGCGCCGATTGATCGTTGTCGAATACGGCTTGAATTGAGTCCACTTGCCGATTCGCAAAACTTTCGAGCGTCTCTGTCGTGGTTAAGGTCTGCACAAAAACCACCACTAAGGTTTTGGAGTCTTGGCCTGGCACGAAAGTAACCGCATGCAGGCTGGTCGGCGTTTCCGTGCCGAGCACCTCACGTCGATCTTCTGCGACCTGCCACGGCTCAGGCCGCATCACACGAAAGCCAAGGCTCGGATTGCGATACTCGACGAAGCGGCTGTCATCTACCGCAGGTTGAGGCAGCAAGTTGCCGCGCGTCAACAACGGCACACCAACTAGCAACAGCACCCCAAACAACAGAATAATAGCAAAAAAAGGCGATTTCAGATTACGCACACTGCTCCTAATTTAACGAGTAAAGAATGACGTGTGAACAATCAGACTACAGCATGACTTTGCCGCCATCCACGTTGATGGCCTGGCCAGTGATATAGCGCGCCGCATCCGAACATAGAAACAACACTAACCCGGTTACATCGTCCGGTTCGCCTAAGCGCCCCAGTGGAATATCTTCCAGCCACTTCTTCAGCTGCGCTTCGTTGTCACGCAGATGCGCCGTCATCTCAGTGACGATCACGCCTGGACACACGGCATTCACGCGAATGTTGTATGCAGCGAATTCACGCGCACACTCTTTGGTGAAACCGATCAGCCCCGTCTTGCTGGCCACGTAAGCCGATCGATCCCGTAAGCCAAACGCTCGCCCGGCGATCGATGCGATGTTAACGATCACGCCGCCGCCCTGCTTCTGCATCATGCGGCCCACACTCTGCGAGCAAATAAACGCGCCTTTCAAATTCACGTCGATGGTGCGATTCCAATCCCATTCGTCCAACTGCAAGATCGGCTTATGCGGTTCGACGCCTGCGTTATTGATCAGCACGTCGACACGCCCCCAACGATCCTCAATATCGATCAACATCGACTGTACAGCCATCTTGTTAGCCACGTCAGCGTGACAGGCAATCGCCTCGCCGCCCCGAGTTTTGATCGCAATTGCTGTGGCTTCGCACGAATCAGGGTTGACGTCGTTGACAGCAACGCGCGCACCCTCAGCCGCAAAGGCCAACGCAATCGCCTTGCCAATGCCGCGCCCTGCCCCCGTGACTAACACCACCTGATCTTTGAAACTCAAGATAACTTACCTCCACATTTGCCGCAGAATTCAAACTGCGCCGGTAGATTGGTGGCCCCGCAATGCGGACACGTCTTGAGCGGTGCCCCGTGCGGATACTCGGCAGACCGATCGGTTTCAGCACGTTCGCGCAGCGCGTCGTAATCGGGACGGCGCTTCTCCGCAAAAGACCGCACGCCTTCGAAGACTTCCGGCGATGTGTTATGGATCGCCAGCCAGTCCCGCGCATGGCCGATGGTCATATGCCACGCGAAATCCTTCCAGAAGTTGAGTTGTTGACGAGTATACCGCATGATCTCCGGGAACTTGGCGATCAACTTCTGCGCCAACTCTTCGACCGCGGCATCCAATTGAGCACGCGGCACCACCCGATTGACCAGGCCCCACTCCACGGCCTGCTGGGCCGAGATCGGTTCGTTGAGCATCAGGATTTCACGCGCCCGACGCTCACCCACGACCAACGGCAGCCATTGCGTCGCGCCCGCCGCCGCCACCGATCCGTGACTCGCGCCAACCTGCCGAATGTAAATGTCGTCGGCCGCAATCGCCAGATCGCACGACAAATTGAATTCGTTGCCGCCACCCACGACGATCCCGTTCAGGCGTGCAATCGTCGGCTTGCCCACGTTGCGCAGCTTTTCGTGCGCGTCGATGAATGCGCCCATCCATTTGTAGTAATCGCGTGGCCGTTCGACGAATTGCTGCTGCTCGATCATATCTGCGCCGGTGCAGAAAGCCCGCTCGCCTGCGCCCGTCAACACCACTACAGCCACACTGTCATCAAAAGCCGCATCATGCAGCGCAGTAGTCAGTTCAAGCAACAGCGGATAGTTGACACAGTTCAATACGTCCGGCCGATTGAACGTAAGCGTGGCGACCCGGTTCTCTTTGCGATAGAGAATATATCTGAAGTCATAACTATCTGCCGGTTGCCCGGTATACACACGCTCCGTCATGCTAATTGCCACCCGGCCTGACTTCGTCTTCATAAGACTCGGCCACCATCAACGTCACGAGGTCTTTAGCAAACGACATCAGGTCCGCTCCGGCCGCCTGATTCTCTTCAGACCGCATGGCTTGTTTATAGGTGTCCATGTTATCGAAGTACATCTCGAACATCATGTAATACGGCGCGGCCCCATCGGGCGCAGCCATGATGCGCGTCCATTCGGTCTTACGCAGGCCGGGAATCTTCTCGACCAGGCGCAAATGGACATTAGCATAGTGATGCTCAAAGGCTTCGATATCTTCGGGTTGCTTGTAGAGAGCGATGAGTTTGATCATGAACGCTCCGCGCTGAGGAACAACAAATCTTCAGCCAGAGGCTGAACTTGAACTCATTATATCACTCGACTCAAGCCTTGCGTCGACTGATAATCCGCACGGCGAGCGCCACCACCCCGATCGTGAGTACCGCGGCCTGCAGACCGCAGATCAGAATCAGCGCATCGCTGGGAGCACGATCGAACAAGGCGATCAGCGGCCGTTCGGTCGGAACGGGTCGCGGCGCAGGTGGCGTCAAGCGCGAAGCCGATACGCTGGTTGGAAACACAATCGCCACGGCTTGCGCCGTCGACGTGGGTGGCTGAAGCGTGATCATTTGAACCGTTGGCGTCGACGCGGGCGTGCTCGTTTCGAGCGGCGCGGGTGCGACTGTCGGTTCAGTGGTCGCTGTTGCTGCCGGCGTCGATGTGGCGGCGGTGGTTGGTGTGGCGGTCGCAGTTGGCGTGGGAGTTGTTGTCGCTGCGGCCGTGCCAGTCGGTTGTGGAGTGGCCGTCGTCGTGGCTGCTGAAGTGGCGGTGGCTTGTGCAGTTGAGGTCGCCGCCGTGGTCGCGGTCGCTGTAGTCGTCGGTGTCACCGTTTCCGTCGCCACCAGGTCGGCCACATTGACCACACGCGTCATCTTAGTCCCGCGTTTCAACTCGTCGCGCAACTCAACCGTCAGTGTATGCGCCCCGGGCGCATTCGACAGCGTAAAGGGCACACTGGCCGCCCACGGCACCCAAGGCAGACTATTCAAATCAGTGCCCTCGCCAATCCGCATTTGAACGGCCTGTCCCATCAGCGTAACGCCATCGCCGGTCGTGATGTTGTCTTCGTTGGTCAGCAACAGCGTCACATTCGGCGGTGTGCCTGTAACGAAAAACGGCAGCACGTTGGGCTGCGCGCCAAAATCGAGCGTAAAGTAGGTCCCTTTGTCGCTAGCCGCAAAGGCCACGCCGATTTCACGATAACGCGTGTTGATTAAGTTGGAGCGATGCGCTTGCGAATTGATCCAGAAATTCCAGGCATCGTCGACGGTCGCCGTCTGCCCGCCGTAGATGTTTTCGCCCCAAATGCCAAAGTTGCGCCAGAACCCGTAGCCTGACGCGCGAATGCGCGAATCCATCGTCGAGCCATCCGAGCCGGTGTGATCGACGAAGCCATACGTGGCCATGTCAGTGCTGTGGCGCTGTGCCGCCGCAGTGAGTTTGTCGCTGACCGCCAGCGGCAGCAAGCCGCTTTGAGTGCGCAGCGCATTGATGCGCGTCAACAGATCAGAAACCGGATCGGCCTGGGCAACCGTAAGGCGCACCAGTCCGGCCAGAAGCGCCAAGGCCAACAACAGGTTGAATACAGGTCGCACAACGCGGACTAACATGGGGCGAATTGTAACACGAGTGAAGGCTACCGCGCTGCGGCCAGTCTGAATTTGATGAAGATCCACGGCGCGAGCCATAACGCCCATAAAGCGATCAACGCGTAGCGCAGGTAGCGAAAGATCTCGGCCGTCTCGATCGGTTCGCGCGGCAAAATCGCACCGAGACCGAAACGAATGATCACCACACCCAGCGCGCCGATCAATAAGCGCAGAGCATATTGCCGCCGCGAACCGCGCACATCAAAGCGTGCCGTGCGCCGCATCAAAATCAAGCCGAGGCCGCCGCCGAGTAGCAGCCCTTGATCGGCAATTGGAACGTCGAGATTGCGCGGATCGATCGGGCCGGCTTGTACCGGCCACTCCGGTGGATCGATCGCATTCGCGATTGAGGACCGTACGATCACCATCAGCACCAACAAGCTGATCGAAAAACACACAACGGCGACGATCTGTAATCCGATCGGTTTGGCGGTGACCCAGCGCGTAACGGGCGCTTGCAGGCGCGTGAAGACCATCAATACCAGCAGCCCGACGAACCAGCCGCCTAAAATATCGGCAGCGAAGTGTACGCCCAGATAGAGGCGCGAGGCAGCCACGCCGACGATGAGCACGCCAGCCACGATCCACAACCAGCGTCGCTTGAGCGTTGAAGCCAGATAGCCGTACGCCGTAAACGACGATTGTGAGTGGCCCGACGGCAAGCCGTAACTCACCTCGGTGCTGATGGCCTTCACGCGGGTATCGATCCAATAGGGACGCGGCAGATGAAACATCCACTTGACCAGACTATTGGTGTAGCTGGAGAAGACCACGACCCACATCAGCCGCGCGCCGAGGCCGCTATCGACGCACCAATACAACACACCGACGATGACGACAAAGACCTCTTCCTGACCGAACAGCGAGATCAACTTCATCACGCTGTCGAGCGCAGGACTGAGCTGTTGGAGCACCAGATTCAGGCTAGTATCCATATGATACTCTCACCAAAACAGAGACGCTCCAGGCGGAGCGTCTCGATCGGATTCGGGCGATTACATCAGCAGCGGCAAGTTTTGAACCTGCAACATCGCATACTCGTGATAGAGCAACAGCGAACTGCCTGTGTCGCTGGACTGCGACTTGGACACCAGGTAGAGGATGATACCCAGAATGATCAGCGCAATCACGACGGCGATGGCGACCTTGATCCATGAGATCGGCTTCTCGCCTTGCACCTCGCCGGTCTGGCCGTTGATCATGAACTGGAAGGTCTTGTTGTTGTAGCGATATGAAGCCACCCACACCGGCAGCAGCACATGCTTGTACGTCAACGCCGACAGATCTGATCGGACCTGCAAGTTGCGGTGTGTGTCACCGGGCACTTCGGAATCGCAGGCGCGACGCTCATCGCTATAGATGAGATCACGCCCGATCGGCCACGCTTCCGCCAACGCAATCTGATACGACTCCGCGCTCCAACCCGCTAGAAAATCGGGCTTGTAGGTCAGCAACTTCTTCGTATCGTACGGATAAATCTTCTGTAAGATACGCACGTTGATGCTGCGCGTCGCATACACCAATACGTCGTCATAGTCGCCGGTGTGATGACCGCTCGACGGATACCAGCGGATCTTCTGCACCTGTTGTTGCTCGCGCACCTGTTTACCGTCGCGCGTTACCGTCACCCACTCAGTTACGTAGTAATAATCTCCCGACTCGGCGTGCCAGTCACTTTCGGCATGCGCGTCAAACGTCCAGAACGGTAGGTACACACCGCGCAGTTTCTGCCCGCCACCCAATGCCTTCAAATCATTCGGATGAAATAGACCCTGCCCCAGCCAATCGCGGAACTTACGATGAGCCGTCGCTTCGTCCACCGCAAACGGAATCACCGACTCCGGCTGGATCAAGTTCGGATCGGGCTTCTGCTCGATCACCTGATTCGAGCCGCAGAACGGGCACTGCGTTGAAGTCACATTCGGCGGCACATTCACCGTTGCGCCGCAACTCTTGCAGTTGATCGATTTGACTTCGGTGCCATAGCCATGCGCCTTGCCCGATTGATCTTGCAAGGCAAGCAGTAAATCGTGTTCTTGCGCAGTCTCGACGGCACCGGGCACAGGCATCGTGTGGCCGCAGAACGGACAACTCAACATGCCTTGTGCAGCGTCAAAGTTCATTTTGCCCGCGCACTTGGGGCAGATATAGGTTTGCGAAGCGGCGGCGACACTGGCGGGTTCAGCGGGTGGTGTGCTCATGACGTCTCCCTTTCAGATAAGCCTGGCCTCAAGTATATGCGGATTGCGTTTTCACTTCAAGCGCAGCGTTTGGCCCAAGCGCGCGCCGGTTTCAGGATCGTACAAACCCACGTCGATCGAGGTCGTTGCCGACGGTAAGTCATACGTATCGACGATGTATTCTTTCGGCAGCCACCAAGACGTCGGATAAGTGCCGTTCACTGGCGGATTATCTCGTCCCCCGATCGGCTGATCGGCGGCGTCGAAGGCATGTGTGAACACCGTGTAATCTTGATCGATCGTTTTCAATACGTGCCAAATCAGCGTTAACTTCGTCGCATCAGAAGTTCGATCGAGGTTGTAGCCGGCCAACGTGATTGCATCACCAAATGGCGCGTCAAGGCGATGCTCGATCGGCGGTTCAGCCACCACCCGATCGCCCGTGTACAAATTGATCGTTCCCAGATCGATCGGCTGATCGTTTCCAAAGACCACAGCCAATGTGTAATCGCCCGCGGTTACCTCAGCCGGTGTTCGCAGCCGATACCGATCGGCGATGATCGCGCCCGTCGGCCAGCGATCAAACGGATAAGTGTTATGCACAGGCGCACTCGTCGTCAGCGTAATCGGCGGCTGTTCAATCACGGTACAACCACACGAATCGAGTCGAATCGTCATATCGGTCGCCGTCACGGGCGCAGTGCTTTGCCAGAACAGTGTAAAGATGATCGGCGCGCCTTGCTTGACCGACGTCGTCTCTTGCGAATAGCCCAGCAATTTCAGGCCAGGCCGCACCTCACGATCAAGTCGCTTGCCGATGCTGAGATTCAAAGCCTCAGTGGTGAGCGTGTCAATCGGCAGCGGCGACAAACGCGCCACCGTGCCGCCAAAGCCGCCATCGGTTGCGACGATGTTGAGACGCGTGTTGGCGCTCTGCGAAAACAGACCGACGCGCAACTCATAGTCGCCGGGCGGCGCGCCCGCCGCGATCGGCACATCCAATCGATTGATGATGATCTCGCCCGGCGTCCACTCCTCCGACGGATAATCGAACGAGCCAGTCTGACCCCATTCAAAGCCCCACGCATCGCGCAACTGCGCAAAGGTCGAATAGTCGCCGCGATCGGGTGGATTGAGTACGCGCCAATACAGCGTGACGGATACATCATTGCGATCTACGGCTATAACATCACGATTTTGATTTACCGGTTCACGATCATAGCCGAGCAGTTGAATGACGTTGCCGAAGTTCACATCGAGTTTGACTTGCGGCGTAACTACAGGCTGCGCGGTCAGATGATAAGCGCGATAATTCGTCTGACCATCCGGCGCCAGCGGCGCAGCGATCAGCGCCGAGTCGGGCAGAAAACGCTTGAGCCAGGCTTCATCAGGCAAGGCCAAACGGGCAAAGTAGAGATTCGCTTCGTCGTTGGGCAGCACGATAACGCGATTGCCCGACAGCCACTTGTATTCGCTGTAGTTTTTTGCCAACGCCGCGACCGTCGGATGGCGATAGTGTAACGCGGCAATGTAGACGTGTTGGCCATTACCACGATTCAATGCCGTCGCAATATCAGCCAGATCGCCATCGCTTTGAATGTACAACTGCGGCTCATTCACATACTGCCCGAAATAAGTTGTGCCAGTTTCAAGTGCCGCCACGCTTAAAACAAGCGCAGTGGTGCCACGCACGAACACGGTTCGTCTTTTGAAGTCCGTATTCACTTGCGTAAGCCGTGTCCCAAGCGTCTTTATCAACCACCACCCGCCCAAAGCCGGAAACACGAACACCGTCGGCATCAAACCGATCGCGCGCAGGTTGCTGGGCGAAATCTCGTTTACGGCCAACGCCGTGGGAAGGAGCATGATCAGCGTCAGCGCGATCAGACTGAAGTATGCGGCTCGACGCTGCAGCGTGCGTCCGCGAAACATTCCGATCACAGCGACTACAAAACCGATAAGAAACAGCGCCCCTAGCAGCCACGGAAACAACGGTCTGGCCAAACTGAAGCGGATGTGGGCGGATCGCCATCGAGGAAGAACATGCCCAGCGCTTTGCCGATATTATCAAGCAAGCCGGTGGCTTGATCGGCGTGTGGAGCGACTTGCTGAATGCGCGTCAGGAAAGCGCTCGGATGTTGAAGGAAGTACACACCCAACGGCGCGAAGACGACCAACGCCGAAGCAGTCGTGACTAAGAATTGTGTCAGTCGATCCAGCCGATGGCCGCGATCGACCGCGAGATAGTAGAGGAAGATCAACGCGATCGCCACGGGGAACAATCGGGCGGCGAGGTAAGTGTAGAGATTCAAGCCGATCAACGCGCCTGCAACGAAGAACCACCGCCAGCGATTCAACCGCAAGCCGCGAAACAAAGCCGCTAACGCCAACGCTTGAATGAGTGGTTCGCTGATCGATCGAAAGCCGAGGCGGCTCATCAGCACGTGCCAGAACGACGTGGCGATCAACACGGCAGCGAGTAGCGCTACGCCTTGCTCCGCCTCTCATTGTTAGGGAGAGGGATCGGGGGTGAGGGTGAGATGCAAGAATCTCGGCAACTGCCCGATACGTCGCCGCAACTGTTAAGAGGCCCAACATCGCCGCCGCGAGCCGCATCGCAAACGCCGACGGACCGATCAACTTCATCCACGCGGCGCCCAGTAGAAGAACAACACTTCTTTGCCGGTGTACGCTTCGACAAAAATCGGTGCGCTTTCGCCGCGCGCGATCTGTTCCGCGATGATGGTGTCCGTAGCCGTCGTAGTGCAGACCCGGCGGCAGCGTGCCGACTTGCCAGAGGCGGAGGAAAGCGGCGATCAAGAGCGTGACGACGAGCAACCACGCGGAACGCGGTGTACGGAACGCGGAATGCGGAGTCATGCCTTATTCGTTACGTGTTACTCATTATTTGTTACGCACGACACTCAGCGCCTGTGTCAGGTCGGCGATGATGTCATGGGCCGCTTCGATGCCGCATGACAGCCGCACCAACCCATCGCCGATGCCGCGCCGCAACCGTTCTTCGCGACCCAGGCCGTGATGACTCGATTGCGCGGGATACAACAATAGCGAATACACGTCGCCTAAACTGGTGCCAGTCTGGACTAACTTCAGCGCTTCCATGAACCGAAAGACTGTAGATTCATCGGCATTGCGCAGTTCAAACGCCACCACGCCGCCAAAGCAATCCGCACGAAACAGCCGGGCCGCGGTCGCGTGATCGGCGTGATCGGGTAAGCCAGGATAAATCGCTTTCGCAATTGCGGGTTGTTCAAGCAACCACTGTGCCACTTGCAGCGCGTTCGCGCACTGTTCGCGCATTCGCAACGCGAGCGTTCTGATCCCGCGCAGCACCAACCACGCTTCAAACGGGCCGAGGTTCGCACCGAACAACCGAATTTGTTGGCGCAGCGTGCGCGCCCGATCGGCGCTGGTGGCGATCACGCCGCCCATCACATCGCCGTGGCCACCCAGATATTTCGTCGCCGAATGCACCACGATGTCCGCGCCCTGGTTGAGTGGCTGAAGGACATACGGCGTGGCAAACGTCGCATCGACGATGACGCTGGCTCCAGCCGCATGTGACCAGGCCGCGATTTGCGGCAGATCGGCCACTTTCAACAGCGGATTCGAGATCGATTCGAGGAACACGGCGCGCGGCGAGCAACGCTCGATGGCGGTTTTCACCGCGTCTCGATCGGTCATCTCGACGAAGTGAACGAGCGGTGCTGCCGACGAGCCATACAGTTGATTCAACAGGCCGCGCGTTGCGCCGTACATATCCCACGCGGCCAGCAAAGGCCGTTCGGGCGTAATGGCCAACGACGCGAACACTGCGTGCAGCGCGGCCATACCGGTCGAGTATGCGATCGCTTCTTCAGCGCCTTCCAGCGCGGCTACGGCCGCTTCGAGCGCGGCCACGGTTGGGCTGGCGTAACGCTGATACGAATAACCAGCGTTTTCGTGCAGCGCCGCCGACAGATCATCCATGCGTTCGTAGGTGTACGTCACCGCCGGATCGATCGACGGCGCGATCGGGCGGCTACCACCCTTCGCAGTCGGTTGACCCGCGTGCACGGCCCGGGTGAAGAATTGATCGTCACTCATAGTTTAAGCCTCACTTTAGGCAATGTGCAGCAACGTGTTGCGCGTCTCGCCGTCGACGTGTTCCATCTGCCGCCAGCTGCTGTTGTCGTTTAGTGTGATCCAGCGGCGCTCTTCCACGCGATAGAACCAGTCTTTGTCTTGCTGATAGTAAATCTGGTGCGTGGTCGCTTCCCAAATGTTGAGAATTTCATTGCTGTGCGCGTGCGTGTCGTCGAAGTCAGTGGTGGAACGCTGGCCCATTTCGCTGTAACGTTCGTTGAGTTCGAGCAGCAGCGTATTGATCTCAGCGGGTAAGTGCGTCACATTCAACCCGATCGAACGTGCTTCATCGAACAAGATCGGATAGCTATGTGACGGATACTTCGCGTTGAGCGTGCGCGCGATCTGATCGGCTTTGGCCGCGTCGTCGATATGATAGCCCAGCAGGTTCTTGCACAACATGATCGATAACGACTCGGCCCGATCGACCGCGCCGATGACCAGTGGATGTACATATTGGAACAGCGCCTTGTAAGGATTCTCCTTCGATTCGGCCTGTTCGTTGCGCCACAAGCCGATGACGCGCGTGAGTTCGTCGAGGCTGACGCTGACGCGCGCGTTGTCGCGATCGAGCGGCGAAAGGTCGTGGGTCAACGATGTATCGACGGGCGTCAGATAGGCCATCGGCCCCATCATGATCTCGTCGGCACCGAGTGAGATCATCGTTGCCGCTGAAGCGCACTCAAGTGGAACCAACGCCACCAAGTGCTGGCAATATTGGCGCAGTAAATTGACCAAGCGCAGTGACGCGCGCCCATCGCCACCGCTCGATTTGATGAAGAGATAAATGCTGTCTTGCTTGCCGATCTTTTCCAGCAGTTCGTACAAAGCCACCACGTCGTTGTGGCAGACTGAGCCTTGCGGGCTGTTCCAGTAGGTAATAAGTGCGCCACCTAATGACTGACTGACTTGTTCGATCAGCACTTGGGTCTGATCAAATAACACGGGCGGTTGCTTGATGCGTGGGGCTTCAGCTTGGTCCATTGATCTCCTTTGCTTGACTCAAGATTGGATGGTCGTCAGGGATTTCAGAAAAGCCAGCGTGATACGATCGAGTTCAGCTTCAGTCACATACGTGGCGACTTTCAAATTCGGCGCGGGATTGCCGGTGATCATCTTGCTCATGCGCAGACCCGATCGATACACACACAACACCGGCTTACCCAACTGCACGGCGAGTCCGTATTCATAACCTACACCCAGCGACGGCGTCGATACTTCGGCGATCACCACATCGCAGGCTTTGACCCAGTTCACGTCGCGCTCGAAGACGAAGCGCGGCGGCGCGTCCTTCTCGCGGTCGAGCACGTCGGGGTCCGCCACATGCGCCGATAGGACATCGTGGCCCAACGTTTGCAGGTAGGCCACCAAATGTTGATAGATCGCAGCGTGTTCGCGTCCGCCGCTGATCGAGCCGGAGAAGTAGATTTTCATGCGCGCGATTATACTGGAAATTGGCCGTTAGCGGTTAGCGACTACCAGCAGAAAAAAGAGAGGCCGCTTAAGCGACCTCTCTAACTTCCACTCTCTACTTTTAGTATCTCAGCAGCGCCGCGATGCCGGCTTCAGTCAAGCCCATGTGCCCACTCACGACTTCAACACGGCCTTTCTGCTCCACCACTTTGCTGATCACCGCTTCAACGGCGTCCGGAATCTGCTCGAACATGCCACTGCAGAACGGACAGCGGGCCATCGACTGCGCGCTGAGATAGCCGCACTGCCCGCAGCGATAGCCCGGCGATTTGAAACCTTCAGCAACGAGCAGCGTCTGCACCTGGCCAGCATGCGCCGCCCGCAGTACATCGCCCAGCCGCGCCGCGCCACCACTGCCTTTGGCCGCTGCCGTAATCGCCGCATCGGCTAGCTCGGCTTCGCGCTGTACTTCATAGTCGGCCATCAACTTCAACGATCGATCGCGGATGACCAGATCGGATTCGGTGATGTCGGCAGTGAGTGTACCGATGATGCGCTCGGCCCACGGTTGTGGCAGATGTTCGCGCAGATCGCCGATCACTTCAGCATTGCCGCCCAGCACCACGTAACGCGGCGTGTGCTTCTCGCAGAACGCGACGAGCGCGGCGGCTGAATCTTTGATGTTGCGTTTGACCTTCTCGATCTCCTGTCGATCGGTTGGCGCATCCGACTCACGCCGACGACGGCGCGGGGTGGAACCCACGCCCGATTTGGTCCGCCGGACTTCTTCGCCTAAAACGCCTTCGCCGTCGACGATCTCGCCTAGCTGCACAAAGATGAAGCGCGCTCCCTGCCGATCGACGATCGCGGCGACGAAGCGCCCGTAGACGTCCCATAGATTCGCCAGCGGCGTGATGTGCGGCTTCGAGCCGATAACGATCGAATCACCAATCGGGACGGCGAGGGTGTACACTCGCCAGAAGTTGTCGTGCTGATTGGAGAAGATCGCGAGGCCGCGCCCGGTCCAATCATATTCGTGTTCGAAGAAACTTTCGATCCGCGCGGCATCGCCATTGGCGCGTCCATTTACGCTGCGCAGCAAGTGGCGCAAGGTCAATCGATATTCATCACGCGTACGTCGTGTCGGATCGACATTGAGGGTAAGACTGACAACGGGGTGTTCACTATGATACTCGGCGAGCTGCTGCAAATCTTCTTTGCTAAACATGACACGCCTCCAATGAAATTATCGACCATAGACAATAGACGACAGACCACAGTTGCGGTCAGAGGTCCGTTATCAGTGGCCGGGTTTATCAAGGCCGATCGGCCAGCGTAAGCGGCACCTGCAAAGTCTCGGTGCCGCGGATAATGGTAACGGTCACCTCCTGTCCAACTTGTTTTTTGCTCGTGAGATAGGCGATCATTTGATCGAAACTGGTGATCGGATCGCCGTCGATCGCCGTGATGATGTCGCCGCCAGCTACAACAGGAATGCCACGCACGGTCATTTGTTTGGTACCGCCGCGCAAACCGGCTTTCTCAGCGGGACCATTCTCCACAACCGATGAGATCAACACCCCCTTGTCGACCGGCAGTTTCAACGCCGACGCAAGCTCGGCGGTGGTAAAGTGATTATCGACGCTGACGCCGAGGTAAGGATATGAGACGCGCCCGTCAGTCATCAATTGCTGCGAGACCCGCTTGACGGTGTTCGACGGAATGGCAAAGCCTACGCCGGAGTTGGCGCGATTCGTACCATCGGTGCGAATGGCGGCGTTGACGCCGATCACTTCGCCTTTGGAGTTTAACAGCGGCCCGCCAGAGTTGCCGGGATTAATGGCAGCATCGGTCTGGATGATGTCGGGATTGCTGAAGTTGTTGTTGCCGCTGGTGGTATCGGCGGGCAAGGTGCGGCCTTTGCCGCTGACAATGCCAACCGTCATCGTGCCGACGAGGCCGAACGGGTTGCCGATCGCGATGACGCGCTGACCAACTTTCACCGCATCTGAATCGCCCAACGCCAGCGGCGTCAAATGATCAGCCGACACATCCACCTTAATCACCGCCAGGTCGGAGTAGGCGTCGGTACCGATGACTTTAGCAATAGCCACGCTGCCGTCGGCAAAAGTCACATCGATTTCATCGGCACCATCCACCACGTGATTGTTGGTGACGATGTGACCCTGCGTATCGATGACAAAACCAGAACCAGAGCCGAACTCGGTAAGGCTGCTGCCCGTACCGCCGGACACGTCGATGTTGACCACCCCGGGATTCGTGCGTTCATAGACGTTCTCAAGCAGGATTTCAACCGCATCGGCTGAAACCACGATTTGATCGGGCAACGGGGTGGGCGGCACCACCGCCGTCGGCGTGACCTGCCCTAACGAGACGGGTGTGACGGGCACAGGTGTTTCAAAGATGCTGAATTCGCGGCAACCAGAAATTAATAATACGGCAATGATGACGACAGTGGCGAACTTGATCGATTTCATCTCATCCCTCGAACCACACTGTGTAGATTAGTAACTCAGTAAGGTGGTCAGACGCTCAAGCCCATCGAACAACTATCGATCAGGCTTCTACTATACTAACCCACTACCGCCCTATTTTCGATACTGGGCTAATTGCTCAAACAGATGTTTCTCTACACCAGTCAAATTGGTTGGCAAGGTCACTTTCACAGTCACCAGCAAATCGCCATATGAGTCTGGTTCGCGCAGGCTGGGCATCCCCTGCCCTCGCAAGCGAAACACGCGGCCCGGCTGTGTTTCTGGCGGAATCTTTAGTTTCAAGTCGCCTGTCAGCGTCGGCACAGTGACTTCTCCGCCGAGGACGGCCGTGTATAGATCAGTCTTGACTTCGGTCTTGAGGTTATCGCCGTCACGTTCAAACTGCGGATCGGCCTTGACGGTGACGACGAGATAGAGATCACCCGAGGTTGCCCCGCGCGTGCCGGGATAACCTTGACCGGCCATGCGAATCTTTGAGCCGGTCTTGACGCCCGCGGGCACTTTGACTTCCAGTTTCTGGCCGTCTTTTTGCAGCGACAGGGTCGTGCCGGAATACGCATCGCGCAAGTTGATCTCGATCGGTTGCTCGATGTCGCGGCCGCGCGTCGGGCCGCGGGTGGCCGATCGAGCCCGCGTGTTGCCGCCCGGCTGACCTTCGCCCACGCCGCCGAAGATGCGCGTGAAGAAATCGCTGAAACCGCCGTTGCCGCCAAAGAGATCGTTCAAGTCAACTTGATCCGTAGTCGTCCACTGGTTCCAATCGAAGCCGCCGGGCTGGCCGCCCATGCGTTCGTATTGCTGCCACTGCGCGCCGAGTCGATCATATTTTTGCCGCTTGTCCGGATCGCTCAGCACCTCATTGGCTTCGTTCAATTCTTTGAACTTGGCTTCCGATTTTTTGTCGCCGGGATTGTTGTCGGGATGATATTGGCGCGCAAGTTTGCGATACGCTTTTTTGATCTCGTCCTGCGTGGCTGTGCGCGGGACGCCGAGGATTTGATAATAATCTTTGTAGTCCATTGCCACTCACATCGGCGCTTGTCAAACCAGCGCCTCTAAAAATATTATACCTTGTTCAGGGGACTGTAAACTACCAATACTTGCCCCTATGTTAAGACCATAGTGTTAGAAGGACGTTAATGGAGGATGATCACCCAAAACCATGCCTTATGTCACTCGTCCGGCAAGCGCTAAAGTGCGATAAATGATTGGTTGAAAAAACATTCTTCCCAACCCCCAGGCTCGGGGATTGAGACTCAGCAGGAGATAAAGGCAATGGCAAGAGAGATGATTACTTTGGACGGCAACGAGGCGACCGCCTACGTTGCTTATCGTGCCAGCGAGGTGATCGCGATTTACCCGATCACGCCGTCGTCCACCATGGGCGAGTGGGCCGATCAATGGATGTCGGAGGGCAAGCGCAACATTTGGGGCACCGTGCCACTGGTTCAGGAAATGCAGAGCGAAGGCGGCGCAGCGGGCGCAGTCCACGGCGCGCTGCAAGCCGGTTCGTTGTGCACCACATTCACGGCCTCGCAAGGCTTGTTGCTGATGATCCCCAACATGTACAAGATCGCGGGCGAGTTGACCAGCACGGTCTTCCACATCGCCGCGCGCGCGTTGGCCGCGCAGGGCCTGTCGATCTTCGGCGATCACTCGGACGTGATGGCCGTGCGGCAGACCGGCTGGTCTATGCTGTGCAGCAACAGCGTGCAGGAAGCGATGGACAGCGCGTTGATCGCGCACGCCGCCACACTGGAAGCCCGCATCCCCTTCATTCACTTCTTCGATGGTTTCCGCACTTCGGCGGAAGTGATGAAGATCGAGCAGCTGACCGAAGCCGACATCCGATCGATGATCGACGACGATCTGGTGCGCGCCCATAAAGCTCGCTCGTTGTCACCCGATCATCCGGTGATGCGCGGCACGGCGCAAAATCCCGACGTGTATTTCCAGGGCCGCGAGACGGTCAATCCGCTGTATGCCAAAGTCCCCGAAATCGTCCAGCAGGCGATGGACAAGTTCGCCGGGATCGTCGGGCGACAGTATCATCTCTTCGATTACTACGGTGCGCCGGACGCCGAACGCGTGATCGTGATCATGGGTTCGGGCGCGGAGGCCGTGCAGGAAACGATCGATTATCTGGCGGCCAAGGGCGAGAAGTTGGGCTTAGTGAAAGTCCGCTTGTATCGGCCGTTCTCGGTCGAGCACTTCATCGCCGCTCTGCCGAAGAACGTCAAGACAATCGCCGTGTTGGATCGCTGCAAGGAACCCGGCAGCGCCGGCGAGCCGCTGTATCAGGACGTAATCACGGCGTTGACCGAATCGTTGATGGACGGCAAGATCAATTCGATTCCGAAGGTCATCGGTGGCCGCTACGGTCTGTCTTCCAAGGAGTTCACTCCGGCGATGGTGAAGGCCGTGTTCGACGAACTGGCCAAGCCGCAGCCCAAGAATCACTTCACCGTCGGCATCATTGACGATGTAAGCTTCACCAGCCTCGACGTTGATCCGGCCTTCAGCACCGAATCAACCGATGTGGTGCGCGCCATGTTCTACGGCCTAGGTTCCGATGGTACGGTAGGCGCCAACAAGAACTCGATCAAGATCATCGGCGAAGAGACGCCCAACTTTGCGCAGGGCTACTTCGTCTACGACTCCAAGAAATCGGGCTCGCTGACCACGTCGCACTTGCGCTTTGGTCCGCGCCCCATTCACTCAACCTACTTGATCACGTCGGCCAACTTCATCGGCTGCCACCAGTGGGTGTTCCTCGAAAAGTATGACATTCTGCAAAATGCTGCACCCGGCGCGGTCTTCCTGTTGAATAGTGTGTATGGGCCGGAGGAAGTGTGGGGCAAACTGCCACGCAACGTGCAGGAACACATCATCAATAAGCAGTTGAAGTTCTACGTCATCGACGGCTACAAAGTAGCCGATGCGACCGGCATGGGTGGCCGTGTCAACACCATCATGCAGACGTGCTTCTTCGCCATCAGCGGTGTGCTGCCCAAGGACGAAGCCATCGAGCAGATCAAGCACTCGATCGAGAAGACGTACGGCAAGCGCGGTGAAGCCGTCGTGCGCCAGAACTTCGCTGCGGTCGATGCCACACTCGAGAACCTGTTCGAAGTGAAAGTCCCAACGAGCGTTACCAGCACGATCGAGATGCGGCGCGCCGTCCCAGTGCAAGCCCCCGCCTTCGTGCAGGACGTGACCGCGGTGATCGTCGCCGGGTTGGGCGATCAACTTCCGGTTAGCAAGATGCCGATGGACGGCACGTTCCCCACGGGCACGGCGCAGTGGGAAAAGCGCAATATTTCGCTGGAAATCCCGGTGTGGGATGCAAACACGTGCATTCAGTGCGGTAAGTGCGTGCTGGTCTGCCCGCACAGCGTCATCCGCGCCAAAGTGTACGACGAGAAGTATCTGGCCGATGCGCCCGCGACGTTCAAGAGCACGCCCGCGCGCTGGAAAGAATTCAAGGACCTGAAGTACACGCTGCAGGTCGCGCCCGAAGATTGCACGGGCTGCACCCTGTGCGTGGAAGTGTGCCCGGCCAAGAACAAGAGCAATACCAGTTTGAAGGCCATCAACATGCAAGACCAGATTCCGCTGCGCGAGAGCGAAGCGGCGAACTGGGACTTCTTCCTGAGCCTGCCCGAAGTCGATCCGGTGGGCCTGAACACCACCGCCGTGAAGGACGTGCAGTTGTTGCAGCCGACCTTCGAGTTCAGCGGCGCGTGCTCGGGCTGCGGCGAGACGCCGTACTTGAAGTTGATCTCGCAGCTGTTCGGCGACCGCTCGGTGATTGCCAATGCCACCGGCTGCTCGTCCATCTACGGCGGCAACCTGCCGACGACGCCGTGGTCACAGAACAAGCAAGGGCGCGGCCCCGCGTGGTCGAACTCGCTGTTTGAAGACAATGCCGAGTTCGGTCTGGGTATGCGGCTGACGATCGATAAGCAGCGCGAGTTCGCCCGCGAGTTAGTCGCGAAGCTGCGCGGCTCGATCGGAGACACACTGACCGAAGAACTGCTCAGCGCCGACATGAGCAACGAGCAGGGCATCCGCGCGCAACGCGAGCGCGTGGCAACCCTCAAGGCCCGATTGGCCAGCGACACTTCATTGGAAGCCAAGAACCTGGTGGCCGTAGCCGATATGCTCGTCAAGAAAGACGTGTGGATCATCGGCGGTGACGGCTGGGCCTATGACATCGGCTATGGTGGTTTGGATCACGCCATCGCCTCGGGTCGCAACATCAACATCCTTGTGCTCGATACCGAAGTGTATTCGAACACCGGTGGTCAGGCGTCGAAGTCCACGCCGCGCGCCGCAGTGGCGAAGTTCGCCGCCGGTGGCAAGCCGCTGGGCAAGAAGGATCTCGCTCGGTTGGCGATGACGTACGGCAACGTATACGTCGCGCAGATCGCCATGGGCGCTAACGACGCGCAGACGATCAAGGCCATCGTCGAAGCCGAATCCTACAATGGGCCATCGCTCATCATCGCCTACAGTCACTGCATCCAGCAAGGCGTCAACATGGCGAAGGGCATGGAGCAGCAGAAGTTGGCTGTGCAGTCCGCGTACTGGCCGCTGTTCCGCTTCGATCCGCGCCGCGCCGCCAACGGCGAGAATCCCTTGCAGCTCGATAGCAAGGGTCCGGCGCTGCCGCTCGACAAGTACATCTACAACGAAACCCGCTACAAGATGCTGACGTTGAGCAAGCCGGAAGTAGCCGCGGAACTGCTGGAAGAAGCGCAGGGCGACGTGATCAAGAAGTGGCGCTTGTACGAGCAATTGGCCGCGATGAATTACAGCGGCGATG
>JAXLWI010000130.1:0-4760 GCA_046328575.1 Anaerolineae bacterium
CGTGTCATCGGCTTGCCCGATTGCGTCTCTAGTCGAATAAAACGATCAAAGGCTGTCATGCGATGTCCCGCCGGGTTCTAAGTCTTCCAACTTGCGATACGCTTGCAAGCCCAGATACATCATGAACAGCGCATAACCATGAAAAGCCAGCCCTAGCCAATCCTGCGCCCAGATGAAGATTAATCCATCGAAGCCGTACAACACCATGCCGAGAATCAACGCCCAGCGATGGCGACGCTGCGCCAGTTGTCCCAATACGATAAACATTGCCGAGAGGCTGAAGTTGAAAAGGGTCGCAACGGTCTGCAGGGTTGCCGCGCTAGCGAGGCCACGCTTTACCAGTAAGCCGGGCACCACATCCAGCACTTGCGTCACGCCCAGACCAATGAAGAACGTCCAGCTCCCGCTTGTAGAAGCGAGCAGCGAGTTGAGTAGCGATAACGCACCCACCGCCGTCAACCAACCGATGCCACTCTTGGCGGCTTTTGCTAAACGCTCGTGTTCGTATGATGATGAAGCGTTGGCGCGCGCTAAGGCTTCGGCAGGTGTCAGGGTAGGGACGTCGGGACGCGAAGTTGGTGCGGAATTGGGCAGCATATTTGTGTTCCCGTGTGATTTTACTTCCGCCCGTCAAGCCGGAGATAGTGTCAGTTTGTCACTATCTACTATGATGATTGTCACTCCTGATCATGTGACACGTTGTTCACGTTAAGTTCGCCCACTTGAGCGCTGGAACGATGAGGGCGTTCCAGGTATAACCCGAGCGCGCTGGATTCACCGAACCGACCGCACCCGGCGAAAGGATGATCACTTCTTTAGAGCGGCGATCGGGCGCGAGTTCAACCGTAATCAACTGTTCGATCAAACGGGCAAGATCAGCATCCCCGTTGAGGCGATAAAGCATGGCTAACGCCGTCAAGGTGTACATCGGCCAATAGCCGCCGTTGTGATAGTCGCCAGGCCAATTCAAGCCCGGCTCAAAGAAGCGCTGGCGATCGATGAATGAGCCGTCGGGGTGGCAGATGATCTTCAGGCCGGACAGCGTTCCATCTGGTTTGTTGACTACGGCCACTTTCAGAAATCGATCGAGGGTGCTTTGAATCACGGCATCGGGCAGGGCGGTATCGGTGTACAGCCAGCGCAGCAAGAATTCCGGAAACAACACCGATAGATCGAGTTTGTCTGCCCACCACGAATCTTTGCCCAGCGTCAATGTCCCTAAATCCGATCGATAGAAACTGGCATAGCGGTCCTTTGCCGCGGCCACTTGCTGATCGCTTACGTTGCCCACCCCGAGGAGTTGCAGTCCCTTCAACGCGAGTACGTAGAGTCCCTGATTGTGCGCGATGCGTTCGGGGCGCTCGAACTGAACGGTATCGGCCCAGTAGCAGAACGCCGACGCTGGGGTGATGAATTCTTCATCGCGGACGTGCGCGCGCACGAAGGTATACGCCCGCTCGATCGGGCCGAGGTCGATCGGGCGGCGGTTACGGCGCAGCCACGCCGACCAGATGATGAACAACAGTGTCGAATCATCATCACCCGGTGGAAATAGCGGATCGTCGGCGGGCTCGAACGGCACCGCGGTGCGAATCTGGCCGCTGGGATATTGCGTGTGCGCGAACCACTGGTAACAATCGACGCTGAGACTCAGATCGTCCAGAGCCACGGGGCCATAAAACGCATCGCGAATGAACGTGGCTTTCGGGTAGAGATGACTGGACAACAGGGCACGCTGACCGTTGCGCTGCACGATGTTGGCGCGCGTGTCATCGAAGTAAGCGGGCAGCCAATCGAGCAGCGTGGGCGAGGCATTGGCGGGGGGAGTCGGCCCTGCTGCGGGTGTACCTTTGAGCAGTTGGGTGGCCGCCCATGTAACGCCTACAAAACCCAGTAATTTAAGTACGTCGCGACGGTTCTTGTCGGCCATTGGGGCTGAAGTGTGGCACGGTATCGGTGCTGCGTAACTCGCTGAAAGTCTGCATGACGGCTTGCGCCAACTTGTGCGGATCATGCCGCCACGGTCGCGCCTCGTCGATCACATCGGCGGTAGCGATCTGCGGCAAGCCGCCCAACGCTTCGATGCGCACGATCTCCCCCACGCCTTCGGGCGCGTCGCGCCACGGCACATCGACACGATTATTTGCCAACGCCACATCGATCACGTCGGGGCCGATGTGCCGCTCCAAGGCTCGGATGTGATCATGCACGGTGAAGCCGTCGGTTTCGCCGTGCTGCGTCGCGACATTGCACGCATACAACACCATCGCCCGCGTGGCACGCAACGCTTCTGGCAGCGAGTTGATCAGCAAGTTGGGCAGGACACTGGTGTATAAACTACCCGGCCCCAACACGATCAGATCGGCGTCGAGGATGGCGCGGATGGTTTCGGGATAGGCACGCGCATTTTCGGGTCGCAGATGAACCCGATCGATCTTGCCGTTCAACTGCGCGACTTCGTGCGTGATGTTCGATTCGCCTTCGATCTGGCGCAAACCCTGCGGGGTCTGTACTTCCGCACTGAGCTGCACATCACTCAACGTGCTCGGTAGAATTCGACCCGTGATGGCTAACACGCGGCTGCTTTCGATCAACGCCTGCTCAAACGAGCCTGAAACATCGGCCATAGCACTGATGAACAAGTTGCCAAAGGCATGACCGTCGAGGTCTTGTTGTTTGGGCGTGAAGCGATATTGAAAGAGTTGTGTCGTCAACGAATCGTCGTCGGCGAGCGCGGCCAGGCAGTTGCGAAAGTCGCCAGGCGGCAGCACGCCCAGTTCACGGCGCAGTCGCCCGCTCGATCCGCCGTCGTCGGCGACGGTCACAATCGCGGTGAGGTTGGACGAGTATCGTTTGAGACCGCGCAGCAACATCGATAGTCCGGTGCCGCCGCCAATGGCCACGATCTTGGGGCCGCGTTCACGCTGGCGATGTCGCAGCATCGTTTCGGCGACGGATTGATCGGGGCGCGTGAAAGGCGCGAGGATCGATCGGCTGAGTTGGTGTACGGCGATCACAATCGCGCCGATCCCTAAGCCGCCGACGACAATCGCACGCACCACGCGTGGCAAGAATTGCAGCGTCAGATAAAAAGCGACGTCGGGAAAGCCAACGCTGCGATAGAGGTCAACGAGGATGTAGGCCAGCCCCAACGCAATCAACGTCACGCCGAAGCCCAGCAGCACGATCCAGCGTTTGACGCCGAGGCCAGGCGTGAACCACTTCCAGACAGAGGCAGTTTTGAGACGCTTAAGAAAACTCACAGACCCTTCCAAATGAACTGACAAATGACAAAGGCCACAGTGTACCCTCAATTAATCATTGTTAATAGTTCATTGTAGCTTGCTAATTGCGTTTACGCTTCACCACAAGTATAATCCAATCGGCATCACCTAACAATTTCATCCCTTTTGATCGCGCTGCGATCAATACATCAACGAGGTAGAATCATGGCTGATTTTGAACTGCTGAAGGAACTGGTGAGTCCCAATCAAAGCAAGATCGTCTTGCTGGTGATGGATGGACTCGGTGGTCTGCCGCGCGATCTCAACGGCCCGACTGAATTGGAAGCCGCCGCGACACCCAATCTCGATCGATTGGCAGTAGAAGGCAATCTGGGCTTGAGCCAACCGGCGGGTGCGGGCGTGACACCCGGCAGCGGTCCCGGTCACCTGGGCCTGTTCGGTTACGATCCGTTGAAGTACGTCATCGGGCGCGGCGTGCTCGAATCGGTCGGCATCGGTTTTGAACTGGGTGCTAGCGATGTGGCTGCTCGCGGCAACTTCTGCACAGTGGACGATAAGGGCGTGATCATCGATCGGCGTGCGGGCCGCATCCCCACGTCGAAGTGCGTGGAACTCGTCGAGAAACTCCGCCCGATCACGCTGCCCGGCGTCGAGGTCTTTGTCGAGCCGGTACAAGACTATCGGTTCTGCGTGATCCTGCGCGGTGAGGGCCTCGACGGCCATATCGCCGATACCGATCCGCAGAAGAAAGCGCCGCCACTGCCCGCCGTGGCGCAGACTGATGCAGCCAAGAAGACCGCTGATTTGTTTAACCAGTGGATCGCCAAAGCGCGCGAGATTCTGAAGAACGAGAGTCCCGCCAATGCGCTGACGCTGCGCGGCTTCGCCTCGTATCCCGATTTGCCCCGCTTCCCCGAAGCGTACGGCTTGCGCTCGGCGTGTGTGGCCGTCTATCCGATGTACAAGGGTGTGGCGCGGCTCGTCGGCATGGATGTGATCAAGTTCGAGGGTGGCAAGCCCGAAGACGAGTTTAAAGCCGTGGCCGATAACTGGGACAAGTACGACTTCTTCTTCATCCACATCAAATACACCGACAGTCGCGGCGAAGACGGCGACTTTGATGCGAAGGCGAAAGTGATCGAGGGTGTGGACGCGGCGCTGCCGCAGTTGATGGCGCTGAAGCCTGACGTGCTGATCGTCACCGGCGACCACTCCACACCGTGGGCGCTCAAGAGCCACTCGTGGCATCCTGTACCGACGTTGTTGTGGGCGCCGGGCGTCACTCGTCGCGACGAGTGCCAGTGCTTCGGTGAGACCGAGGCGATCAAGGGCGCGTTGGGCCGCTTCCCCGCGCAAGACTTGATGATGTTCGCGCTGGCCTATTCCAAGCGCTTAGGCAAGTTCGGCGCGTAGAAGCGATCCACGAAGCACACGAAGGAAAACACTGCCCCGATCGATATTCGATCGGGGCGGTGTCGTTTCAGGTTCCGGCCGCATACAACGCGGACACGAGCC
>JAXLWI010000131.1:0-4577 GCA_046328575.1 Anaerolineae bacterium
GTTCAACTCCGTTTCGCTGATCCGCCACATCGCCCGCACGTATATCTTCGACACGTTTCATCGCGGCTACGTGCAAGTCCTGGCCGCCGAGCAGACGCCGTCGTCCGAAGCCTGGTATCAAGGCACCGCCGACGCCGTGCGCAAACAGTTGATCGAGATTCAATCGGCCAACTGCGAATACGTGCTCATCCTGGCCGGTGATCATCTGTATCACATGGATTACGCGGAACTGGCGCGCTACCATTGGGAGCATCAAGCCGACATCACCGTGGCCGTACAACCCGTGCGCGCCGAAGAAGCCTCGCGCTTTGGCCTGCTCAAACGCACGCCCGATGGCCGCATCGTCGACTTTGTGGAGAAGCCCAAAGACCCCGCCGTGCTGGCGGGTATGGTGAGTCGCGACGATCCCGAACGCCCCTACCTTGGCTCAATGGGCATCTACCTGTTCAAGACCAAAGTGCTGGTCAATCTGCTTACCAGTTCCACCGCCGACGATTTTGGCGGCGAAATCATCCCAGCCGCGCTTAAAACGCACGATGTGTTCGGCTTCGATTTCGACGGGTATTGGGAGGACATCGGAACCATCCGATCGTTCTACGAAACCAACCTGGCCCTGTGCCGATCGGACTCGATCTTTAACCTATATGATCCGGCCCGACCTATCTACACACGACCGCGTCATTTGCCGGGCGCCATCATCGACGGCGCCACGCTGCACAACGTGCTGCTATCGGACGGCAGCCGCATTGGCCACGCCACGGTCCGCAATTCGATTGTGGGCCTACGCAGCTTCATCGCCGACGAAGTGCAGATGAGTGACACGGTGATGATGGGCTCGGACTTCTACGACCCCGCGGGCTTTGCGCCGCCGAGCGGCATTCCACTTGGCATTGGCAAAGGCTGTCACATTGAAGGCGCGATTTTGGATAAGAACGCGCGCCTGGGGCCGGGCGTTATCATTCGGCCCTTCCCCCGCGGCACCGATATCACGAACGAAAGCTGGTACGTGCGCGACGGCATCGTGGTGATTGCCAAGAACACCAGCCTGCCCGCCGAGACCTACATCGGTCCGCGCGAATAGCCGTTGGTCTGCCGAAAATCAAAACACCCCACCGCGTGCCCGTGGGGTGTTTGTGTGTCTCATAAGGTTAAGCCCTAAACGTCGCGCTGGGCGATAGGCAGCCAGAGGTGAAAGGCGCTGCCCTGGCCCACTTCACTTTCCACCTCCACTGTGCCGCCATGCAGTTCGACGATCTCTTTCACGATTGCAAGGCCCAACCCCGTGCCCGGAATTGTAGACTGCGCCACCGCCCGCCCCCGATAAAACCGCTCAAACAAGTGCGGCAGTTCGTCCGCGGGAATGCCCATACCCGTGTCGATCACATCGACACAGACCCGTTGAGGGTGAGCGTGTGTCTCCACGCGGATTGTGCCCCGCGGTGTATATTTAATAGCGTTCGACACCAGGTTCGTGATCGCCCGTGTCAGCTGATCGGGCCGCGCGACCACCGGCGGAAGATTCTCGGCCACTTCGCAGATCAGCGTCAAGCCCGCCGATTCCGCCGCGCCGCGCTCCATGGCGCTGACGTGTTCGACGATCGAATTGATCTCGACCACCGAGCGGCCGCCCTCGTCTCGATCGCGTTCCAACCGTGACAAATCCAAAATGTCATTAATCAATTTGTGCAGCCGCACCATCTGCTCTTGCAACTGGCTGACATAGAAGTCGCGTTTTTCCCGCTTGCCGTGCACCAACAAATCGATGTACAACGATAAGCTGGTGACCGGCGTGCGCAATTCGTGCGACACGTCCGACACAAACTTGCTCTTCAGCCGGTCGAGTTCAGTCAGGCGGGCATTGGCCGCGGCCAGTTCTTGGGTACGCCGGGCAACACGTTCTTCCAACTCCGCGTTGAGCTGCAAAATCGCCGCTTCCGCCCGTTTGCGCTCAGTGATGTCGGTCGCGATGGTGACAAAGCGCCCGCGTTGAGGTGAAAACGCCGAAATGCTGAACGTTCTACCCAGCGGGGCAAAGTCGGTTTCAAACGAGATGGGGTCGCCCGTTTCGGCTACTTTCAAGTAACGATCGAAATAGGGCGGTTCAGCGGTACCATAGAGTTGAGTAGCCACCACGCCAATGGCCTGCTGGCGCGGGATGCCAATGATCTGTTCGAAAGCGGGATTGCAATCCACGATGCGATAATCGACCGCCTGCCCGGCCGGGTCATAAACAATTTCGTGGATGGCAGACAGTTCGGTCATGGATTCATACAAAGACCGGAACCGCGCTTCGCTTTCCCGCAGATTACGATAGGCCAGTAAGCTGGTCAAGCCGTCGGCCAGACGCCAGCCGATCTCTTGCAAAAGCCTTTTCTCTTGCGCCGTCCAGACTCGCTGATAAGCGCACTGGTGCATAACGAGATTCCAGGGTTTGCCGATTTTAGGATACAAAGCCAGCGTAATTTGGGATTGGATATTGAATTGGGCTGCAACCTCGGCCGGTAGTTGGTTTGTGTAGCCCGGACCGAACTCGACAGGCCCATCGGTCGCTCTGGAAACCCTGAAGACCCTGGCAACTTGCGGCTCCATTGGCACCACAGCCCCCTGAGCTAAAGCACCGGGCCACTCTGGCTTAGTGCGCTCTATCGGTACGCTCCATGACGGTGCATCCGGATCGCACGGATAGACCAAACCGGCCCGATCGCATTCGAAGGCGTTCAGCACCACATCCAGCACATCGCTCATCGTCGCTTCCAAATCGGCCGTGCCTTGCATCGCCCGATTGACGCGATCCATACACTCGACAAATCGAAGTTGAGCCAGGCGTTCTTGTTCCGCTCGTTTGCGCTCGGTAATGTCGATCGAGAGGATGAAGATGCCTTCGGCCGACGGCTGAATGCTCAGTTCAAATTCGCCGCGACTGCCATCGGGGTAGACAAACGTGTTTTCCAACTGATGAACGGCCCCGTTATCTCGGCAGTCTTTCAGGATGCGGAACAATTCAGTCTGCTCGATGCCGGGATAGATTTCCAGCATGGTGTGTCCCAGCAAGTCCGTTGGCCTGACACGGCCGTGCCGAGCGGCAACTTCGTTGACGTACACATAGCGCCAATCAAAGTCGATGATCTGACAGCCCTCCAACATATCGTCCAGGGTGCGGCGATAGCGCGCTTCGCTGTCACGCAGAGCGGCTTCGGCTTGCTTGCGCGCGGTGATGTCGCGCGAGACGCCGATGATTTGCACCTGCGCCTGTTGATTAAACATGAGCGTGGTAGTGACTTCGGTCTGGACGGTGGAACCGTCTTTGCACGGCTGCTCGACTTCGAAGCTTATAGACTGCGTACCCGTACCCTGCGCCATAAAGGGCGGCAAATTTGCGGCCAACAAGTCGCTGACCAGTTTTTGGGATTCCGGGGTCAACGCCGCGGCCAAGGGCTGGGCCATAACTTCGGCGGGCGTATAGCCGCGCAGCTGATCGATGGATGGGCTGACGTAGGTGAAGCGACCCGCGATCGGGTCGAACACCCAGATCACATCGGCGGAGTTGTCCGAGATCAAGCGATATTTCTCTTCGCTCTCTCGCAGGGCCGCTTCAGCCTGCATGCGCTCGGTGATGTCACGGGCGATGCTCATGATGACAGTCCGCCCGTGATAGGACACCAAACTCGAACTCACTTCAACCGGTATGCGCTGGCCGTCTTTGGTGCGATGCCAGGTTTGAAAAACCTGAATCTTGTCGCGAGGCATGCTGCTGGCCAGACCTTGAATCTGTTCCGCGGTCAGGGCCGCATCGATATCGGGAATCTTCAGCGCCAGCAGCTCGGCCCGCGTGTAACCCAGCATGTGGGCGGCAGCCGCGTTGACATCCAAGATCGTGGTATCGAAATCAATGACACAAATGGAATCGTTCATGCCATCAATCAAATCTCGATACTTTTGCTCGCTGTCTCGCAGGGCTTGTTCAGCCTGTCGTCGTTCAGCCTCCGACTGTATCGCGTCCAGCGCAAAGGAAATATCCAACCCCATCTCGGCCAACAGCCCCTGTTCTTCCGCTGACGCAAAGAAATTCTTTTCGGCGGTGAATAGATTCAAGACGCCCACGACCTGCCCGAGCTGGCGCAAGGGAATGGTGGCGGCCGATTGGATGCCCAACTGCTGCGCGACACTGTGCCAATGCGCCATGTGCGGATCGCTCTGAATGTCATGGTTGATTTGGACCTGGCCGGTGTTCACCGCGGCGGCCAGCATGCCCGACTGGTAGGGCGCAGCCTGAAGATTGACCTGCAAATCGCGCACCGGCTCATCGATGACGCCGTGCCTGGCCACCGCCAACAGTTGGCCGGAAGCCGCATCGTACTGGCCGATCCACGCCGACTTGAATTCACCGTATTGGACGACGATCCGGCAGATCGCCTCATACAACGGCTGCCGCTCGGTAACGCGCACAATGGCCTGGTTGACCTGACTCAACGTGGCATACAAACGCGTCAAGTATTGAACGCGCTGCTCCGCTTGTTTGCGCGCGGTGATCTCAAGGCTGGTGCCCCACAGACGGACAAGTTGGCCGTTCTCCACCG
>JAXLWI010000132.1:0-4423 GCA_046328575.1 Anaerolineae bacterium
ATCTCCTCGCTGGAAGAGTTAAGGAGTGTTTGAACTTCATCGAATTCCCCAATGTCAGGCTGGCGCAGCACCTCAGCCAGATCGCTAACATCTTCAGTGGGCGCGACGAGTTTTGCCAGGTTGGGATCCTGGTAGTGGCTGTTGCCGATGATTAGCGCGAGCTTGCGGTTCATGTTGATCTTGGTGAGTCAGATTGGGCCATCGCTGTACCACTCGCCGCATTGGTGATAACTAGATGGCTGCACGTCGACAAGATCTTACCGATCTAATCTGCTGTGCTGTCTTGATTCAAGGTTGGCGTATAGTCGGTCAGAGACGCAGTGTTGACCAATCGATACAGCAGCGCACCGCCCGCCACCGCACTCAAGACTGGACCCAACACCAGCGACAAGACGCTCACATTCAGTTCGTTCATAGACGACGCCAGATTCCAACCTTGATATAGTTGATGGATCACTATCTCCCATGCGTAGCCGCTACCAATCGCACCTGCTGCCAGCCAAACTACGCCAACCACACCATATTTCCAATGCGGCACACTGGGGATCTGGCGTAACACAGCCCAGGCACCAATCACGCCGCAGATTCCGTTCCCTGCAGTGTTAAGCCAGTTGGAATCTAGTCGAGCAGCCACGCCGATCTGCACCGCGCTGATCGTAACCAGCGCCCAGCCGCCGGCCAGCAGCCACACCGTACGCTTCATGGAGGGCAGGACGCTGTGCATTATCAGCGCCAGCACCAGGCAGCCAGCGCCGTAACCGACGCTGAAATATGCGGCCATGTCCAGAACAGATGGGGCCAGTTGGCCGACAAGCACATCAAGCAAATTGATCAAAACCCAGCCGCCGCAAATGATGGCAATGGCACGCACGGCCGTCTTCAACTCAGCTGCAGGGAGCGAAGGCTCGATCGATTGCTGGGTGGCCGCGACTGGCATAGCCGTGTTCTTCGACGCGATCTGCCAGAACATCGTCCCGCCGCCAATCGCGCCGATGAGTGCGCCACAGAGTGCTAACGCCTGCCTTAGTACTTCGTTATCGTTGCTGTTCCACACCACGGCCAACATAGTGCCGGGGCCCACGGTCCATGCAACCGTCCAGCCCAAGGTTGTGGTCTTCAACTTCAGCGCCGGCACAGCGGAACGCAATATGCGGCCGGTAACCTGTCCGCCCCCAAAGCCACATACCGCACCAAAAACACTGATGATCAGCAAAGTGCTAGCAAATTCAGGCGAATGATCTCCATATTGAAGCGAACTTCCCAAGACGTAAGCCGCTCCTACACCTATCCCTGCCGCTACCGCCCAGCCAAGCCCGACGGCGAAGACGCGCTGCCATGCAACCAAGATTTGCATTTGGCGCAACATCAAGCCAGTCACGCCCCACAATAGCAACATCGCCGCTATCGTCAAGGTCGCGCCAGCGACGAAGTCTGACACACCCATTAACGACGCCAGCCACACTGCAAAAATCAGGCCAAAGCCTGCCGCTGCCATCAGAGTTGGAATAACAATGGCTTTTAGTCGCGCGGCAAGTGCTGTGTTTGATTGAGTGGTCTCGACTGAGGAGACGCGCGTCGGTTGATCGGCCACCAGCTGATCGGCAAACGACCTCGGTGGTGCTTCGGCGATCGTCGTCTGCATTTCGATCAGCGGCGTGGCAATAGGTGCTTCCGGCTGTACGGCTGGCGCCATCGCGGCAGATCGAAAGACAAGCACTGTATCGCCTAGCGCGAGCGTATCGCCCTCGTGAAGCGCGATCGGGGCATTACCGCTGAGGCGTTGGCCATTGAGGAAGGTGCCGTTGGCGCTGCCCAGATCCTCCGCCGTCACCCGTCCCGCCTCAACAGTCAGGCGCACATGCTGACGTGAGATCAGTCCATCCGTCAGACGAATCGCTACGCTGCTCATGCGACCAATGATGTTGACGCCGAGTTGCAAAGCGAAGGTCTGGCCAACATCCGGGCCACCCTGAACCATCAACCGTGCCGCAGCGACTGCCGCGCGTCTGGCTGTATCGAAAACCTCTTCACGGGCCGGTGATAGAGCCGCTCGTTCCGCAGCAATCCGATCGGCTTCCGCTTGCAGCGCGGCCTGACGTTCGGCCTCGTCGCGTTCTTTGGCGATGCGTTCCTGTTCGGCCCGCTGCGCCTCACGCGCCAGTTGTTCCTGCTTGGCCTTCTCGGCTGCGATTCTATCTTGCTCAGCCTTGATCGCCGCTTGCCGATCAGTGTCGGCCTTCAATGCGGCTTGACGATCAGATTCAGCACGTTCGGCCGCGATTCGATCTTGTTCCGCCCTGATCGCCGCCAGCCGATTGGCCTCGGCGCGTTCTTTGGCGATGCGTTCCTGTTCGGCATGCTCTGCTTCGCGCGCCCGTTGTTCCTGCCTGGCTTTTTCCGCCGCGACTCGTTCGCGTTCCGCTTTCAGCGCGGCAAGTCGTTCGGCTTCGGCGCGCTCGGCCGCGAGGCGATCTTGTTCGGCACGTTCTTTCGCCAAACGTTCCTGCTCCTCACGCACGCGCTGTTTTTCGGCATACGCCTGCAACGCGCTTGACGCCGCACTCGACACACTCCGGCTGTCATCATCGGCCAAATGCTTGATCGCATCGAACGCAGCCAGTGCCAGGCCCGCGTTCGAACCGTTCAGCAACCGATCGAGTTCACGCACCGACCCCAGCCGCACGTTCGCCAGCGGGCTTTCAATCGCCATTTTGAGATCGGCTGGCAATTCAACCGGCTTCACAATCGGCTTGGGATTCCGCGCAATGACAATGTCACCCTGCTGCTTGTACGACCACTTGCCCGGCGTTTGTTTGGGTGTCTGTGTCACTACGTGCTCGTAAACGTAGTCGTACATCTCGTCGAGCGTGATCTTGCCGTCGCCGTCCACGTCAGCCGCGCCCGTACGCAAGCCTTCGACCATGTAATGGGTGAACAGCGAGTTGTCCGCCTCCCCGATGATCTTGTCGCCTTCCCACGCGTACTGTGTCGCATCCGTCGCTGTCAGCACTACGCGACCGTAGCCGTTGCCTTCAAACGCCGGACCGATGCCAGCACTTTCGCCGGTGACGGCCTTAGCGCCTTGCGCGAAGGCACCGCTATGGCAGCAGTCGAGAATCAGCACCTGCCGCTTAGATCGGCTCCGATCCATTTCGCCTGTGATGAAGTCGGTAGCGATGGCCGTGGCGCGCAGTCGATTGGCGCGCGTGTTCGGCGCGGCCAAATACAAGCGGCCCTGCTCATCACGCACACCGTGGCCGGAGAAGTACAACACCAGCAGGTCATCGGGCTTCTTGTCGGCGAAGAAGTCTTCGATGCTCAAGCGGATCGTTGCGTCAGATTCATCGACAAGGGTGTTGACGCCATCGAAGCCGCCGATGTCCAGATTGCGCAAAACATCGGCCAGATCGTTTACGTCCTCGCTGGGCGCGATAAGTTTCGCCAAGTTCGGATCCTGGTAATGGCTGTTGCCGATGATGAGCGCGAGTTTGCGGTTCATGTCAGCCTGCGATTACTGATACTCAGCATAGGCGCGATCCTCACCATTGATGATGACCTGCGCGCCCTCTTTGGCAATGATGATGTGCCCGCCCGCCGACCAGACTTGATCGCGTCCGACGACACTGCCTTCGACCTCGACGCGTTCAGCGCTCACATCGATCCCGCCGCTGCGTGCCGGGGCGCTGGTGGTCGGCGCGCCGCTCAGAGCCGCGACCTGCCCATCGGGTGTTTTGATGCGCGGGCTAAGTTCTTGATATTCGTTCAGCGCTTTGAGCACTACCGGCAATTCATTGGCGAGCGCCTTGACCACCAAAGGCCGATCGCCGACTTGAAAGGCCACTTCCACGCGCCGATCGGAACCGAACGCGACGAAGTTGCGCACAGCATCGACTAGCGCCGACAACAACCCCGGCCGCGCGGTAACATCGACCGCGTTAATCGCCATCGCTACGCCCGCTTTGCTGCCAGGCATATGCGGCACTGGATGTTCTTGCACCTCTTCAATCGGCAGATCATTCACGATGTCCTGCAAGCGGCGCGTGAGTTCGGCCAGTTCGTCATTATCCGCATCCGGCGCATCGACCACGAGAGTAAATTGGGCCAGCGATTCATCAGTCATCAGGGCAAATCCTATCAGCCAAGAATAAGTGCGCTTTACTTCGAGATACTGACCAACTGCCGGATCGCTTCGATGAGAGCCTTGTTACCGCCGAACATGCTGGCATAGCCCATGTATCGTCCGTCGGCGAAGTAGGCCGCTTGCGGATCTTTCTTGCGGCCATACTCGACCTTGACCCACGTCCAGTTATTCTTCAGCGACGAAGCCTCTGACACCGCGCGCACGTTTTCGATCACCAGCACGCCGGTTTTGCTGCCGTGATATTCGATCCGGTTGCGGCGTATGATCAACTTACCCGAATCG
>JAXLWI010000133.1:0-4102 GCA_046328575.1 Anaerolineae bacterium
CGGCGCGCTAGGCGTCGTGGAGCGATCTTTTGCTCGCTTTAAGCCCGTGTCCCCGCGGGCGCACCAACCGCGGGATCTCGTTTGGTGAGCAACTAAGACGTCCGGAGCAATATCGTGATCAATTGCTCCCGCTGGATTGCCAAATCCAGCGGTTTGACGGCGGATTTGACCATCCGCCGAGAGCAATCTACAAAAGTAGAAAACCTTAGTGTCCTTCGTGGATCGATCCAACCCATGTCAACCACTACGCCCGCTAAACCGCGCCACCGCGTACGCAACTTTGTGATCTGGCTGGTCGTGATGCTAGCCGTGATCCTAGTCGTTTTCGAGATCGGCTTCCGCCTCTTCTACAAACTGATCCCGCTGGATGTGTGTGCGGCCACGCCCATCATCGGCAACTACTACTGCCAGCCGTATCTGCAATACGACAAGCCGATCAAGTTGGCGTATCGCTACGTGCCCGGCTACAAGACCGAAGGCATGTGGGACCCCGCCGATCCGCGCACAGCCAACCCCGGCAACGAAACGCGGCCCACCGATCGCACTCAGGCCTTCCTCTACAAATTCCAGACCGATGAGAATGGCTTCCCCAACGACGAATACACAGAGCGCGATCAATACGACATCGTGATCGCGGGTGATTCGTTTACGCTGCGCACCGTGCCTGGTAAAACGTGGATCGAGTCATTGAGCGATCTAACGGGGCAGACTACGTTAGCGTTGGGCGCACCGAGTTGGGGGCCGCTTAACGAGACCGAAGCGATCAAACAGTTCGGCTTGAGCAAGAAACCCAAGTGGGTGCTGTTGATGTACTTTGAGGGGAACGATCTGTTCAACACCGAACAGTATTTAGAGCGGCAGGCGACTGGCCTGAGTTGGAAAGAGTTCGACTTCCAGACCACGCCGTTGACGCAGCAAGTAATCATGCCGTATATGATCGTCAACTGGTTTAAGAAAGCCTTCCCCACTTTAGACACAACGCCTCCGCACTATCTGTATCCAGTGACAGCCAGCACCGAAGCTGGGCCGATCCCGATGGTGCTGAAAGACTTCCATTTGCTGCCGATGAGCGCCGACTACGACACCATGGCGAAATCGGACGAGTTCGCCGCGATCAAGCAGTCGCTGATCGAGATGAAGCAGCAGGTCGAGGCGCAGGGCGCGCACTTTCTCGTCGTGTATGTGCCCAGCAAAGAGCACGTGTATTGGTCGCGTATCTGGACTCGACGGACGTCAATCACATTCTGGAGCGATCGGTCACGGTCAAACTCAGCGGGGGCGATCACGGCCACTTCGTGTGGGAACCGACGTATCTGAGTTACGATACCTTCAACGCCAATCACAACGCGCAAGAGCGGCTGTTGACGGACTTCACCCAGCAAGCGGCATTGACTTCCTCAACCTCACGCCGACGTTCTGGCAGAACGGCATCGCTCATGGGGAGTTGTACTGGTACGCCGATCCGCACTGGAACCAGGCTGGTAACGACCTCGCCGCGCAGACCATTGCCGATTACTTGAAGAAGTAACTACATCACCAAGACACAGAGGCTCAGAGATTGCTCTGGGCCTCTGTTATTTTCCGACTGCGTCCTCGGAGTTGCCGAAGGCTGTTGCCTTGTCCGCCGCACTGCGGCGGAGGCGCGCCGGGCGTTTCGGCACGCAGTCGGTTGGCGCACAAACATCATGTCGAGGTCTTTTAAGGCACTCTGATCTGCGTGGTAAGTTCCGTCAAGCCGCCGATGAAGGTATCCCAATCGTGAAAGAAACGCACCTCGCCGGTGGTCACATGCTGCATTCGGCCGCGCCAGCGCGCATTCGGCGGGCAATCTCCGTCTTGCCACAGGCGGATGACGAAATGCTCGGAACGATAGCGGAAGCGGGTAGCGATCAGATCAGATTCAAGGTCGCGCATATCGGGCACCTGGGGTGATGGGTGTGCTGGTAGCGTAACAACCATACCCGATCGGCGTTTATTGAGCGTGTTTTGACTCCGGTACGATCAATCGGAATAATAAAGAGCACGCTCGAATAATTCCGAGCGCGCTCTTCGTCCAGCGTCTACCGACGTCCTACTGTACTTCAAACTCCCCGGTGGCGAGTAGTTCACCCTCGATGTGCAAATCGACGCGATACTTGCCGCTGGCGAGGCCGCCGCTGTTGATGAACGGCGACTCGATGCGGATGTAGCCGATGCCATCCGCAGCTAGATTCAACTTCTCCAGCACCGTCAGCGAATCATCTTCGCGATCGTTGTAGTAGATCAACGCCTCGACTTCACTGCCGCTGACCAGACCAATGTAATTGAAGCCAAAGTATACCTTCTCCGTGCCCGCTTCGAACGTCTCGGCTGGATCTTGCAGCACGTTATCTTGATCGATCCGGCCGTAGAACGTGCTTGATGTGATCTGCATCCCCGTCGGTTTGACGGGCGCGGCTTTGCGATAGCGCAGCGAGACATACTTCTGCTTGACGTCGGTCAACATCGCTTCCAGATCGCGATTGGGGAAAGCGCGCAGCAGTTTGGTGACATCGTGCACGGTGGCGCGGAAGTAGAAGTTGGCCGAACTCACTTTCAGTGCCGCCGCTTTATCAAACGCCGCCTGCACCGCCGCCGATCCTTCATCCTTTTTGCCCATCGCCACCAACGACAACGCGCGATTCAAGTACAGGCCGATTTGTTCGGGGGCCGTCTCAATCGCCCGATTGGTCCACTCCAGCGACTTTGGTTGATCGCCGAACAAGTAATAGGCCCAGCCCAGATTCCACAGCGAGTTCAGCGACGTGTCGCCAGCCTGAATCGCCGCCAGATAATCGTCGATGGCGTACTGCAGGAACTGAGTGGAATCGCCCTTGTCCCAGACGCGCTGCTCGCCGGCTTGCAAATACGCCGCGGCGCGCTCCTGCAATGCTGCCGGATAGCCCGGATCGATCTCCAGGGACTTGTTCAATTGCTCGATACCGCTTTGGAAATAGGGCAACGCGTCTTCGATATACCCCCAGCCGCGCAGTGTCTCCGCCCGATAGATGTCCACGTGCCCCATCGCGAGAGACCGCATGGCGGCGTCCGGCCGCGACTTGATGGGCGTGACGATATTGACGATCAGCCAGCTGGTAGCGACCAACACAATCAACATCCCCAGCGCCACAAAGCGTCCGCGCATGCGTCCCGCGATCGTCGTGGCTAGGCCAAACAGGAACAGCGCCACAGCCAGCAGCGTCAGGATAGTCACGTATGACGCCGCGCGGCTGCTCCAATCGTTGCCTTCCTGTGTCAACGCGATGCGCAACTCACGGTAATACGTCGGGTCGTATTCCTGTTCAGCGTAATACTGCGCCAGATCCGGCGAACCATTCAGCGGATCGGTCAAGTACGGTGGCGAGGTCAACGGACTGAAATCGGCAGTGAGCTTCATGAGTTCCGCCAACCGCTCGGCGTCTTGCGTAGCCGTCAAACTATCGGTTTGCCGCAGCGCCAGCGAGCGTTCCCAACTCAAGCCCGACCATTGTTGATAGACGTACGAATCGTAATTCTGGCGTTGTTGAGATTGCAGCGCCGCATCCATTTGCTGGATGGCCGCCTTTTGTCCGTTGCGAATGATCGTGCTGGAACGGCCGGACGCATCGTTTTGCAGAAAGGCCGTAATCGCCGAGATGACGGTCGCGGTGGAGATCAACGTGATGACGATGGCGTTGAACCGTTTGGTGGCTTGTTCGGCCGGCGTGAGTTCAGTGGACATGTCGCCTCCTACAGCACGTTGGATTCGATCAAGATCGAGACGATCGTCGCCCCAATCAAGATCACTGTGCCCAACGCCGCCAGCGGTTTTCGCAACCCCGATCGGCCCACGTTGGCGACGGCGAAACTGAATAACGCCACTGACAGCACCGCGATGACGCCCACGAATTTAGCCGCTTTGGTTCGGCCCGTTTCGGCGTCGTCAAAGTGTGGCTGTGGATTCAAATCGGTGAACGAGGCCGCTTCGATCAAGCGCCCGTCCATAAACGACTGCTGATCCCAGGTGTTGTTGAATTTGTCGTAGTAGTTGGTATCGAAGAAGTAGCGGCTGTTGATGGCTTTGTTCCACTCGGCCGACGACGCA
>JAXLWI010000134.1:0-4065 GCA_046328575.1 Anaerolineae bacterium
ACTCGGCTTTGGAATCGTTGAAGCCCACGATCAATTCATAGTGACCCATCCAGCCCAAATCGGCTTCCGGCTCAAAGCCCTTTTCGATCAATACGGGCAGATTGGCGCGGAGCAGAGCCTTGATGAGATCGGTGTTGCCATTGACGCGAGAGTGGGCCTGAAAACCGATCGAGCGCGCATAAGCCACCAACTGATCGGGGCTAACGTTCTTATCTTCAGAATCGGGCTTCAGGAATTTGGCCGCGTCGTATTGAGTGCCTTTCCAACCGAAGACGCTGAGGTTCATCGCCAGCGTGGCCGGGCCGCAGTTGTTCCAGCCTTGATATTCCTGCTTCGCAGTCCTCAACAACACGTCGATGCCTTGACTTGACGCGGGCGTGCTGCGCGCGGCCTGGGTCGGGCCGGGCGCGCGAACAGTGGGAATACTGATCGAGGGTGAAACACTCGTCGGCTCAGCCGTGGGCGTTAAGGATGGACTGACCGCGGGCGCACTGGACGGCACCAGTGTTGGAGCGAGGGTCGGCGTCCACGTCGGTTTGATGATCGGCGCGGGGGTGAGCAACGCGGCGACGTTGACCACCTGCGCTCGATCGGGCGTGGGCACCCAATCGGGATGCGGGAATAAGATCGCGCTCACCGCTTGCCGCGCGGGACCGGGCAGACGGCGCATAATGCGATCGGCATCGAGCGGCGGCAGGACCTTCAGCATCAACAACCCGCCCGCGCACGCGATCAACAGCACGATGAACACCATCGCGCCCCACGCAAAAATTAAGGACTTTCGCGCCTGCATGTGCGGATTATAACCGATGATGAGGCGGATCAATCCGTACCCTTGTCCTATGTTTGCCTGACGCTTAACCTCCGTACTATTGACCCGCGCCGTTGAGAATAGGGACAATAAAGTGGGAGGTAGACGATGTTTGCGTTAAAGTGTTGTGTTAAATGGAGCGCGTTGATCGCGGTGTTGTTGTCGATCAGCGCGAGTGCGATGCAGGTCGCCCGCGCCGATGATGGCCCGCCTAATTCCCCGGCGGCCTTAACCCCGCGCGTGCGTTTGCCGTTGATTCTGAAACCTGCAACGTGCCAACCCGTAAATCAAACTTATGGCAGCGTGTCGCCGACTAACCCGTATGGCGGCAATGCCGCTACGCACCCCGATCTGAATCTCGCCGTGCGCGGCTATGAACCGACGACAGCGTTTCTGGGCTTGGTAGACTACGCTGGTTCGATCGATCCAGCGGCGCCCCAACTGCCCAGCCTGTTCACCGATAATCGCACCGCGACATTTCGCAGTGCCTACAAAGTGTATCGCTGGGATTGGACCTGCAACTGTCGCAGCGGCTTGATTCAAAAATGGGATGTGACTTTAGCGGGCTTGGCGACGACGCCAGGCGAGGTCATCCACTTGCCGGTGGCGGGCTACGACATCGGCGGCGGCTACGGCGCGATGGTGCTCTACGCCGATGCGACGCGTCTGACGTTGAAGTACACGCGCGAAGATGATGTGGTTGCAGGCTACACCATTCACCTTGAAAACCTGTGCGTCGATGCGAATCTGCTGGCGTTGTACAACACGCTCAACGCGCAAGGCCGCAACCAATTGCCAGCGCTGTTTCCCGGTCAAGCGTTAGGCCGCGCCAAGGGCAATGAGATCGGCGTGGCGGTGCGCGATGGCGGCTCGTTCCTCGATCCGAGATCAAGAAAAGACTGGTGGCAAGGCAGGTGACAATGAACAATGAGCACTGACCAATCTACACAGTCACATGCTGAACGCTAAATGCTGACCGCTCTATGCTATAATCGGCTCAAATCCGAAGGGAACCGGAGGCGGGCCATGCGGCAGGAAGTCTTGACGTGGAATGAAGTTGATAAACTCATCGATCAGCTGTTGCCCCAGATACGCAACACGTTCGATTCGATGCTGATGATCACACGCGGCGGGTTGGTGCCGGGCGGCATTCTGGCCGAGGCGTTGGACATCAAGCACGTGCTGACTGCCGCCGTGCGCTTCCCTGAATTCGAAGAGAAGATGCTGGCCTGGCCGACCTTCCTTCAATTCCCCGAGGACGAACTGCTGCGTGAGCGGCGCGTGTTGATCGTCGACGATGTGTGGAACAGCGCGCGCACCATCAACACCGTGCGCGGCCGCGTCGAAGCGGCGGGGGCCTTCCCGCAAATCGCGGTGCTGCATTACAAGCCGGCCGAATCGTTGTTCAAGACCAAGAAGCCCGATTACTTCGCCGCGGTGACCGACGCCTTCATCGTCTATCCGTGGGAGACCAAGCGCAGCACGTATAACGTCCGCATGTTGGAAAACGCGCCGATGGGCTGACGATGAACAACGTTCAATGACAAATGAACAACGGCTCGATCGAATTGCATAACCGATCGGGCCGTTGGCTTTCACTACCGAACTATCAGACTATCGCACTATTGCGTTCTTCACATCTTCGCGGCACTCGCACGCCACCTTCACCTGATTGCCCTTCATCAGGCCGCCGTCATATTCGGTTGCTTCGCCGGTGACGCGCCAACCGTCCATCACAAACGGAATCGGTCCCGCGGCTGGAATCCATTCGCCATTGTATTTGCGCGCGATGTGCAAGTGTGTGGCTGTCGATAGCCCGCCTTCGCAACTGGGATGCCCGATCTGATCGCCTGTGTTGACCTGTGTGCCCACCGCCACGCGACCTTCGCTGCCGACGTGCATATAGAAGATGCTCCAGCCGGTGCGCTCGTCGTTGTCGCCGTCGAGGTCTTCGATCACTTCGCCATTTTCGCTGCGCACGATGCGGCCCGGAGCGACGGCTAACTCCCATTGTTCAGCCGGTTGGCAGCCGAGGATCGGCCCGTCGGGAATGAAGTCGATCGCCGCCCAGCCCGATCCCGCGACCCACGCGCCATGCGGTCCGCCGGTGTACCACCACTTCTCACCGATCGCCCACGGCAGCGTCAACGTGGGCTGTGTTAAATTGGCAGGCACAATTTCAGCCGTGTAGTTAAACGGATCGCCAAACAACTTTTGATACGTCGCGATAAAACCGTTAGGGCCGATCTCATTCAACCAATCTTCGTACAACCGATCGAGTGCCAGCATCGTCTGGATGCCTACCGTGCCCGGATTCAAACCCTGCGCTACGCGCGCGCGGGTTCCATCGGCGAAGCGCACTGTCATCTGCGCGCGATATTTCCAGCCGTAATAGCCGTCGTTCAGATGATTAGCCGCGTAGGACAACTGCAAATACAAGCTTTGATAACCCGCGTGCCGAAAGCCGACTGGATACGACTGTTGATCGGCCGTGGGATACGCGTTGCTCAACCACGCGCCGCGATATTCCAACACAGCCAGCAATAAGCGCGGATTCACACTGAATTGTTGGGCTACGCGCTCGACGATCTGCGCGCCCGTCAACGTTTCGCCGTCAACTTGTTCCGTGTAATTCTTCAGGTAGCCGCTGGTTTTGGCGACGAAGGCGGCCACCTCAAACCCGATCGCGCTCGGCCCGTTGACGAGTTCGCTGTCTGGGATCAACTTGTTGTTCGGACCCACCCGATCGGCTTTCAGGGGCACGTTGAGCGGCTCGCCGATGCTGATCATCGCCACATTGTCGAGGCCGTTGGTCTTGGCGATCTCGTCGATGGTGGTGTTGTATTCTTCGGCGATGCTGGCGATGGTATCGCCCGACTGCACGATATACAACTCGGTGGTGTGCGTGTCGGCGGCGCGCGTCGCATCCGGCGTGGGCGTCTGCGCGGGATCGTGTGTGGGCAGCGGCGTCCGCGTCGGCGGCGCGACGATCGACGCCACCGGCTTGGGCGCACTGATCGGTTCCACGACGGGTGATTCGGTGCACGCGACTAACGTCAGCACCAACACGCTCACGATGAAACGTCGAACGTTCTTCACACGCGCCTCACTTTGAAGAAACCGTACGACACGACGATTGCGCCGAAGACGATCAGCGTGGCGATCAACAACGGCGCGGCGTTGGGTGTGACACCTAACGTCGAGAGCGGCACAGGTGTCGAGGTCGCGGTGCGCGTAGGTCGCGGTGCGCGCGT
>JAXLWI010000135.1:0-3881 GCA_046328575.1 Anaerolineae bacterium
TCTGCCGATTGAGCTACTGAGGAATGCTCTGGCGCTGACTGACGCGGGCGAGATTATACCAAAGCCCGGCAGTGCCGTCAAGCAATACGCGCCAAAATTCACGCGCACTATTCGGCCAAATAATCCCTCAATTTCCGGCTGCGATACGGATGGCGCAACTTGCGTAACGCCTTCGCTTCGATCTGTCGAATGCGCTCGCGAGTGACGCCGAAGAACTGTCCTACTTCTTCGAGCGTGTGACCCTGACCGTCACGCAAGCCGAAGCGCATCTCCAGCACTTCGCGCTCACGTTCCGAAAGGGAATCGAGGATCGATCGGACTTGTTCTTTTAGTAGCTGATTCGACGCGGCGTCGACTGGCCCCATCACCGACTCGTCTTCGATGAAGTCGCCCAGCAGTGATGATTCTTCCTGCCCGACCGGGGTCTCCAACGACATCGGTTCCTGGCTGATGCGAATGATGCGCCGCACTTTCGCGGCCGCGCGGCGCAACTTCCGCTCCAGCGAGATGTCCAGCGGTTGATTAGCCGCCCACGCGGCTTGCACCGCGGCGGTGTCTTCACCTTCTAGCATCCCCAATTCCACCGCCACTTCTTCCGATGACGGCTCGCGGCCGAGTTCCTGCATCAACTTGCGCTGAATGCGTAGCAAGCGATTGATCGTCTCGACCATATGGACGGGAATGCGGATCGTGCGGGCCTGATCGGCAATGGCGCGGCTGATCGCCTGCCGAATCCACCATGTGGCATAAGTGCTGAACTTGAAGCCCTTAGTGTAATCGAATTTCTCGACGGCGCGCAGCAAGCCAATGTTGCCCTCTTGAATCAGATCGAGGAACGAGATGCCGCGGCCAATGTAGCGTTTGGCGACGCTGACGACCAATCGGAGGTTGGCGCGCACCAGCGCTTGCTTGGCGCGGACCGCTTGCCCGTTACGATCATCGTCGATGTCGTGCAGCGATTGATTGATGTGCCGACCATCGGGCAGGCACTTCACGAACACGCGCGTAGTGGGCAGCGTACTGTTCTTCTTCGCCAGGTGCGCTATCAGCGAGTCCTGCGCTTCGACGGGCAACAGATAGATCAACACATAGGCCGTGTACAACTGGCTCAGCGCCTCATGCCACGCGGAACTCTTTTCCTGCCGCGCGCTCGTGGCGTGCAGTTGCAGCAGAGAGTGTTCCGGCGGCGGCGTGCCGGCCCGCAGACTGCGGGCTTCTTCAATCAGGCCTTTCAGATCGACCTTCTTGATATGGGCCTTGTGGCTGGCCTTCTCAAAACGCTGCCAAGCTGCCGCGAACTCATCATAGACGCCCGCCATCAGTTCTTCAGCTGACGGGGCCTTCTTGAGCTCCGTGTGCAGTTTTTCCCGCACGTGCTCCAATTGCTCCGGCGCGCTCATCTGAATCGCCAACCAGACTTCCTGGCGCGATTCCAGCAGCCGCACTTGACCAATCTCCTTGAGATACATCCGTACGGGATCATCGCCCAGATCGGCTTCCAAACCGACCGGCAATTCATCGTCCTCGTCCTCGGTCTCGATCTCCTCCAACTCGGCGACGTCTGGCTCATCTGCCAGCATCCCGTCGTCTTCGTCCAGCATCGTCGGCAGATCGTCCAGACCGGCCTCGGTCTCTTCGAGATCGAGTTCCTCGCCGATCAGGTCGTCGCTATTCGGTTCGTCGTCGCGGGCAAGCGACATTTCATCTGGTTGTTGGCTCATGCTCACCGTTAGATCTCATTGAGGTCTGGTTAGTTGCGGCCCCACGGTTCGACCGTACTTGCGCGAGTTATTGTACGCGCACTCAGGATTTGTTGCAAACGCAATAAGGCCATTGCATTAGCTTGACTGGATTGTTGTAACGCCGCCAGATCACTGAACGCCGGATCGTTTTGCGCTTCTTGAAGTAAACCGTGTAACTCGCGGCCTTCGCGTCGCAACCGCCGCTCACGCAGACGCAGCCCGGCTTGTACGGCATCTTGTTCATCACTGCTGCCGCGCCCGACCGTTGGTCGTTCGACCAGCGTATCGAGCAACAAATTCAGATGGGCTTGCAGCGCAGCCTCCAATTTCGATCGGACAAGATCCAGCCCGCCGCCCGCTGAACTGTCGATGGCCGATCGGAACGCGCGGAACACCTCGCGATTGGGCAGCTGCTCAAAATCATCAGCACTCAACGGTGTCTGCCCGGCTCGATCGAGCGACTCGTCGATCACGGCCAATAAGTGCGGCTGATGCAGCACCAACGTCAGCGCATATTGTTCCAGATCGTTGGCATCACGCTTCAGCGGCGCAGCCTCTGGCGCAGGGCGTTGTCTGGCGCGTGGCTGCGTCGCCGTCGGCAGGCGCATTTGCTCAAACAACGCGCGCGGATCGACTTTCAATTTGCGCGCTAACTGCTGCACGTACGCATCCTGCTCGACGGGCGAAGCCACATCACGAATGATGGGCAGCACCTGCTTCGCGATCGAAGCGCGTTCACGTGGATCGTTCAAATCCCGATTGGCCGTAAATGTCCCGATGACGAACTCCACGACCGGCGGCGCCGCATCGACCAGCGTGCGCCATTGATTCGCATCCTTTTGCATCAACTCGTCGGGATCGAGTTCATCCGGCAACGTCAGGATGCGCAGATCGATGTTGAGTTTGCCGGCGTGGGTCACCAGTCCGCGCGGATTGAAGACCGCAATCGATTCGCGATCCAGTGTCTCACGCGCCACGTCCAAACCGCGCAGCATCGCGTTGATGCCCGCCGTGTCCGGGTCGAGCGCCAACACAATCTTGGCGGCGAGTTTTTGCAGCGTACGGAACTGCATCTCAGTCAACGCCGTACCGAGTGACGCGACCACATTGGCAAAGCCCCACTGGTGCGCGGCGATGGCGTCCATGTAACCTTCCACGATCACGGCCACTTTCTGATCGCGGATGGCGTTGCGGGCCAGGTGCAAAGCATATAAGGTGCGGCTCTTATCGAAGAGCGCCGTCTGTGGCGAGTTGAGGTATTTGGGTTCGTCGCCGTCTTTCAAGGCCCGTGCCCCAAACCCGATCGGCTGTCCCTTCCCGTCGTGGATGGGAATCATCAAGCGGTGGCGGAACCGATCGAAGACGTTGCCGTCTTCACGCTGCACCAGCAAGCCCGCATCGATCAGTTCTTCGCGCGTGAAACCCTTATTTTTCAAGGTGTTTTCCAGCGCGTGCCAATCTTCAGGCGAGTAACCCAGTTGGAACGTTTCGATCGTCTTAGCGGTAATGCCGCGCTTGGCCAGATGCTGTCGCGCTACCTGTGCGGCCGGGCTATTGATCAGCAGATGATTGAACCACTGCGCAGCGGCCGCCGTGGCCTCGTGTAAGCGCGTCAGATGCTGATCTTGAATTTCGGCTTCGGGCTTGTGTTCTTCGACTTCAATGCCGACTTTGCGGCCGAGTTCGCGCAGGACCTCTTTGAATTCGAGCCCGTCGCGCTTCATGACGTAGGTGAAGACATCGCCGCCGGTATTGCACGCGCCAAAACACTTCCACGTGTTCGTCTCCGGCCACACCACGAACGATGGCGTGCGCGTGTTACTGTGGAACGGACAGAAACCAATATAGGTGCGGCCGCTCTTGCGCAGCTTCACCGTTTCGGACACGATGTCCACAATATCCAGGCGATCTTTGATGTCGTCGATGACGGTCATGGGACAATAAGCAATGAACACGCTGTGTTGAGGCAAAGAGATTATACCAGACACAAAAGCCGCCGATCAACGATCGGCGGCGATGTGCCCAGACTTGTTGGGCAGCCAACTTTGGATTTTGCCCGTGCCTCACTAGGGCGTAGCATCGTGCTGAAGCGGTCTGATCCAAACAATGGAATATCGCCACAGCAGATGCCGTGTGATG
>JAXLWI010000136.1:0-3576 GCA_046328575.1 Anaerolineae bacterium
GTTATCGGCTACGTTGGCCGCTTTGTCGATGAAAAAGGCGTCGATATGCTGATCACGGCGTTATCAAAATTAGACGGCAATTGGTGCGCGGAACTCATCGGCAGCGGCCCGGCCCAACCCCGATTGATCGAGCTGGCCCAACGGCTCGGTTTAAGCGAGCGCGTGCACTTTCAGCCGTGGCGACCTTCCAGCCAGATCGCCGATTTCTATCGTTCGCTCGATGTGCTGGTGTTGCCCTCGCGCTCAAAGCCTAACTGGATCGAACAATTTGGCCGTGCCCTGACTGAAGCGATGGCGTGCGGTGTGCCCGTCATCGGCTCGATGTGCGGCGAGATTCCCAACGTCATCGGCGATGCCGGACTGATCTTTCCCGAAGGCGATGCCAACGCATTGCGTGACCATCTCCATGCGCTCTTGAATCAGCCTGACCTGCGCGTCGATCTATCTCAACGCGGACGACAGCGCGTTCTAGATCAGTTCACGCAAGCTCAAATTGCGCGCAAAACGTACGAGGTGTATCAAGCCGTGATGCGTGATGCGTGAGTTAGTCACTCATCACACGTCATCCGTCATTACTCATTATTCATTGTTAATTGTTAATTGCTCATTTATAATCGCGCCATGAGTCAGCGTTCATTGCGCGTCGCCGTCAGTGCGCACTTATTGCACGGTCAGGCCGGTTATCGCAGTGCGGGCATCCATACCTACATCGAGCAAACGCTGCGCCATCTGCCGGACGCCGATCCGGCTTTGCGGCTGACGGTGTTCACGCGGCACGCACCTACCGATCTGCCAGCGTCCGTCGAAGTGTGCGGCACGCGTTGGCCGACCGAACGTCCGCCGTTTCGCATCTTGTGGGAACAGCTGCGTCTGCCGATCTCAGTGCGGCGCGGGCACGCCGATGTGCTGCACGCTACGGCCTTCGCGGCACCGATCGTGCGCTGGTGCCCGACGCTGGTGACGATTTACGATCTCAGTTTTGCCTTGTTTCCAGCGTATTTCCGCGGCTTCAATCAACGCTACTTGCGGGCCGCCACGCGCTTCTCGGCACGCCGTGCGCGATGCGTGATCGCTATTTCCGAGCATACGCGCCGCGATGTACATCGCCTGTACGGTGTGCCGCTCGATCGGATTGTCGTGGCCTATCCGGGCGTTGATGAATCGCTGCGACCCGCTGATCCCGAAGCAGTCGCGCGTTTTCGGCACGAAAAGAATCTACCCGATAAGTTTCTGTTGTTTTTAGGCACGCTGGAACCGCGCAAAAATCTGGTCACGCTCATCAACGCCTTCACCGAGATGAAGCGTGATTGTCCGACGGCGACGCTGGTTTTAGCGGGCGGCGTCGGTTGGAAGTTCGATGACCTGTTCGCCGCGATCGATTCATCGGGTGTGAAAGACAGCGTCGTGCTACCGGGTTATATCAAGGCTGAAGAGAAGGCGTTATGGCTATCCAGCGCCGCCGCGTTTGTTTATCCATCGAATTATGAAGGCTTTGGCCTGCCGCCACTGGAAGCGATGGCGTGCGGCATACCTGTGTTAACATCGGATGCGGCCTCGCTGCCGGAAGTTGTCGGCGAGGCCGGACTCACGATCGCGCCCGACGATGCGCTCGGCTGGGCGCACGCTTTGCGGCGCGTGTGGCGCGACGACGCTTATCGCAACGAACTCAGCGAGCGCGGTTTGCGGCAAGCTCAGAAGTTTACGTGGCCGGCCGCCGCACGCGAAATCGCAGCGAGTTATCATCGGGCTGCGGAGCAATCATGAAACGGCGCGGCTTGCGATCGAATGCCGGGCTGATCGTCTTAAGCGCTGCCGCGTTCGTGTACGGCGCATTCGAAGCGACGGTGTTCGCGCCCGTGCAGTGGGATGGCGCCGTCGGCGTGGTGCTGGGCCTATTCATCTGCGCGCAGCCCGCCGCAAACTTGATCGACGCGCTGTATCGCACCACACGGGAGCGCCGTCCCGAACCCGCGTGGCTGGAACCGACTTTGAATGTGTTAGCCATGGCAGCGGGCATCATCATCATCGTCATCGGGACAACGCAGCTATCACGCGCCACGCAATTATTGAACGCTAAGTGAGACCCATGACTGAGCCTGTCAAACCGAAGGCCAAATATCCACGCTGGCTTAGATGGGCCGTGGTGGCCAGCGACGCGGTGTTGATTAACATCGCGTTTCTATTCGCTTACTATGTTCGCTATCGTTTGCAGCTATTCCGTCCGGTCGATGAAGCCTTCGACAATCCACCGGATGTGTTCTTTCCGTTTCAGATCGTTCTGACGATTTTGTTACTGCTGTCGTTCAAGATCGACGGCGTGTACGAGTGGCGCCGCCTGGGCATGTGGCTCGATCAGATGGCGCGCATCGTGCGGGCGACCACGATGGCGATCCTGATCATGATCAGCATCACCTTTGTTTATCAGCCGTTCTTTTACTCGCGCTTGATCTTCCTATATGCCAGCGTGTTGATCGTAACGGTATTGGGCGTGGGCCGCATGTTGTTGGGCGCTGTGTTGGCGCGACTGCGCAAACGTGGCCTCGGCGTCGTGCGCGTGCTGGTAGTCGGTGCAGGTGAGATCGGGCGCACGGTGATCCGCACGGTGATGGCACAACCCGAATTCGGTTATCGCATCGTCGGCCTCGTCGACGATCAATTGGACAACACCCTTACAATTGGCCCTATCCCAGCGATCGAAGGTGTTTATCGCATTCCGTTTGTGGTGAATGAACTGCAAGTCGATGAAGTGATCGTGGCGCTGCCATGGAGCGATCACCGTCGTATACTCGATATTTTCCAGCAGTGCGAGAAGATCAGCGTGCGAGCACGCACCGTACCCGATCTGTTCCAACTCAGCCTCAATCGCGTGGACGTGGAAGATTTGGGCGGCGTGCCGCTGATCGGTTTGAAGCCGGCCGCTATTCATGGTGCGAATCTTGTCGTCAAACGCATTATGGATGTCGCCTTTGGCCTCCTCGTCTTGATTCCAGCATTACCACTCATGGGCTTGCTGGCGATCACAATCAAGCTGGATTCGCCGGGGCCGATATTGTTTCGACAAATGCGTGTCGGCATGCACGGCCGGGAATTTGTGCTGCTCAAATTTCGTTCGATGCGGGTAGGAGCCGACGATGAGAAAGAGCGGTTGCGCGCGCATAACGAAATGAGCGGACCGCTGTTCAAGATGCGCGATGATCCGCGACGTACGCGGCTGGGCCGTTTTCTGCGCAAAACCAGTCTCGACGAGTTGCCGCAGATCTTCAATGTCCTGCGCGGCGAGATGAGTCTCGTCGGTCCGCGCCCGCATCTGGCTTCGGAAGTGGCTCAATATCAGGATTGGCAGCGCCAGGTCTTGGAAGCGCCCCCGGGCATGGCGGGTCTATCGCAAATCTCCGGCCGCGCGCAGCTGAGTTTCGATGAACAGTGTTTGCTCGACATTTACTACATCGAGAACTGGTCGCCCGCGCTCGATCTCAAGATTCTGCTGCGGCAAATTCCCAAAGTGCTATCGGGGGAAGGGGCGTACTGAGCGGGTGGGCTGTATGTGGCCTGCATCCTGCCGCTGTTTTCGAAATT
>JAXLWI010000137.1:0-3408 GCA_046328575.1 Anaerolineae bacterium
TATCGGAACACTGGGCTTAAGTCTAAGGATCTTTAAGAAACGCATCGGCTGATTAACGAGTAACGAGTAATGTGTGTGGCCCATGCAGCCAATCAAATTACTCGTTACTCATTACTTGTGACCTAATCATGTTCAGTCGCATTGGCAACCTCGCCCAAAAAGAACTCATCCAACTCACGCGTGACGTGCTGATGCTGGTCTTGATCATCGCCGGGCCGACGCTGCAACTAGCGCTCGTTGCCCGCGCCACCACGCAGGGCTTTCACCACCTACCCATCGTTGTCGTCGATCAAGATCGCAGCCAGACCAGCCGCGCGATCATCACCGCCTTCAATAACACGGAAGAGATCCATGTGATTGCCGACGTCGATTCGCCCGATCAGTTGGACACCTGGCTGGCCCAGAATGAAGCGGTAGCCGCGGTGACGTTTCCGCGCGGTCTGGAAGCCGATCTCGCCACCGGCCGTCCGCAGGTTCAGATCATCGTCGATGGCACGCAGAGCGCCAGCGCTAACTATGCACTCGGCGCGGCCACCGGCGCGATCAACGCCGTGATTGCGCGGCGCACCTCAGGCAGCCTTGTGCCTGCGATTCATGTCAGATCGCAAGTGCGTTACAACCCGACGTTCAACATCTCGTTTTTCGTGATTAGCGCACAGCTAGGTTTCATTGTCTATCAAGTCGCGTTGATTGTTGCTTCGCTGGGACTCACCCGCGAGCGCGAACTCGGCACGCTGGAGCAACTGCTGGTGACACCGATGCAGCGCATCGAGTTGATCGTCGGTAAGTCGATTCCGGCGTTGGTAGTCGCGACAATCAATTTCGTGCTGACGTGGCTGATCGTGACACGCGTGTTCAACCTGCCGATGCAAGGCTCATTCCCGCTGTTGTTGGTGCTGTCGATGTTGTTCATCATTGCCGAGATCGGTTGGGGGTTGATGATCTCGGCGATCTCGCACAACCAGCAGCAGGCCGTGCTCTTCGTCTTTGTGCTGGCGATGATGGACGTGGCTTTTTCGGGCTACACCGTGCCGGTCGAGCGGTTGCCTCAAGTGATGCAGGTCATTTCGCAATTCTTTCCCTTACAACATTATTTACAGATCGTGCGCGGCGTGATGCTGAAAGGCACCGATCTGACCATTTTATGGCCGCAAGCGTTGGCGCTGATCGGCTTGGCGATCCTCAGCGGCGGCATCGCGTTAGTGGCGTTGCGGCGTCGCTTAGATTGAAAGGACTTATCATGCAGCAGACTGTTTTAGTTACAGGCGCGGCGGGCGCCGTGGGTTCGGCGGTGTTAGCAAAATTGCTGGCGCGCCGAAGCAAGCTTGAAGTGCGAGCCTTGGATGTAAAAACAAAGCGTTCGCAGCACATCCTCAAGCCGTATGCCAAAGACGTTGAGGTGCATTGGGGCGATCTGCGAGTGCCGGCTTCGTTTGAAGCGGCGGTGCGCGGCGTCGATGCCGTGATCCATCTGGCAGCGATCATTCCCCCGCTGGCTGATCATCAACCGGCGCTGGCCGAAGCCGTCAACGTGGAGGGCACGCGGAATCTCATCGAAGCGTTGCAGCGCAACGCGCCGGATGCCTTTCTGCTCTATACGTCGTCAGTGTCGGTGTACGGTGATCGTGTTGCGACACCGTGGATCACCGTGACCGATCCGCTGTGTCCCAGCGACGGCGATTACTACGCTGTGACCAAGATCAAAGCCGAGGAGATGGTGAAGCAATCGGGGTTGAAATGGAGCGTGTTTCGCTTGACCGGCATCTTCAGCCCGACGACGAGTGTCGATCCGTTATTGTTTCACATGCCGCTGGATACCTGCCTGGAATTTGCCACGACGCGCGATACAGGCCGGGCGCTGGTGTACGCGCTCGATCGAACCGCCCAGCTGATCGGCCGCACGTTCAACCTCGCGGGTGGTGCGCGCTGCCGCGTGATCTATCGTGACTTTCTGGAGCAATGTTTTTCGCAAGTGGGGCTGGGTCGGCTGGATTTTCCGTGCGGCGCTTTTGCGGAACGCAACTTTCATTGCGGCTACTTTACCGACTCCGACGAACTGGAGCGCATCCTGCATTTTCAACGCGATAGCGTCGAAAGTTATCTAGCGTGGCGGGCACAGTTCGTCCCATCGTGGCAGCGACGGCTGGCGAGCGGCTTCAAAGCCATTATCAAACAGCAGTTATTGAAGCGCTCCGATCCCTATCGGGCGTTGAAGGAGCGCAACAGTTGTTTGATAAAGCGCTTCTTTGGCGAAACGCGCCTGAAGAGAGTTGCGTGACGAGCAATGAGTGACGGCATCATTTGCGCTGAGAAACTAACGCGCCGCTTCAAGACGACGATCGCTTTGCGCGATCTCGATCTGTGCATCGAACGCGGCGAAATCTTTGGCCTGGTCGGTCCCGACGGCGCAGGCAAGACGACGACGCTGCGTTTGCTGGCGGCGGTGATGACGCCGACATCCGGCACGGTGACTGTGGTTGGTCACGACAGTGTGAAGCACGCCGAACAGATCCGCTCGTATGTGGGCTACATGCCGCAGCGCTTTAGTTTGTACGGCGATTTGAGCGTACGGGAGAACCTGGAATTCTACGCCGACATCTTCGGCGTGCACGGGGCCGATCGGCGACAGCGCTTCGCGCAAGTGTTGAACTTCTCGCGCATGGCGCCCTTTGTCGATCGGCGGGCAGGGGCGCTCTCCGGTGGTATGCAGAAGAAACTCGGCCTCGCTTGCACACTGATCCATCGCCCCGATGTGTTATTGCTCGACGAGCCGACCACCGGCGTCGATCCCGTCAGCCGTCGCGAATTCTGGGACATCCTGACCGACTTGCATCTGCACGGCACGACCATCATTGTGAGCACGCCGTACATGGACGAAGCCGAGCGCTGCAATCGCGTGGGCTTGTTGTTCAAAGGCCAGTTGATCGAGATGAACACACCGAAAGCCATCAAAGCGGCGGTGCGCGGCCAGGTGATCGAACTGCAACCCGATCGGTTGGAGGAAGCCCGCGCGGTGTTAGGTACGCACGCGGATGTGCTGGAAATTCAGGTCTACGGTAACTTACTGCACGTCTTCGTCGACGATGCAACGGTGAGTGTGCCGCGTTTGCTGCAAGCCCTGGACGCGGTAGGTGTGCAATCAAAGCCACCGCGCGTGATTCAGCCGCGCATGGAAGAGGCGTTTATTTCGCTGATTGGAAAGAGGCAGGAAGCATGACGCGTAACGAGTGATGCGTTGCCTGTTTATTCGTTACTCGTTACTCATTTAGGTAATCACCCGTCGATCATGTCTGACATTTTCGCCATCGAAACCAACCAACTGTCCAAACGCTTCGGCAAATTCGTCGCCGTCGATAGTGTGACGTTCAACGTGCCGCGCGGCAGCATCTTCGGCTTTCTCGGTCCCAA
>JAXLWI010000138.1:0-3352 GCA_046328575.1 Anaerolineae bacterium
GTGGTACTGAGATCGGCGGGCGGCTGAGTCGAATTGAAGACGCGCTGCGTGAACGCATCCTTCGCTTTAAAGTCGATCGTTTCGATGGGGTGGCCGACAAAAACGTGCGCGTCCGCGAAGACTGGCACGAGGTTGCCAAACCGCCAGTCGCTTAAGACGACGTCTTGATTGGTTGTGTGTGCGTTCAGCCAGTCGAGCGCGGCCTGCTGATCGGCGGTGATGTATAGCGGCGGTTGCGGCACGCTAACGCGCAGCGAGCCGCCGAGGATGATCAACACCGTCGTCGGCAGTACCGCCGCCACGGCGAGGCCGCCCAACACGTGGCGCTTCTCAAAGAGACGTTGTAGGCCTATCGCGGCGAAGATGCACAACGGTATCTGCCAGCCGATGATGAGGCGGCGACTGATCTCGACCGGCAGGTAGGCCATGATCGGTCCGACGACGAGCCAGGCGATAAGCAATAGACCCTCACCCTGCGCAGCGCGCGTCCCTCTCCCTGACTGGGAGAGGAGTAGGGGCGAGGGTCGAAGCCCGATGACGGCCAACAGCAGTAACGGCGCGAAGCCGAGCAGAAAATCGATCGGGTTGGGGGAGGCAAAGGGGTTTTGCGCCGACCACGCGGCTAGGCCCGGATTCGCATGGAACGCCCACACGAGATAGAGCCCGTAAGCGCCAGCCGCGATTGACGACAATGCAACAATGATGGCTTCGTGCCAGGGCAGGGCGCGGCGCTGCCACCACCGGGCGATCAAGTACGCGCCGAAGATGCCCGCAAACGCCGGCGCGTAGGCTTCGCGCGTGATGGCCGTCAGGCCGCCGAGCACGTTGGCGACGATCAACCGTTGGGGCAGGCGGGTTCGATCGGCTTGGAATGAATCCAGCGTGTAGATGCTCCACGCGAGGAACAGCGCACCGCCGACGATGATGTGTGGCGGGCCGTATAGGATCGAGAAGATCGTCGCATCCGGCGCGATGAGCTCATATGGCACATATTTCTGATCGATCAGATAGCTGGCTAATAAGCCCCACCCGCCGCTGAACAGCACCAGCCACCAGGTGATTAACAGATTGCGTTGATCGGCGATGAAGCGTTTCAGGCAGCGATACAACAACCACAACAACGCAACGCTGCCGATGAGGCGCGCGGCGTGATACAAGAAGGTGAAATCAAGCGGCACTTTGCCGAGGACGAGATAGAAGAGATAAATCGCGCTGCCGTAACGATAGGTTTCTTCGGACGAGTACGGCAGATGAAACAGCCACGCGCCCTGCGCGCCCTGCCGCATCTTGGCGAGATACGAGTAACCGTCTTGTTCGTAGAGAAAGAAACCGCCGAAGCGGTGTTGCGGGGTGGAGTTGATGTAGCCGATCAGGTAGGGCAGGTTTGCCCACAGCAGCGCCAGGACTGCTCCAACGATCACGGCGCGGCGTTTCATGACGCGGTCTGACTCCGGGTGATGAGCCAGTACGTGCGCATCTCGCCTTTGCCCTTTACGGCGATCAGGCCGCGTTCTTCAAACCGGAAACTCTCGCAGAGGAGTTCGTAAGTGGCCTGCGTGACCTGAATGCGATCGGGCAAGCCCTGCGCTTCCATGCGGCTGGCGGTGTTGACCGTGTCGCCCCACAGATCGTAACTGAACTTGGAACTGCCGATGACGCCCGCCACGACTGGACCACTGTCCAGGCCCACGCGAATGTGAAACGGTTCGTTTAGCGGACTGCGCAGCATGGCGACCATCGCCTGCATGTCCAGCGCCATCTGGGCGGCGGCTTCGGCGTGATCGGTGCGCGAGGTGGGCAGGCCGGACGCGGCCATGTACGCATCACCGATCGTTTTGATCTTCTCCAGCCCGTACGCGCGCGCCATCTCGTCAAAGGTGGAAAAGATGTCGTTGAGCCAGCCGATCAGTTCCACAGGCGAAACGCGCATTGAGAGTTCGGTGAAATCAACGATGTCGGCGAATAAGACGGTGACCGCCGGGAACCGATCGACGATCAACTGCCGATCGCTGCGCAGCCGATCCGCAATCGGTTTGGGCAGGACGTTGAGAAGCAGCCGTTCGGAAGTCGCCCGTTCCTGTTCGAGCGCGTGCAGGTAGGCCTGTTCGTTATCGCGCAGACGCTTGCGTTCCAGCGAGGCGCTGACCCGCGCCGACAAAATCGACGGCTCAAACGGCTTGGGCAAAAAATCTTCCGCGCCCAGTTCGATGCACTTCACGGCATTGTGCAGTTCGCCCGCGGCCGAAATGACGATGACGGGGATGTGCCGCAGCGCCGGATCGTTCTTAAGTGTTTCCAGCACGACAAAGCCGGTCGCACGCGGCATCATGATGTCGAGCAGCACCAAATCGAACGGTTTTTGTTGGAGTAAATCGAGCGCCTGACGGCCATCGCGGGCTTCGGTCACGGTGTGACCCAGCAGCTGCAAATGAATGCTCAACAACCGGCGAATGTCGGTGGAGTCATCCGCGACGAGGATAGAAGCGGCGGAGGGAATAGTGGACATGATTCGAATAACGGCGACCTAGCCGGCGGCTTTAGCCAACCGTCGATAGGTCTTTTGCATCAACAACGCATCCTCTTCCATCAACGGGCTTTCGCACAGAATGCGGCCGCCCGCGCCCAGATCGATGAGAGCCTTGAACAGATCCTTGTATTTCAGATCGGCCTCTTTCAACGGCAGATGTTTCTTTTCGCCTTTGGGGCCGTAGTCGATGCCCGAGAGGTGAATGTGCAGCGACGACAGCCCGCGCTGGCCCAGGCCGCTGGCGACAAGTTTGAGCGCTGCGCTGAATTCGGCGTACGAGTTGAAACTGCCATCGCCCCGCCGCGCGTGCAAGTGCGCAAAATCGATGCAGGGCAGCACGCCGTCGATGTCGCGCGCCAGATCGATCGTTTCTTCCAGCGTGCCCAGCATCGCGCTCTTGCCCATCGTTTCCGGGCGCAGCGTGACATTGACGCCTTCGTGTTTCAATTGATCGACGACTTCGGCCAAACGTTTGCGCGCAATCGGATACACTTTAGCGGGATCGTCTGCCATGTAGGAACCGGGATGGAAGATGATGTCCGACGCGCCTGCTTTGTAGCCCGCCCGCGCCGCCGCCAACAACCGATCGAGCCCGCCTTTCAGCAGTTCCGTCGTTTTCGCGTTGAGGTTGATGTAATACGGGGCGTGGATGCTCAGCGGCATCTTCACTTGCTCGGCGGTGGCTTTGATCGTCGCGCAGGTCGCATCGGTCACGCGCACGCTCTGCACCCAGGCCAGTTCCAGCGTTTGCAGCCCCAATTCGTTGAGGCGCAGAATCCCGCCTGGTGTGCCGCCCGGTTTCTTGGGCGTACTGAGTGGTGAGCC
>JAXLWI010000139.1:0-2932 GCA_046328575.1 Anaerolineae bacterium
TCGGTTGTCTAAGCTGCCGACGGCCGCCGCTGAATACGGCGTGATCCGCACATATCTAGATTGGATGGTCAACCTGCCGTGGAGCAAGACCACCCCTGACAATTTGGATGTGGCGCATGCGCGCACAGTGTTGGACGAAGATCACTACGGACTGAAAGACATCAAGGAACGCATTCTCGAATATTTGGCCGTGCGCAAGCTTAAGACTGAGCGTGCTGCGGCCGAAGCCGCTGAGGACAGTGACCCGTCGCCTGCAGAAGCCCATCATGACTACATTCGGCGCGAGCGCGAAGGTGTGATCTTGTGTTTCGTCGGACCACCCGGCGTTGGCAAGACTTCGCTCGGTCAATCGATTGCGCGGGCGATGGGGCGCAAGTTCATTCGCCAGTCATTGGGTGGCGTGCGTGATGAAGCCGAAATTCGCGGTTTTCGCCGCACCTACATCGGGTCGATGCCGGGGCGTATCGTGCAAGCGCTCCGCCGCATCGAAACGCGCAACCCGATCTTCATGCTCGACGAAGTCGATAAGTTGACGTCAGACTTCCGCGGCGATCCATCGTCGGCGCTCTTGGAAGTGCTCGATCCGGAACAGAACCGCGAATTCCGCGATCACTACCTCGACGTGCCGTTCGATCTGTCGCAGGTGATTTTCATCTGCACGGCCAACTATCTGGAAAACATTCCCGGCCCGTTGCGTGATCGTATGGAAGTGATCGGTCTATCGGGTTACACCGAGCAAGAGAAGATCGCCATCGCGCAAGGCTACCTTATTCCGCGCCAGATCAAAGAAAACGGGCTGCGATCGGGTGAAGTGTCGTTTACCGATCCGGCGCTGGCGCAGATTATCCGCGACTACACGCGTGAGGCGGGCGTCCGTAATCTCGAGCGAGAGATCGGCCGAGTGTGCCGGAAACTCGCCACAAAGATCGCGGAGGGCACCACGACCGCGATCCAGATCGATGTGCCTGAAGTCAAAGAGTATCTGGGCAAGGCGCGCTTTTTTGCAGAAGTCGCGCAGCGCACACAATTGCCAGGCGTGGCGACCGGCTTGGCGTGGACGCCGGTCGGCGGCGACATCATGTTTATCGAAGCGACGCGCATGCCGGGCGGCCGTGGCTTTCAGTTGACGGGTCAACTCGGCGATGTGATGCGCGAAAGCGCGCAGGCGGCGTTATCTTACGTGCGTTCGCGGGCCGAACAGCTGCAGCTGCCCGTCGATACTTTTGCCAAACATGACATTCACTTGCACGTGCCGGCAGGCGCAGTGCCTAAAGACGGGCCATCGGCGGGGGTGACGATGGCTACGGCACTGGCGTCGCTGCTAACAGGACAATCGGTGCGTGACGACTTAGCCATGACGGGCGAGATCACTTTGCGGGGGCAAGTGCTGCCGGTTGGTGGCATCAAAGAAAAAGTATTGGCCGCGCATCGCGCCGGGCTGAAGACGATCATCCTGCCGAGCCGCAATGAAAAAGATTTGGACGATCTGCCGCCCGAGGTGCGCGAATCGATGAAGTTTATTTTGGTCGATAGTGTGGAGCAGGTGTTCAAGGCGGCGTTAAGCCCGATGCACAGCCACAAAGGCAATGGGCAGGCTGCTGCCAAACCAGTGACTCGCGCCAAGAAAACGGCCAAAAAGAAATCATGAGTGAGGCCCCCATCGTGCCGAAGATTTTGATTGTAGATGATGATCGCGCAACCTCAACTTTACTGCGCACCCTGTTTCAGATTGAGGGTTATGAGGGTATTATCAATCCGCGCCCCGATGAGGTGCTGGATCAGATTAAGCGTGAACGGCCGGACCTGATATTGATGGACGTGCATCTCGCCGATATCGATTCCATCAATATTCTAGCGGCGATTCGCGCTGATAAGGCGATTGGGGCGGTGCCGGTGATCATGACCTCCGGTATGGACGTGTCAGATAAGTGCTTGAATGCCGGCGCCACCGCTTTCATTCTCAAGCCGTTTAGGCCGTCGGATTTGTTGAACACCATTAAACAACTGTTAGTTGCCGCGCATTGACGGCGCACATTAGACTCGACGGGCGGCCGGCCCGATTGCTATTGATTTGAGGCCAGGCATGTTCGCTCGAAGTGATATAGGATAATTTCATGGCGCAACGAAAGAAACGCGACGCTCAGACCGAGCGTCATTGGCGGCGTATGGATTTGCATTTGCATACGCCAGCCTCATCCGATTTTCAAGAACCCAACATTAGTTTCCTCGATATTCTCCACAAAGCCGAAGTGCGCGGCATGGACTTAATCGCCTTTACCGACCACAATAGTGTGGCCGGTTACGCGCGGATGCTGCGCGAGATTGAACGGCTGGAATGGCTGGAGAAACTCAAGCGCCTGAACACCGACGAGAAACGTCGGCTCGAGGAGTACCGTCGGTTGCGGCAGAAAATCCTCGTCCTGCCCGGCTTTGAATTCACCGCGACCTTTGGCTTTCACATCTTAGGTATCTTTTCGGATAAAACGTCGGTGCGGGCGATCGAGCACATCTTGCTCAACTTGAATGTGCCCGAAGAGAAATTGGATTCGGGTCCGACTGAAGTCGGCGCGACCAACGATGTGCTGACGGCTTATCGGCTGATTGACGAAGCGGGCGGGATTGTGATCGCCGCGCACGTCAACTCCAGCCACGGCGTCGCCATGCGCGGCATCGATTTTGGCGGGCAAACCAAGATCGCTTACACGCAGGACAGTCACTTGCATGCGTTGGAAGTTACCGATCTCGATAGCAAGAGCAAGCGCAGTACGGCCAATTTCTTCAGCGGCATCAAACCAGAGTATCCGCGCCGCATGCACTGCCTGCAAGGCTCTGATTCACACCGCCTCAATCGCGATCAACACAATCCCAAAAACCTGGGCGCGTTCGATCGGGTCACGGAAGTAATGCTGCCTGAATTGAGTTTCGAGGCGCT
>JAXLWI010000014.1:0-75039 GCA_046328575.1 Anaerolineae bacterium
GAGCCACGCAAAGGCCTCGCGACCATTGCGGACCTTGAAGTAATGCGGAACGGGGAAAGCGCCAGGTGGAACAACTTCGCTTCCGTCGCGCTCGCCAATGATGGCGGCTGCCCCACGCTCAAGGGCTTGCGGAATGAAGCGATGTCCATCTACGCTGACGCCGGGATAAGCAACGAACAGCGCACCCGGAATCACCTGACGCGAGTCGGTGGTAATCAGAGTGATATCAGGATCAACGTCGGGCCGCGCGGGCCGATCGGGCAGCGCAGCCAACAACTGGCTGAGTTTCATAGTGTGAATTGTACATCAGTTTTGGCAGGCAGCTGCCAATTTCCCAGTGAACCATCAATTTCTCCGCAAACGGCTAACTGGCGAATTGTTCAACCGTCCGCCAACCGGCCGCTTTTATAATGCATGTGATGCAGTCATCATTTTTGACCGAATCGCCCGATCCCGCTGTCGCTAATCAGGCCCGGTGCGCCGAACTGAGCCAGATTTTCTCGCTATGCGTCAGCCGGCTGTCGGAGGCGATTGCGCAAACAGGCGGCCGTCCATTGGCGGACGAGTTTGCGCAGCAGATCAATCGGTATGCTGGGCAACACGGCTGGAGCGTGTTAACCGGCTTAACGGATCTGGCTGAGTTGAACCAATGCGTCCCGGATGTCGATGCCAGAATGCTGGCATCTGTCTATTCCTCGTATACTCAGTATGCCGTCGGATTGGCCTGCCAGATTCTGGGCGCACAGCTGTTGAACTTAACTCTGACTGCAATATTAGCGAGTTTATCACCCGAAGCCGCTCAGCTAAATGCTCAGTACCGGCTTATTCGCTCACAATGAAGCGTAAGTTCTCAAAAGAGATGCGAGCATGAAAAGAGCCAGACTAACTCCGATAACGATCATGATCCTGTTGATGGTATATGGGATCTGGTACATCTGGCAACCCGGCGCCAGCGATCTACTGCTCGTCTTGACTCACTTCGCGTTTGCGATGTTTGCCTTTCTGGGTGCGGGGCTAGCGTGGCTGGCCAGCCGAATGTTTGAAGCGGGGGTAGTCGCGCGCCGAGTGTGGCTGTTCCTAAGTGCCGGCCTGACAATACTGACTGGCTCAGAATCGCTATGGCTCATTTTCTATGTCTTACGGCAGCCACTCCCATATCCATCTGTTGTTGATGTGTCGTGGGCCATCGGGTTCATTCCGATTCTGGTCGGTCTGGTGCTGCAATATCGCGCGCTGAATGTCCGGCTCAGTAGACGTCGTCAGCAGTCGATCCTGGCAGCTTACCTCGGTGTAGTGCTTGTCAGTTTGGCGTTATCGCTGGATTTCGTCTTGTCCCAGCCAGGCGATGCAGCCGTCATGCAGCTGCTAGTCGGCGCGTATTACCTGGTCGGCGACCTGGGAGTGGTCTTTCTTGCGACGATGTCTCTCATGTATCTTGGCCGCGGCTTGGTGGCGCAGCCATGGATCTACGTGGTCCTTGGCATTCTAGCGTTTGCAGTTGCGGGGTTGGCCTTCTCGTATGGCACATGGACCAACACCTACTTAACAGGTAGCAATGTCCTCAGCGGCGTGGTCGATGTAGCCTATCTGGCAGGGTATGTACTGATCGCCGCCGGGGGCTACCGTCAGGTCACGCTCCACCTAGACGCTATATCCAAAGCCTGACCAGTTTACTTAGAACCCGCGCGCTCCCACACCAAATCGTTTTCACTCCGCCAGCCAACCCTATTGCGCGCCGTAGACTTCCAGCAGATCAACTTGCGCTTCAGGTGACACCAGCCTCACGTACTGCTGAATATCTTCCAGATGGTGTTGCACATCTTCGGCCTCGATGCCGGGTGGCGCGTAAACGGCGAACATCACACGGCGCGTGTCGGCCGTAATCGCCGTGCGCTGATCAGGCCCGTAGAGGATGCTGGAAATAACACCGGCTCGATCGGCCATCAGCATGTCACCAGCTTTTTGTGATTTGAGGTTCGCCGCGCAACACAGTAACTTTCTTGCCCGCTAGCGACATCCAAGGTGACGGGCAGTTGCAACGTGTCCAGATCGTGCCCGGCGGTGAGCAGCAGATTTTTGATCTCAGCCATGAACATTGCTTCGACCAAGGCCGCCACCGATGGCAGCGACTTACCTTTCAGCGCAATCGATTCCAACTGAGTTGGACGTGATAAGTCTTCTTAAAGGACTTGTAGTAAGCGTTGTAAGCTTGAATCGCTGGTAGCGCAGCGATGGCGGCGCGATCTGCTCCGGCGAAACGTGCCCGCAATTGATCTTGCAGCTGCTGCTTGTGCGCTTCCAATTCGGCCTGTTGTGGCGGATTGGCGACATCGTGCATGACCAGAACACCAGCGTGTGCGGTCGGGTACGCCGCTTTCCAAGCATCAGATACTTTGAACATGATGATCCCGTTTCATCTTCTGGAATGGCGCGATTTTACCAGACTTCAAAGCCGGTCAATCTGTTACAATGCAGGTGAAACTCTACATCCAACGAGGTCGCCATGTCTCCGGATTCATCATTGCCCTATCGCAATCCACATTTATCGATTGAAGAACGCGTCGCCGATTTGGTGCCGCGCTTAACACTGGAAGAGAAGATCGCGCAGATTTCCATCGCCGACTGGAACGACGACATCACCTTTGACACCGGCAATGTCGAGCAAGTGCGGCGGGTCTGGCCGCATGGCCTGGGCGCGATGTCACGCGTGGGCCTGCATCGCAGTCCGCGTGAAACCGCCGTGATCTACAACCAGATCCAGCGTTATCAGTGTGAGCATACCCGATTGGGTATTCCCGCTTTCTCGATCGATGAAGTGCTGCACGGCGTGATGGCGAAGGACAGCACCGTCTTTCCGCAAGCGATTGGTTTGGCGAGCACGTGGAATCCCGATCTGATCCGCGAGGTATTCACGACCATCGCCGCTGAGACGCGCGCGCGGGGCGGCAATTTCGTGCTGTCGCCCGTGATCGATCTGGGGCGCGATCCACGTTGGGGTCGCACCGAGGAAACGTACGGCGAAGATCCATGCCTCGTGTCGAAGATCGGCGTGGCGGCGATTCGGGGTCTTCAAGGTGACGGGCGTCCGATGGACGCGGGGCCGCTCGATCTGCGGCACGTCATCGCTACGGCCAAGCACTTCGGCGCGCACGGCCAGCCGGAAGCGGGCATCAATGCCGCGCCCACCAACTACGCCGAGCGCGAGTTGCGCGACTACTTTCTCGCGCCGTTCGAGGCCGCGGTGAAAGATGCGCACGTGCAATGCGTCATGGCCGCGTATAACGAGATCAACGGCGTGCCCGTACACATCAACACGTGGCTGTTGCGCGATGTGCTGCGTGACGAATGGGGCTTCGATGGTTTCATCACGTCCGATGGTTATGCCGTGACCCAACTGCACGAGCTGCATCACGTCGTCGCTAATCGCGCCGAAGCGGCGCGCAAGACCTTACTCACCGGCATCGATTTTGAATTGGACAGTTGCTTCAGCACCTTGATCCAACAGGTGCGTGACGGCGTTATCGCCGAGGCCGCGATCGATCAAGCGGTGGCGCGCGTGCTGCGCGCCAAATTCCTGCTAGGCCTGTTCGAGCAACCCTATATCGATGTCGATCAAGCGGAGGTCATCACGAACAGCGCTCAACATCAGGCGGTGGCCTTGAAGGCCGCGCATCAATCGATCGTGTTGTTGAAGAACGACGGAGTGTTGCCACTTGATCGAGCTCAACTGCGCTCCATCGCCGTGATCGGTCCCAACGCGGCTGATTTCCATCCCGGCGGATATAGTACCGAATGCGCGCACGGGATCAGCGTGTTAGAGGGTGTGCGCCGCAAAGTGGGCAATTCGATCGAGGTGCGGTATGCCGAAGGCTGCCGCATCACCGAGGGCGCGCAGGGCTGGGAACAATGGTGGAATAACGCTGTCATCGCGGGCGATCCGCTTGAGGACGAAGCTCGCATCGCACACGCCGTTGAGGTGGCACGCGCGTCGGATGTGGCGTTGCTCGTGGTGGGCGAGAATGAAGGCACGTGCCGCGAAGGCTGGAGCGAGAATCACTTGGGTGATCGCGATAGCCTCGATTTGCCGGGGCGACAAGACGATCTGGTGAAAGCCGTCGTCGCCACGGGCACGCCGACGATTGTGCTGCTCATCGGCGGGCGACCCTTGTCCATCAACTGGATCGCTGAACACGTGCCCGCGATTTTGGAAGGCTGGTATCTGGGGCAAGCGACCGGCCCGGCGGTGGCTGACGTGCTCTTCGGCGACGCGAATCCCGGCGGCAAATTGCCGATTACGTTTCCGCGCTCGGCGGGGCAGATTCCGGTCTATTACTATCACAAGCCGTCGGCGCGGCGCGGCTACTTGTTTGCAGATCGGTCGCCGTTGTTTGCGTTTGGGCACGGCCTTAGCTACACCACGTTTGCCTATAGTGATCTGCGCGTGACCACGCCGATTACCCGCGCGGAAACCGCCACCGTCAGCGTGCGTATCACGAACACAGGTCAACGCGCGGGCGATGAAGTGGTGCAACTCTATGTGCATGATCAACTCGCCTCGGTGACACGGCCTGTGAAGCAGTTGATCGATTTTCGGCGCATCACGCTCGAACCGGGCGAATCACGCCGCGTGGAGTTTGTCATCAAACCCGATCAGCTGTCGCTGCTGAACGCACAAATGCAGCGCGTGGTCGAGCCGGGCTGGTTCGATCTGATGGTGGGCACAAGTTCAGATCGAGTGGAGACGGTGGTGCTGGAAGTCAAAGCCTGAGGAATGAATCAGGGGCGATCCGATGGGATCGCCCCTGTTCGTCTATTCAGATGTTGTTGCCTGTAAGCCGACAGATCCCCTATCGACGTGATCACGGAAGCATGAGAGTCGTTGCGCCGGTCGCGGCGGCCGAACTGGCGATCAGCGCGAACGCCAGCACACCTAACACGGCCACGAGTTTCAACCAACGCGCCAAAGTCTGCGCTAGCGAACCATAATCCTTCGATTGGTTAGCCTTATGGCGTCGTTCGGCGTCCATCATAAACCGGATTTCTGGGGTCATTGCTTGTCCTCCTGCTTAATAACGTGTCAGCGTTGATGTTATTAAACTCCAAACGCGGCGCGGACACATCGGGGGAAACACTCAAATTGGGTGGAGGGTAGTACTCAGTTTTTGCGGGTGTCACTACCTAGATAATGTGGTCAGCATCATTGCGTGTCATTCCGAGCGAGGAATGGCACGCCCATTGCTCTAAGCCCGCGTCCTCGCGGGCGCTCACGCTCACCGTGCCGTCTCGGCGCAGATCGTGTCCGCCGTCCCCGGTGGACTGAGCCATCACGCAACAAAAACGGGCGCACGCTGTGCGCCCGTTCGCGAATTCTGCCCGTCACCGTACATCAACGCCCGTTGCTTTCAAGCAGTCCCTTCTCCACCACCCACGCCGCGATCTGCGTGCGTGAGTTGAACTCCAACTTCGCGAGGATGTTGCCCACGTGATTCTCGATCGTGCGCTCGCTCAGCACCAGCTCCGCCGCGATGTCGCGATTCGACTTGCCTTGCGCCACCAACGCCGCGATCTGACGCTCGCGCCGGGTCAGGCCGCCCCAATCGGGCTGCGCCTCTGAATGCGGCGAGAACTGGAGCGTAGCGCTGGGCGCAACAGGCGCAGACATATCCAGCGTAAAGGCAAAGTCAATCGCCTGTTCCCACGTCAGCGCGCGACCCGCCGCCCACGCCTGAGCGTAGGCAGTCTCGTCGAGTTGGGCTTTCGCCGCCGCAGCGGCCTGCCGATACTGTTCCAGATCGGCCGGGCCGAGATCAGTGCCGATCGCGTCCAGCAGCGCTTCAGCCGCGCCGAATAATTTGACAGCGACTTCGAACTGTCCCAAACAAGTTGCGATTGCACCTAGACCCGCCAAATTCTCGGCGGTGCCCTGTCGATACCGGAAGCGCTTGTTGGACGTCAACGCTTCGCGATAATAAGTTACGGCCTGTTCGTAATGGCCTTGATAACACGCCGTGATGCCCAACAGATCGAGCGGCCAATGGATGCTTTCGGTGTAGCCCAATTCACGGAAGAGACGCGCGCTTTCTTCACACCACGCGGTGGCGTGTTCGAGGTCGCCCTGATGCAGCGCCACCTGCCCCAGATTCGCCAGCGTGTACGGCAGACCCGATCGATTCTTCAGCGCGCGAAACAAGTCGAGGCTTTCTTCGAGCAGCGGCCGCGCGCGATCGTAATCGCCCTGAAATTCGTAGACTTGCGCGACATCGGGCAGCAACCACGCCACGCTGTTGACATCGCCCTCGGCCCGCGCCAGGTCCAACGCCTCGTGATACAGCACGCCCGCGCGTGCATAATCTTTTTGCCGCAAAGCTGCATCGCCGCCAGCATTGAGCGACCAGATTAAATTAGCGGTATCGTTCGCTGTGCGGAACAGCGCAGAACTTTCCTCGGCCAGTCGCGCGCAGCGCGCGTAATCTTCTTGACTGTTGGCGACCAGCGCCAGGTTATACAGCGCCGATCCGATCCCATCATCGTCGTGCATGTCACGCGCGATGGCCAGCGCTTCTTCGGACAACGCCGTGGCCCGCGCTTGCTCGTGCTTCCAGATCGCCAGGAAGCCCGCACCGCACAACACCCGGGCGCGATAGATCCGGGCCGCATCCGATGGCGCGGAATTTTTCTTCAGCATCCGATCGAGCCACACATCCGCCTCGTGCCGATGATCGCGCAGGAACCAGAACCAGTTCGCAGCCGCCGTTAAGCGCAGGCCGATCTCGGCGCGTCGATTCGCGTCCGGGCCGTCTTCCAACGACCATTCCATCGCCGCGCGCAAGTTGGCGAAGTCCGTCTCCGGCCGATTGAACCACGCGACCTGATCGGGTCCGTGTAACTTCGCCTCGGTTTCTTCGGCGATTAAGCAGAAATGGTACAAGTGCCGATCGCGCCTGAGGGCGAATTCGCCGGAATCGCGCAGCTTCTCATGCGCGTACTGGCGAATGGTTTCCAACATCCGATAGCGCGCCAACCCCGACCGATCTTCCACCAACACCAGTGATTTGTTGACGAGCAGCGTCAGCAGATCAAGCACCTCAGTGGCGCGCAGGCTTGCGCCGTCTTCATCCGCGCAAACGGCTTCCGCCGCTTCGATGCTCCAACCGCCCGCAAAAACGGCGAGCCGTCGAAACAAAGTTTGCTCTTTGGCCGACAGCAACTCGTAACTCCAATCGACCACGCCCCGCAAAGTCTGATGTCGCGGCGCGGCGGTGCGACTGCCCGTCGTGAGCAAATCGAAGCGGTTGTGCGAAGCCAGGCGGGTGGCGATCTGTTCCGCCGTCAACGTCGGGATGCGTGCGGCCGCTAACTCGATCGCCAGCGGCAGCCCATCGAGTTGTTGGCAGATCTCCGCAATCGCCCGGGCATTCTGATCGGTCAAGGTGAAATGCGGCTGCACGGCCATCGCGCGATCCATAAACAGGCGCACGGCATCCGACTGCCACATCTCGTCCAGCGAAGGCGGCGTATCGCACTCAGGCAAGGCGAAGGGCTGCACCGGAAAGATAAACTCGCCCGCGATGGTCAAGGCTTCGCGGCTGGTCGCAAGGATGACAAGCTGCGGGCAGGCGCGCAGCAACGCCTCGGCCGTTTGCGCGCTCGGCTCGATGACGTGCTCGCAGTTGTCGAGGATCAACAGCAGCTGTTTGTCGCCGAAGAAATCGATCAGCGTTTCGATGGGCGAGCAGCAGACTTGCTCGACGACATCGAGCACTGCCGCGATCGTTTGCGGAACCAACGCCGGGTCCGTCACTGCCGCCAGTTCAACCAACCACACGCCATCGGGATAATGATCCATCAAAGTGGCCGCAACTTGCAAAGCGAGGCGCGTTTTGCCGTAGCCACCCATGCCCGTCAACGTCACCAGGCGCGCAGTCGTAAGCAGGCGTTGGACTTCCGCCAACTCGCGCTCGCGGCCGATGAAACTACTGATTTGATGCGGCAGATTGTGCATGGGTATCTGGTTCTGGTGATCGCTTACGGTTCTGCCGGGGAAAAGATCAGGCTATCCTCATGGGGCAGCGTGTTGCTCGGCGAGTCAAATGCTCTGGAAAATTATAGCATACGTGATCGCGTCATGATCAAGCCAATTGCCGATCAGCGCAGGTAGTTCCATGTCCCACTTGCCACGCATCGCCACGGCATCGGGCTACCGTAGTTCCGGTAGCCCGATGCCAGACTTTCTGCGCTTTACTTGAGCCGCGTCAAGATGATGACGGGAATGCGCCGGGTGGTCTTGCGTTCATACTCCGCAAAAGTAGGCCGCTCGGCGGCCATCTGGTTGTACATGCGCGTCCGCTCGGGTTCGGTGGCGACGGTGGCTTGAGCCTTAAAGGTCTCGGTGCCGTATTCCACTGTGACCAACGGATTCGCCACCACGTTGTAATACCAATCGGGGTTGACGGGTGCGCCGCCTTTAGAAGCGATGATGACGTAGCGCTCACCGTCTTTCAGGCACGCCACGGGATTGATGCGCAGCTGTCCACTCTTGGCGCCCACCGTGTGGAGCAAGGCCAACGGTTGACCGGCAAATCGACCGCCGACCCGGCCACCATTCGCCCGGAATTCCTCGATGATCATCTGATTCCAATCTTTCGGACTGCCCACGTGAATCTCCTGTTCAGATATAAAGAATCGTTACTCCATAAGTATAGCCTGTAATAGCCGTCCGATCATCTCTAGGCCGCGCCGTCACCGCCCCGCCGCTGACTGGATGGTCAATTCCGTTTGATCACCGGCAAGTAATCGCGGAAGGTGCCGGTGGGGCAGGTAAACTGGCTGGTGAGTCCCAAGTTAAATACGCTGGTATCACCGGTGTCTCGACCTTGTAAGCTGACCTCGTACGTCTCGCCGCAGCGCGCAGCAAAGTCTTTGGCGACGCGCGAGGGCGTGTATGTCGTGCCGCTGGCGGGCGCGGGATTGGATTGATCCGGCCGCCAATCGTAAATGACGGTCTGCGTGCCGGTGCCCATGCGAATCGCTACCAAACGGAACAACGCCAGTTTCTTGCCAGACGCGATGTTGATCGTGAATGGCTCGACATGAATCTTGCAGCGATCGGGCTTGGCCAGATAACAGCCCGCGTGCACTGGGCTGGCAAAAATGTCTGGCGCGGCGGGCGGCACGGCGGCTGAGGCGGCGGCGATAGCGGGGGCGCTGACCGTGAGCTGGATCGCCAGCACGATCATCATCGCCAACCCAGCCAGACCGGCCAGCCACATCCGTTTCGATCGGATCAACCGATCAAGCGTGGAGCGTCTCATAGCGTCCGATGTGTTCATGATCGATCACGGCAGGCTCAACGTGCAGGTGAATTGCCCCGTCAAGCCCAGATTGAACGTATTGGTATCGCCGGTATCTCTGCCCTGCAAACTGATCTCGTATGACTTGCCGCACGTCGCCGCGAAGTCCTGCGCCACCAGCGAGGGCGTGTACGTCGTGCCACTCGGCGGCACCGGGTTCGACAGATCGGGCCGCCAGTCGTAGAGGACGGTCTGAATATTCGAGGGCATCTGGATCGCCACCAAACGGAACAACGCCAGTTTCTGGCCCGACGCAATGTTGATGGTGAACGGCTCGACGTGGATGCGGCAGTCCGACGGCCCGGCGATGTAGCAGCCGCCGTGAACGGGACTGGCGAAAATATCAGGGGCAGCCGGTGTCGAGACAGCTTGTTCGGCGGCGGCCGGTGCGACAGTGCCTTGCAGATGCACCGGACCAGCCCACCACACGACGAGGACGGCTAACGCCGCCAAACCTAATCCAGTCAACAACCAGATACGTGTCATCGTCTAACCTCCCTTGGTTATTAGATTGCGACTGCGTTGATTGTAGCATCGATGGCAGGTCAAACGGAAAAGCAAGTAGGGAGAACTGATCTCCTCCCCCGCCCAGCGCGCCCCCGACGCTTCGCGTCGGACAGGGCGTGTGATGTGCTTTCGCGAAGCGCCCCGTAGCGAAGCGGAGTGGGTCATCACGGGGGAGGCCGGGTGGGGGCGCATTTGCCTCACACACTGCTTCACCCTATACTATCCACACTTTCATCAAGCGAACCCACATGAACTCCACTCCCCGCTGGCGAGCCTCACACGCGATGCAACAACGTGCCCGCGAATTGCGCAAAGAAATGACCTATGCCGAGAAGAGGCTGTGGCAGTATTTGCGTGACGACCAACTCGACGGCGCACACTTCAGAAAACAACATGCCGTCGATACCTACATCGTCGATTTCTTCTGCGCGAAGTCCAAGCTGGTGATCGAAGTTGATGGCGATTCACATGCAGAACAGATGGAGTATGACGCCGCCCGGACGCAATGGTTGAATGAACAACATCATTACCGCGTGTTGCGCTTTACAAATGATGAGGTGCTGACGAATATTGAGGCTGTGATCGAGACGATTCGTGTGGCGTTGGCATCGGCCCCCCTCTAACTCCCCCCGCTTCGCAGGGGGAGAACTCATACTCCTCCCCTGTGATGCGCTTTTCCATCACGGGGGAGGCTGGGAGGGGGCCGCCTGCGCCACGCCCTCGCGGACACGGCCTCGTAGGGGCAATCCTATGTGATCGCCCTAACCCCTTGCCTTCTTCCCCCATTCCGACTAAAATCATCCCCATCCTGCACTTATCAGGAGTCATCCTGACATGACATCCGCTCAGCCTGCTATCAACGCGCTGCACTCGGTTAGTCGCACTCCGCACCTTGTAATGAGTTCTCCGCACCCTGTATTTGGTACTCCGCATCACGCTTTTGATGCGCCGCACCCTGCCATCAGCACTCTGGAGCCTGCCATTAGCGCTCTTGACCCTGTATTTGGTACTCCGCGTCTTGCAATTGACGCTCCGCACCCTGTATTTGGTTTTCCGCATCATGCTTTTGATGCGCCGCGTAATGTAAATTAAGTTCCCCTACCTGTTGGCCTTTGCAACCTCGGCGTCATTGCGCCCCGGTTGACATTTTTCTTTCTCAAGGAGCAACATGTCGAAAGCCGAAGAGTATCTGGAACGCGTCTTTGTGGCCGTCAACGCCGGTGGTAACGGCCCCATCGCCACCGCGCTGACCCAGCGCTGCGGCATTGAGGACGGCGACCTACAGGCCATCATCGCCAAGATTGCCCCGGCGCGCGCCGCCTATAGCCTCATGGACCGCGCCGCCGCCGCGCTGGATGAAATCACCCAGACCTTCAAGGTGAAACTAACCGGCGTCGCCGACGATCTCAGCGCCGTGCGCCGCGCCCTCAAAGACAACTTCGATCGCAGTGATCCCCTCTACAAAGATTTGGGCCTGACCACTGACACGCCGCAAGCCCAGGAAGAAATGCTGGGCTTTGCCGAAACCGTCTTCGCTAACGGCAAGAACCTCGAGGCTGGCCGATATCCCCTGCTCGCCAAACGCAAGTGGGATACCGCCCGCTTCACCACCGCGCTGGCGCAGGTGGCCGCCACCCGCTCCGCCAACATTGATCAAGAAGCCGCCAAGGGTCAATCCTTAGCGGCCACCAGCGCCTTCTATGACGCCGTCGACGCCCTCGACGAACTCTTCCGCCCCTTCGCCAAAAATGCGCGCTCCAATCTGGCCGATGTGCCGGGCGCCTTGACCGAGATGGGGCTGGCCGACGGCTTGCCCGCCAAACCGCAGCGCCCTCTGCCCGCGTCCGATCGCAAGAAGGCCGCGCCCGCCGAAAAAGCCGCTGCCAACTAACGCACTCATCGGGCCAGCAGCTGCGCTGCGCCCCAGCCTCAGCCACTCTACCTGCCCCGTCGCGTTTGACGGGGCAGCTGCGTCATATCGGCGCAGCTGTCCCCCTCACGATTATTCACCTTGCCGACCTTGCCAGTATAATCACGCCCAATCGCCATGCCCTCACCGCTCCCCTAGCGGGCTACTGCATGGCGAATACTCTTGCCAGGGGAGGCAGAGATGCTACGCAAAGCCTTGTTTGTTGCCAGTTGTTCAGTCGGTTTTGTCCTATTGATCTTGCTCACGCCGATGCGAATCACACGGCGTACCCAGGCCGCCGCGCTGAGTGCTGGCGGCGCGGACACGCCGCGCCTCGTCGCGTCTGGCCGTGGCCCGATCGGCCAGCTCGACCCCGACGTCATCACCAGCAGCGATGATCGCTCCAACGCCACGCCCGTCGTCTGGTGGGTGTGGTCGGGTCAGACCACCACCGACATCCTCAACTTCGCCAGCGCCAACAATGCGCGCGTGGTCGATATCTCCATCGATTCACTCGGCTCGCCGCATCGCTTCACCGTCACCTACGTCGTCAACACCGGCGCGTATCAAAAGACCTGGTGGCTCTACGACGACGTGACCGACACCACGCTGAACAACGCGTTAAGCGCCAACACTGGCCGCCTCACCGTCGTCAAAGCCTACGACGTGGGCGGCGGCACCATCCACTTCACCGCAGTGATGATCGCCAACACCGGCGCCGACAGCAAATCATGGTGGTGGTACTACAATCAGACCACGGGCTCACTCACCACGCTGTGGCAAAACCTCAACGCCCGCATCACGCACGTCAACGCCTACGTCACCGGCGGACAAACCCGCTACGCCGCCATCCTCATCAGCAACACCGGCGCCGATCAGGTCGCTTGGTACTGGTGGGTCAACGCCACGGTCAGTGACATCACCAATGACATCAACACCGAAAACTCCCGTATACTCGATCTCGATCTCGACCCGACCACGGGCAACTACAACGTCGTATTGGTGGACTGCACCACCAACTGTCCGCTGTGGTGGTGGTACGTCGGCAGCACCGGCACGCAAATGCTGGATAATGCCGCGCAAGACGGCGCGCGCCCCATGGACGTCAATGCCTACGCGGGCTGTGGCGGCACGTGTTACGCCTATGTGCTCATCAACAACTCCAACGACATCACCACCCGCGTCGGCCAACTCTTACGCAACGGTACCGACGGCACCAAAGGCTTGTATCTCAAAGAAGTCAACGGCTCGGTATTGGCGAACCTCGAAGACAGTTGGGTCTTTGAACCCGCCAGCGCCATCAAAGTCGTGCTGCACGCCTTCGCCATCCATCAAGTGCAGTCAGGCTTCACGCAACTCACCAACAACGTCGTGAAATACGCGCCGCCCGTCAGCGGCTCATGCCCTGGCAACACCGTCAGCGGCGTCGAGACCCTCAGCACCGCGCTGGGTGAAATGATGCGCCACTCCGACAACACCCGCACGCGCGAAATCAGCGACACGTTCGGCGTGGGCAACATCATCGCCTACGCTCAATCGTTTGGGCTGAACAACACGCACATCAATCACATCATTGGTTGCGGCGGCCCGATCCCCAATCAAACCACGCTCGATGATCTAGCCACGCTGTATGAGAAAGTCGCCAACGGCACGCTGTTCAACGCCGCCAACCGATCGACCTTCTACAGCCTCATGCCCGGCAAAGCGGAATATCTACTGGAAGGCTACGATTGGACCGGCTTGTGGCTGACGGATATTCCCAACCTCATCAATCAGGAAGCGCCGCTCGGCATGACGACCGCGCAAAAGCAGTTCTTCAGAAACCAAATGAATCTGGCCTACAAAGCGGGCAACTACAAACTCTGCGGCGTCACCTGTGCCACCTATGTTGATCACATCGCCATCGCGGGCTGGGCGCAGATTCCGCATTGCACCGGCGCGATCATGACGCACAAACAATACGTGTTCGGCGTGTTCATCAACAACTCGACGAGTGATGCCACGTCTAGCGCCACCTTCAACGCCACCAAAGCCGAACTCTTGCGCGAGCAGATTCACGACGGGCTGGCCTCGTGCCTCAATTTCCATCAGGCGTATCTGCCCGCTTTAATGCGCTAAACCACCACTCAGATGTGACGCTTTTCTCGCGGGGCAGGCCCTCGGGTCTGTCCCGCGGCCCTATTTTCCGTGTTTTTCGCCTTCCGTGGCCCATAGTACTTTTCGGCTACTGCGCCCACCCTGCCAATCCGCCAATAGTACTTTTCAGCCAACCCAGACGCATGGGACTTATGGTGAATCGGTATGAAAAACGGCCCAGAAGGTTGGTTTTTAGTTGGCAGGCCGTTACTTTCGCTCCAACCAGGCGACTAAGCGAACGGACATCGCCTAGCCAGCGGTGCCCGCTAAGCCGCAGCCTTTTTGTCAATTCAAACCAAGTCAAACTGTCGTCCGCTATCATGCCGCACTTGCGGCTGATCCAAACTTGTACTCGGGGGGTACATCCATGAACCATCGGCTACTGTGTCATCGCTTACGACTCCGATTTTTACCACGCTAGTCCGGTTGATCTCGCTGCAGTCTGTGTGCTTCTTCTAGCGGCCTTCGCCCTTACCCGGCCGCGGTGTGCTCATGCGAATCTAAACGAGCGCCCCGGTCGTCACGCAGCGGATGGTGCCACCATCCGACCCGGCGATTTGTCGCGTCACGGACGGTCAGGCGGTTGACCATTGATTGGGTTTCACTAGTTACACGTTGTTCTGGAAAGGATAGATATGACTACTCAACCTTCACATCGCATTCGCAAACTGCTCGTCTTGGGCGCGCTGTTCGGCGTCTTACTGGCATTGACGCACGTTACGCACACGACCTCGGCCACGGTCACGACGCCCATGACGGTGCTGTACTTCGATCCCGGCAGCGACGGTGCAGCGACCGCCTGGTTGATTGCGGGCTGTGTCATCGCGTTGACGCTCAGCTGGCCGTTGGTCACAGCGCGGTCCCGATCGAAAGCGGCCAACGCCGCGGCGACCGATCCGGCGGCATCCTCGACAGACGCCGAGGTGTTTCCGAACTATCTGCAACTTCGCTCGAAAGCGCGGCTTTCGCCCCGGGTCTGGTCGTGGTTGCGCTATGGGGCTGTCATCGCCACGTTGATCTACGTGGCCCTCTTGATCGTCGATCCCGATGACGGCTTGTGGCTGTGGTGGCAATTGACGGTGCCACTGCTGCCCGCGCTGTTTCTCATCGCGCCGGGGGTATGGCGCAACGTCTGCCCGCTGGCCGCGTCGAATCAACTGCCGCGCGTGCTCAACTTCTCCCGCGCGCTCAATCCGCCCAAGTGGCTGACCGAGTACGGCTTCGTCATCGGCGCGATCGGTTTCTTTGCGTTTGCGTCCAGCCGCAAGTGGCTGTTCAATCACAACGGCCCGGCGTCAGGCATTTTGATCTTGTTCGCGCTCGTCTCGGCTTTGCTGGGCGGCTACGTCTTCAAAGGCAAGAGCGGTTGGTGCAGCAGCATCTGTCCGCTGTATCCGTTGCAGCGCTTCTACAATCGCACACCGTTTGCCACCGTGCCCAACGCCCACTGCTCGCCGTGCGTAGGCTGCACCAAAAATTGCTATGACTTCAAACCCGGCTCGGCTTACATCGCCGATCTTTACGACGACGATCGACACTATGCCAGTTACCGCAAGTTCTTCGCCGCCGCCATGCCAGGTTTCATCGTCGCCTACTTCACTCTGCCCGATCCCAAGACGGCCGGCGAAGTACTCAACATGTATTTGCGCTTCGGCGTGTACATGGTCTTAAGCATCGGCGTCTTTACCGTGCTCGATACGTTCCTCAAGCAGGCATCCGGCAAACTCACGGCGTTGTACGGCGCGATCGCCCTCAATCTGTTTTACGGTTTCGGTCTGCCCAACTGGTTGAAGGCCGTGGGTACGCTCTTCAATGTGACCATCCCCGATTGGCCGTCCTGGGTACTGCGCGCCGTCGTATTGATCGTGACGATTGTGTGGGTGGTGCGCACGTTCCGTGTGGAGCGACGTTTCCTCGAACAACGCGCGCTTCAGATCCCACTCACGCCGGCGGTCGCCTCAACCCCGATCGTATCCGCTGCGCCCGTCGAGATTACGTTTTTGCCCGGCGATCTGCGCGTGCCCGTCGAAGCGGGGCGCTCATTGTTGGAAATCGCCGAAGCGAACAAGCAACCGATCAAGTCGGGGTGTCGCATGGGTGTGTGCGGTGCCGATCCGATATTGATTGCCGACGGACAACAGAACTTGCCGCCGATGAGCGCCGACGAAAAAGCCACACTAGAGCGTTTGGGCCTTGGTCCGAATTGCCGCCTCGCGTGCATGTGCAAACCTACCGGCTCGGTGACGGTCTCGCTCGATCCGAAAGCGGCGCTTGCGCCGGTCGTTGCCGCGCTGCCCACGGCTTCACAAAATCCGATCGAGCCAGCTAAGCCGATCGAGGTGTTGAAGCCCGTGGTCACGGCCAAAACGATCGAACCGGCGTTCACGCCTTCACGCGCCAATCCCAACGATCCACCCATGATCACCTTCATGCCCACTCAAGTGAGTGTGCCGGTCGATCCCAATTGCACGCTGCTGGAGATGGCCGAATGCCATGAGCAACCCATCGAGGCGGGCTGCCGCATGGGCATCTGCGGCGCAGACCCGGTGCTGATCACCGAAGGCATGGAGAACCTGCCGCCGCTGAGCAACGAAGAAAAGAGCACGCTCGATCGGTTGGGGTTAGGGCCCAACTGCCGCCTCGCCTGCATGTGCCGTCCCAAGGGTTCGGTCACCGTCGCACTCGATCCGAAAAATGCTCCGGCGGCGGCGCCTGCGCCCACCATCACCGAATATGATCGCAACATCAAGAGCGTGGTCATCATCGGCAACGGCGCGGCCGGTATCACTGCCGCCGACTACGTGCGCCGCAACCATCCCGACTGCGAGATTCACTTGATCAGCCGCGAGAAGCACGCCTTCTACAATCGCATGGCCATCACGCGCTTGATCTACGGACGTTCTGCGATGAGCGGCCTGTACATGCAATCGGAGCAGTGGTATGAAGACCGCAAGATCACGTGCTGGCTCAACACGCACGCCACGCACATCAATCGTGGCCACAAGCAAGTGGAGTTAGCCACAGGCGAAACGCTCACCTACGATCGCTTGATCCTGGCCAGCGGCTCGTCCAGTTTTGTGCCGCCGATTCAAGGGTATGGACAGCCCGGCTCGTTCGTGCTGCGCGAAGCTGAAGACGCCATGGAGATTCGCGCTTACGTGCAGAAGAACAAGAGCAAGACGGCGGTGATCGCAGGTGGCGGCTTGCTGGGTCTAGAGACAGCCTATGCGCTGCACAAGATGGGCCTCAGCGTGTGGGTGCTGGAACGCGGCGAGTGGCTGCTGCGTCGCCAACTCGACGAGCACGGCGGACAAGCGTTGAAGCAAGCATTGGAAGCGTTGGGCTTGATCATCGAGACCAACGCCGAAACGGCCGCGGTGCACTGCGAAGATCGCGTGTGCCAGGTGGAATTGAAGGGTGGTCGCACGCTGCCGTGCGATGTCTTCATCGTCGCGGTAGGCATTCAGCCCAACATCGATCTAGCGCAGGCCGCGGGCCTGCACGTGAATCGCGGCGTCATCGTCGATGAGCTGATGCGTACCAGCGCGCCCGACATCTTTGCGGCGGGCGACGTCACCGAGTTTGAGAAGCAGGTGCCGGGCTTGTGGGCAGTGGCGGTGGAGCAAGCCAAGGTCGCGGCCATCAACGCCGTCGGCGGGCACGCCGTCTACGAAGAAGTGGTGCCCGTGACGATGTTGAAAGTCGCCGGGGTTGATGTTACATCGATGGGGCGCTTCGAACGCCGTTCAGAGACCGAGATCGAGATCGCGCAGGAGCACGTCAACGGTCGCGGCTATCGCAAGCTCGTCGTCGCCGACGGTAAGTTGATCGGCGCAATTCTGGTGGGCGATGCCGCGCATGCCCAGATCGTTTCGAGCGCAGTGAAAGAGCGGCGTGATGTGAGCCGCCAACTCGACGCGCTGAACGCGGGGCACTGGGACGTACTAAGTGGTACCGATCGACCGAGCAGCGACGCCGCGAACTGGATCCCGGCCCGCCCGATCGAACATCCGGCACCAATCGTGAGCGTGCCCGCACCTGCGCCGCTTCCAACCAGGGCCGTAGAAATATCGAGTCCACGGCCCCAAGCCGTAAGCGAGCCGAATGTGCCTAATTCGCCGAGCGCGCCGTTCGACGACATTGACGCGCTTCAGCGCAGAATTCAGGCGCAATTCATGGCTGAACTAGCCGCCCTGAAGCACACGGATCGGCAGGTCCGTGAGATCGATCGGGTTCAAATCAACAGTTTCCGAACCATCGTCATCGACTTCAAAAAGCGAACCAAGACCGAAGAAGAGAAGGTCATCATCTAAGCTGACCGTGTCCCCGTGGTTTGAACGCTACAGCAGGTGAAGCCACATTGAGCCGCCCAATTACGCATCTGGCGAATTGGGCGGTTCAACGTGAATAGTGATGTGATCGAGTTGGGGTAATTCGGCGCGGAGTTGGCGCTCGACGCGCTCGGCCAGCAGGTGCGCTTCGACGAGCGGTGAATCGCCGGGGGCGACACAGTGCATCGACACATCGATCCGATCGGGGGTGTGGCTGTGCCGCAGAAGCACGTGGTGACCTGCGCCCAGACCGCTAATCCGATCGGCGATCGCCACGATCCGATCGCGCAGGGTGTCCGCCTCCGGGCCGATCAAGGGATGCGGGAAATCGCCGGGCAGCGTCGGCTCGATGTGGGTGACGATATCGGCGAGACGCGGCAGTTCGTGACGGGCGCGCGCTTCAAACTCGCTGACCAGCGCGTGCGAGCGATCGAGCGACAACGCCGAATTCACCTCAACATCCACATCGACGAGATAACCACCATCCAACACATCAATGTGGACGTTGTGCACGCCCAGCCCCAGCCCGTCGGCGATGGCTCGTAACCGCACCGTCAACGCATCCCACTCCGACAACGGCGACTGCTCGCCCGGCTCGATGTGCACGACGGCATCTACCAGCCCCGGTACCTGTTGCAGCAATTGTTGTTCAACTTCACTGGCGATGGCGTGGGCCTGCTCAGTCGCCATGGCCGGATCGACCTTGATATGCAGATCAAGGTGCACATCGTCTTCGCGGCCACGGCTGCGCACTTTCGCCGCAAACCACACGCCGGGCACATGCCGCGCGATGTCCTCCACCAGATGCGGATCGATCACGGCGCTGTCGGTCAACACGTCGGACGTTTCGCGCAAAATGCGATACGCCGCGCGGAACACATACGCGACGATGCCCAGTGCCACTACGATGTCCAGCCACGGCAAGCCTAACTGCGAGCCGATCAAGCCGGTGAGCGCCGCCAGCGACACGAAGATGTTGATGCGCGTGCTGGTGGCATCGGCGCTCAAAATATCGCTGCCCAACTCGCGGCCGCGCCGCCCTTCATACCCCACGATGAAGGTATTCAGTGGCAGCGTGATCAAAATCAGGATCAGCGCTTCCGGCGTTAGTTTGGGTGGTTGGCCACCGCCCAGCCGCTCGAACACGTCCTGTAATACTTCCCAGCCCGCCAGCAGCATCAAGCCCGCAATGCCCAGCGTAGCGATGGTCTCGTACTTGCGGCGGCCATACGGGTGATCAGCGTCGGGCGGTTCGGACGCGGCCCGCATGCCGAGTAAACCAATGACGTTGGATGATGAATCGACGAGGGCGTTGAAGGCATCGGCCAACACGGCGATAGAACCAGTAAGCGCGCCGACAAAAAACTTGATCGCAGTCACGATCAAGTTCAGCGCCATAATCCCGATCAGCACGCGGCGCACGGCGCGCTGATAGTGTTCAGACGTCAAACCGTTGGTAGACACGCCGCGATTATACGCGATTGATGATCGCGCCGCAATGAACGTTTGTCATGCAGGCCGCGTCGTTCGTCATTTTTCCTAACCAAACGCCGGGCGCTGTGTCAAAATCGGGGCGATCGGCGTGGCCGCCTGCACCATACTCCCAGTATCATCAATAGTAGGATTGATGGGGGATAGACGCGCACCAACATTTTGGGCTACACTACGGTTAGGTCTTTATCTAACACGAAAGGGGGTGATCGGGATGCTGTACTTACCCAACGAGCGCGGTCAGGGTTTGGTGGAATACGCTTTAATTCTTGCGCTAGTGGCTATCGTCGTGATTATCATCCTGGTAGCGCTCGGCCCGGCGATTGGTAACGCTTTCTCTAATGTCTATGCCAATTTGTGAGCGTCCATGAGAAAAGAACAGCCTTGCGAAAGATGACTCCCGCAAGGCTGTTTGCTATTTATCGCGCATGACCCGCTGATACAGATTGGCAGTCCCCTCGTCGCGGCTCATCTGCCGATCGCGCCAGCGATCCTTGAAGTCGCTCAGTTCCCGATTGAGCGTCATCCAATCTTCCACCCACAATACCAAGCCACGATTGTCGGACGTAAACATCAGGCGGCTCATCCAGAATTTCATCACGCTCAGCGACATGGGCCAGCTGGTCATCTCCACCACAATCGCCGTTTGGCCGCCGGTCTTGTCAGTCAAGATCAGGTTGCGTTCCGCCCGCGACAGGCGGACATTGCCGAAAACGTGAAAGAGCGTGTTGGGGCGCGTCTCCTTGACGCGCTTGTATGAGATCACGATCGGATACAGCGGTGTTTGGATCTTCAAGTTTCGATCGGTGCATTGCACGTACGGAATCTCGCTGGCCACCCAGCGAAACAAGCCGATCAAGAAGATGATCGCGCCGATCACCAACAACAACCAATCATAGGTGGGCGCCCACAACCCGCCAGGAATTCGATCCCAGAACGAAGCGGGCAACAGGTTCAGCGCCACGTAAAAGGCAAAGAAGAGAATCGCGACAAAGAAATATAAGCCGCGCTGGTTCAGATATCGTCGTCGAAATACCAATAGAACGTGCCGTTTGCCTTGCTTCATATCAACCTCCAATAACTAGCCAGTTTGACGCCGTTGATAATCAACGCAGTGTTTTTGCAGTGGGCAAATCTCGCATAATGGGCGCTGCGCTTTGCACACTTTACGCCCGTGCTGAATGACTAACAAGTGAAAAGGATGATACCATTCAGGCGGCACCAACGCCTCCAAAATTTCGTGCGCCTGATCGGCGGTGGTCTTGGGCGGGATCAAGCCGAGTCGACCCGTGACCCGATGGATGTGTGTATCGACCGGAAAGGCGGGCTTGCCTAAAGCAAACAGCAACACGATGGAGGCGGTCTTTGGTCCGACGCCGTCCAGTGACGTGAGCCACGCTTTGGCCTCGACCGTGTCCATGTCGGCGAGAAAATTCAAATCGAGTTGACCGCGTTCCGCTGTGATGCGCTCCAGCACTTTCTGAATGCGCGGTCCTTTTTGATTCGCCAGTCCGGCCGGTTTGATCGCCGCAATCACCCGTTTCGTCGGCGCGTCCCGCACGGCCGCCCACGTTGGAAAAGCCGACCGGAGGGCGCGGTACGCCCGATCGCGATTGAGATCGTTCGTGTTCTGACTGAGAATCGTATTGATGAGTTCGTCAAGCGGATCGATCGGTTCCCAGGTTAGCCGCGCTTCCGATGGATCGATCAAGCCTACCGTGCCCGCCCAGGCCGGGCGTGCGGGCAAGCCATACGCCTCAATCAACAGGCGGTTGACGGCGCGAACTTTGGCTTTGAGTGAACGGGTGTTGGGTGTGGCTGCGGGTGTCATCAAAAGCGATTATACTACGTTTAAGTGTCGCAACCGCGCCGCCGACCGACAAACGTCACGCCAAAAAGCGGCGTCTCTGCGCTGACGACGACACGCCGCTGGTGCTATACTGACTCTGCTCCGTTCCACCTATCTCACCTCTGCGAGGCTGCGTATGAACCACACCATGAAAGCATTAGTCAAGACAAGTCGCGCCAAAGGTTTAACGTTGATGCAGCGCGACATTCCGCATATCGGCCCCAATGACGTGCTGATCAAAGTGCGCGCCACGTCGATCTGCGGCACCGATCTGCACATCTACAATTGGGACACCTGGTCACAGGGCCGTGTGAAGACCGTGCCGCTAATTCAGGGGCACGAGATCTGCGGCGACATCGTCGAAGTCGGCCGCAACGTGACTGAGCGCAAAGTCGGCGACTTCGTCTCGTGCGAAAGCCACATCGTTAACTACGACGGCGAGTATTACAAGAACGGGCTGGGGCACGTCGCGCCGGAAACGAAGATCATTGGCGTTGATCGCGACGGTTCGTTTGCCGAATACATCGCGATGCCGTGGCAGAACGGCTGGGTCAATCCGCCCGACATGCCGACCGAAGTCGCGGTGCTGCGTGAGAATTTCGGCAACGCCATTCACACCGCATTTGCGGCTGATGTGAAAGATAAGGTCGTGTTGATCACGGGCTGCGGTCCGGTGGGTCTGATGACGCTGCTGGCCGTGCGTGGGCGCGGCGCAAAGACAGTGATTTGCAGCGACATCAGCGATTATCGCCGCAACTTCGCGCAACGGCTCGGCGCGGACTACACCAACAATCCGCGCGAAAATGACCTGGTCCAACTGGTTAAGCATGTCACCCACAACGAAGGCGTCGATGTGCTGCTGGAGATGTCGGGCGCGGCGACGGCGATCCAGCAAGGCTTCTCGCTGGTGCGTTACGCCGGTGATGTGGTAGCCTTCGGTTTGCCCACCCGCCCGATCGAGTTCGACATCGCGAACGCGGTCATTTTCAAGGGCATTACCGTGCACGGCATCGTCGGCCGCAAGATGTGGGGCACGTGGCAGCACAGCGATGATCTGCTGTTGAATCATCTCGTCGATCTTAAGCCCATCGTCACGCATCAGTACAAACTCGAAGAGTTCGACAAAGCCTTCGCGACGATGGAGAGCGGCGAGAGCGGCAAAGTGATGATGTGGGTGCAATGAGTTTTCAGTGTCAGTTGTCAGTTGCCAATTGTAGATTACTGATGACTGAAAACTGATAACTGAAAACTGAGTGCTGACAACTTCACGGAGATTAAGGCATGGCAACCAACAAACTTACCTGGCTCGAAAATGAATTGCAGGGCTTGAAGGATCAAGGTCTGTTCAACACCATCCGCACGATCGGGTCCGCGCAGGGCGCATGGATCGTCGTCGACGGGAAGAAGGTGCTGAACTTCTGCTCGAACAACTATCTGGGCGTAGCCGATCATCCCAAGATGAAGGCGGCAGCGCAGGCCGCGATCGAGAAGTACGGTACCGGTCCGGCGGCGGTTCGCTCAATCGCGGGCACGCTCGATCTGCACGTCGAACTGGAGCGGCGCTTGGCCGCGTTCAAAGGCGTCGAGGACGCGCTGTACGTTCAATCGGGTTTTGTGGCGAATCAAGCCGCCATCGCGCCGTTGGTCGGCAAAGAAGATGTGATCTTCACGGATCGGCTGAACCACGCCAGCATCATCGACGGCTGCCGCCTATCGAGCGCGAAGATCATCGTCTACGATCACTGCGACGTGGCCGATGCCGAGTCGAAGATCAAAGAGCATCTGCCGCAGTATCGACGCGGCCTGCTGGTCACTGATGGCGTGTTCAGCATGGACGGCGACGTCGCGCCGCTCGATAAGATTTACGAGGTGTGCGAACAGTACGGCGTGATCTCGATGGTGGACGACGCGCACGGCGAGGGTGTGCTGGGGCGCGGCGGGCGCGGCATCGTCGATCACTTTGGCCTGCACGGCAAGTTCGACGTGGAGATCGGTACGTTGAGCAAAGCCTTCGGCGTGGTGGGCGGCGTCATTGCGGGCAAGAAGGTGCTGGTCGATTGGATGCGCCAGCGCGGGCGACCGTTCCTATTCTCCAGCGCGACGACAGCGGCCGATACCGCCGCGTGTATGGCGGCAGTCGATCTGCTCGAAGAATCCACCGAGTTGGTCGATCGGTTGTGGGCCAATGCGAAGTTGTTCAAGGCCGAGATGGCGAAGTTGGGTTTCAACACGGGCCAGAGCGAAACGCCGATTACGCCGGTAATTCTGGGCGAAAATCAGGTCGCGCAGCAATTCAGCCGCAAATTATTCGAGCGCAACATCTTCGCCATGCCGATCGTGTTCCCAACCGTGCCCAAAGGCACCGCCCGCATCCGCGTGATGATCAGCGCGTCGCATTCGGCGGCGGACTTGGAGCAAGGGTTGGAGGCGTTCCAGCAGGTGGGCAAAGAGTTGGGCGTGATCTAACCAGTAATGAGTAACGAGTAAAAACGAGGCTCCTCAAGTTGAGGGGCCTCAGTTTGTTATGGTTACGGCGCGTGGCATTTGGCGAAAAACCTGTAAGAAGTGTGTGATACTTTTGCGCCATCACCGTATAATGTTGTAGGATGACAGACTATCCACGCTTCTTTGAAAAGCTAGTTGTTATCGCTCAAGAAGTAGACTGGGCGGCGGTGTATCAGGCAGAGCTACCACGCCTTTACAACTTTTTCCGGTATCGAATCGGCGATGACCATGCAGCTGAAGATCTCGCCGCAACGACCTTTGAAAAAGCGTGGCGGAATCGTCATCGCTACCGGCACAACTTAGCGGCTTTCTCAACCTGGTTGTTTACAATCGCTAAACATGTAGCAACGGATTACTTCCGCAGACCCAACCTTGACACCCCATTTGATGCAGCCATTCACCTGGTTGATGATGAGACGACAGAGAGCCTAGTCGAACAGCGCGCTGATTTTCAGCGGCTATCGACTTTACTTGCCCAACTGTCCGATCGCGACCGTGAACTTGTCGCGCTCAAATACGGAGCTGGTCTGACCAATCGCGCGATTGCTGATCTAACCAAGCTAAGTGAATCCAACGTCGGCACTATTCTACACCGTATCACACAGCAATTGCGCACCGCATGGGAGGAAAAACCATGAACGACGACTTTCTGTCGCGATTCCGCCAAGCACCACGACCCGAGTTTGCGCAAGCGTTATATGCGAAACTCAACCAAAGGGTCGAGGCACACCAACAACTTAATCGGAGTCGTTTAGCAAAACGACTGACCCTTTCTCTAGCTATGCTAGGTGTAGTGTTCACCGTGACCATGACCGTGTCGCCAGTTGTTCGTGCAGCGGTGAGTGATTTTATCGCCAAGATAACCGTGCGGGGTACGACCGTCCTAGTCGACGAAGAGACGTCAGTACCAGCCGGAGAACACGAGTCATATTCTCTGATCTGGATTCCGGCGACTCCGCAAGATGTTTCAACTGGCTATTCATTCTATGCCAAAGCGCCGTCCTGGCTTCCGTCCGGCTATACACTTCAAGAGCGGGCGGCGCTTTACTATGCATCCATGTTTGATGAGTCGCCGTTTTCGGCGTTGTTTGAATGGAAAAACCACGCTGACGAATCGATCCAACTCCAGGTAATAAAAGGTGCGTGTCCAAACGGGCCGTCGCATGACCCTGCATCAGGTTGCACTCTGGAATCATTTATCAGTGTTGGGTTGGAAAGCGGACCAGAGGTTATAGCGATAGACGATCAGCCAGCCATTTTGTATCGCGGCGTCGCTGGGTTGGCTGATTTGTCTGGTTCCACTCGAAAATGGAATCCCTCACGCTTGAAGCCGAGTGGCGATATCGCAAAAGGTTGGTCGCTCATTTGGGAAAAAGAGGGAAGGACATTCCACTTAGTTATTGAGTCATCACATCGCCCAAAGGCACCGCCCGCATCCGCGTGATGATTAGCGCGTCGCATTCGGCGGCGGACTTGGAGCAAGGGTTGGAGGCGTTCCAGCAGGTGGGCAAAGAGTTGGGCGTGATCTAACCAGTAATGGGTAACGAGTAAAAACGAGGCTCCTCAAGTTGAGGGGCCTCAGTTTTATTTTTAAGACAACCTTCGGTATATCCGCTTATACCCTTCCCATCCAGCCTCTATTCCTGGGGTATCAACGTGAGGGTCTGCTCTACATTCGTCCCGGGTTGAACAGCCGCCACCAGTCTGAGTCCCTGCGGACTCATCTCGACGATATCCCATGTCAGACCGCTTGTGCCATATGAGATGACCAGCTGCGTGTCGTTATTCTTCAACTCCCAGCGACCCTGCATGATCTGTGTCGCGCCGGGCGACGACGTGAGTTCTTGATCAAGTGTCCCGTCACTTTTGAAAGTCATACGGGCCTCGACCTGAGCCATTTGCACCACCCAGGTCCGGATGAGCAGATCGTGGCGGCTTAACGATGCCAGGTCGACGCTGGCCGCCGGTTCAGTGGGGGTTGCTGCAGACTGAGATGGCTGCGGAACTGAAGTGCAGGCCGCCAACCAAAGACCGAGCGTCGCAAAGAACAAGCCAATCTTTAACATAAGAGCCTCCGACCCATTGATTTGCGGCTCAAGCCGCGTCCCTTATTTTATCCCGACATGAATCGCAACGGTACTCAGCATCAAGCGACGATAGGTCACGTCGCGCAAGCCCGCGCGCTGCATGATGACTTTCAACTCATCGGGTGTAAGGAATTCGTTGACAGACTGCGGCAGGTACGTGTAGGCATCGCGTTGCCCGCTGATGAGGCCGCCCACGATCGGCACGATGCGATTGAAGAAGAACAAGAAGAACGGGCGCAGCAGGTTCTTCGGCGGCTTGCTGATCTCAAGACAGATCACGCGTCCGCCCGGTTTCACCACGCGCAGTTGCTCGCGGAAGGCTCGCTCTCGATCGATGAAGTTGCGCACCCCAAAGCCGCTCGTCACGGCATCGAACGTGTTATCGGGATACGGCAGATGCAGCGCATCGGCGGAATTCCAGCAGATTCTCTCCGCGCCCGATTTGCTTTGCCCGGTGTGCATCATCTCGAAGGTGAAGTCACTGCCAATAGCGAGCGCGTCCGGATGCTGCTTCAACGCCTCGATCAGGATGTCGCCCGTACCGGTCGCCACATCGAGGATGCGGGCCGTTGGGCCAAGCTGCGCCAATCGGATGACGGTCTTGCGCCACGCGCCATCACGTCCGCCTGTCATCAAGCGATTCATCAAATCATAGCGACGGCTGATGCGCGTAAACATCCCTTGCACATAAGCTGCGCGTTCTTGTCCTTGTAGATGGGTCATAAGCAATCAGTCATCAGTTGTCAGTCGTCACGCGACGAATTTCCACGGGCACAGGCGGCGCTCCAGCCAATCGATAAAAAAGTATAGTACCAGTCCCAGCATGCCCATCGCCACGGCGCCTGCGTACGTAGCCGCATAATCAAACAACGTACTCGATGTGTAGAAGATGTAATAGCCCAGGCCCAATAACGTAGCCGTTGTCTCGGTGATGTATAACACCGCGATCGCCGTGCCGACGCTGAGTCGCAGCGACGTCAACACGGCGGGCAGCGATGCGGGCAGATACACAAAGCGAAACAATGCGCGCCGCCCCGCCCCGAGCGATTTTACCGAGTTCAACAGTTCCGGCCGCAGACCGGCGGCATCATCGCGCACCGGTACTAAGATCTGGAAAAACAGAATCAACACGATGGTCAAAATCTTGGCGACGTCGGTCGCACCGAAAAATAGCAAAATGATCGGCAGAAACACGATCTTCGGAATAGGATACACGATCGCAACGATGGGCGAAAAAATCCGATCGAGAATGCGAATCTGCCCCATGCCCAGACCGGCAGGCACGGCCAACGCCACGGCGATGATGACACTCACGATCACGCGCAGCGCGCTGGCGATAAAGTGCCGGGCGATCTCGCCGAAATTCTCGACGAGTGCCTGTGCCACCCGGATTGGCGTCGGCAAAATATCGCGCTGAATCAGCATGGCGATGATCTGCCACACGATTAACGCCAGCAGCGAAGCGGCGAGCACATCGCGTTTACGCATGAGCGCCAACGAGTGATGAGTAGCGAGTCAGGGAATCTCGGACGCGGGCGCACATTTCAAAGAAGGCGGGTTCAGATCGATAGGTGAGTGAACCAGCTTTCGGGTTTTCAACCACGACGGGCGTGGTGTGCGGCGGTTGCCCCAACACCAAAATCTTGCGGCCTAAAAACACCGCGTCTTCGATATTGTGCGTGACAAACACCAGCGTCAAATTCTGCTCGCGCTGCAACTCCACCGTAAGGTTCTGCAAGTCTTCACGCGTGGGCGCGTCAAGCGCGGCGAAAGGTTCGTCCATCAGCAGCAGATCAGGTTCAAGCACCAGCGTGCGCGCAATCGCCGCACGTTGACGCTGTCCGCCTGAAATCTGCGAGGGGAACTTGTCGCGCTGCGCATCGATCCCTAAGCGCTTGAGCCACGGCTCGACGCGCTGCGCGATCGGGCCGATGACGTACTCGACGGGCGCGTGACGCCCATCGGGGCCGTAGTAATCGCGCACGCGCAAACCCAACGCTGCGTTTTGCGCCACCGTCGCCCATGGCAGTAGACCGTATTCCTGCAAAACAAGGCCGGTTTGCGGGCGCGGTCGAATAACGCTTTCGCCGTCGATCGTGATCGAGCCGCCTGTCGGTTGGCGCAACCCGGCCAGCAGCATCAGCAGCGTGGTCTTGCCGCCGCCCGATGCGCCGATCACCGCCCACGCTTCGCCCCGCGCGATCGACCAATTGAAGCGATCGAACACGGGGCGAGCGTTAGGATAAGCGAAGGTGACTTCTCGAAATTCAATCATGTTCACTGAAAAGTGAAGGGTGAAAAGTGACCACTGTAGCGTATCAATCTTGTCACTCTTCACTCATCTCTCGTCACTTCGGCAAATAACTCGCGTCCACGAGCTTAGCGTAATCGACGTTAGCTTTGATCAAGCCCTTGTCCGTCATCCACGCTTGCACGTCTTTGATCTGCGCCTCGCTGGGCACGGTCGCGCCGGGGAACTTGGGCAGCTGATACTTGCCGATCAACGGCGCAGCGATCAACTTCTTGTCGGTTAACAAGGTGTTCCACTTATCGGGATTGCCATTCACATCGGCGGTCGCTTTATCGATCGCGGCGAGGAACTTCTTCACGGTTTCGGGCTTGGCTTTCAACGTCGCCACGCTGAATGAAATCTCGCTGGTGCCAATGTCGGGCAGGCTGCGATCGTCGACGATGCGCACCGCGCCGCTCTGCTCGGCCAACGTCGCAAACGGCTCGGGCATATTGGCGGCCATCATCTTGCCCTCGGACAGCAGTTGTAAACGATCGGGAATCTTGGGGACATTCGTCGTCTTGATGTCGGCGTTGGTCAACCCGGCATGCTGCAACAACCGATCGGTTGTATACGCGATCACGGTGCCTTCCGAAATGCCGATCTCGACACCCTTCAGCTGATCGACTGACGTAATGCCGCTGGCCTTCGACGCCACGATCGAGTACTGCGACTGATCGGGCGAAGCGGTGCGCGCAAAGCGCACAATGGCGATCTTCTGCGTGTCCTTGTTGTACAACACGGTCGAAATCAAATCGTTGATCATGCCGTCGGCCTGACCGGCTTGAATGATCTGATCGCGTTCGGCGGCGGAAGCGACCGGCACGAATTGCACGTTGATGCCCGCGTCTTTGAAGTAACCCTGCGCATCGGCGACGTACATCGGCAGCGCGTCGAGGATGGGCAGCACCGCAATCTTCAAGGTGGGATCTTCGGGCGCGGCGGCGGGCGCGCAGGCGCTCAAGGCGAGTGCCGTCAAAATGAATAACAACACAACTTTGCGAAACATGATTCTCCTTTGGTTTTGGCTAGACATACAAGGCGACGAGCGTCGCCACGAAAATAGTGATGCTGATGTAACCGTTTACGTTGAAAAATGCGAGATTCAATTTCGACAGATCATTAGGCTTAACGAGCGAATGTTCGTAGATCATCAACGCCGCGACGATGATCAACCCGATCCAGTATACACCTCCCAATTGCATCACGACGCCGACTGCCCCCAACAGCCCGATCGTGATGACGTGACTCACTTGCGCGAGCCGCAAAGCGACGGCGTTACCAAAACGAGCGGGAATGCTGTGCAATTTCTCCGCCCGATCGAACTCGGTGTCCTGACAGGCATAGATCAAGTCGAAGCCGCCGATCCAGAAAGTGACGGCGAATAGCAGAAACCACGCGGGCAAATCAGCCGCCGTGAACACAGAGGCACGCACCGCCGCCCATGCCCCGATCGGCGCGAGACCGTCCGTAAAGCCCAGAATGAAGTGCGACAGAATCGTGAAGCGCTTGGCGTACGCGTAGCCCAGCAAAAACACAATTGCGCCGGGCAGCAGTTGCAGCGTCAGCGGATTCAGCATTGCCGCCGCGAAGGCCAATACAAGTACCGACGCGATCATGCCAACGATGACGGTGCGCAAACTGATCTTGCCCGTTTGGATCGGTCGCGCCGCAGTGCGCGGATTGCGTGCATCAATGTGGCGATCCGCAAAGCGATTGAAACTCATCGCCAGCGTGCGCGCTGAAGCCATCGCTACCGTGATCCAGAAGAACTGGTGGAACGTGGGCAAGCCCTTCGCTGCTAGCACCATGCCTAGATAGGCAAACGGCAGCGCGAAGATAGTGTGTTCAAATTTGATGAGATCGAGAAATGCGCGAATTTGCCGCATAACAAGTAACAAGTAGCGAGTAACGAGTAATGTGCAGCGCCTTTACTCATTACTCGTCACTCATTATTTCATCCCTTTCCACTTTGTATACAACTCATTATCAATTCCCAGCCGCAACAAGATGCGGCCGATTGTGCCGTCGATGATGTCATCCACCGTCTGCGGCTGACCGTAGAAGGCCGGAATGGGCGGCAGGATCGTCGCACCAATTTCAGCCGCGTGCGTCATCAAACGCAAGTGGCCTAAATGAAACGGCGTCTCGCGCACGCACAGAATTAGCGTGCGGCCTTCTTTCAAGCACACATCCGCCGCGCGCGACATCAAATCGGCCGAGTACGAATTCGCCACAGCGGACAGCGTCTTGATCGAGCATGGCACGATGACCATGCCCAGCGTCATGAACGACCCCGACGCAATGCTCGCGCCGATGTCGTTGGGATTATGCACGACGCTGGCAAGCTTCTCGACGTCGCTGATCTTCCAATCGGTCTCTTGCGCGATGGTGGCTTTGGCCGCAGCACTCATGACGAGATGCGTTTCAATCTCGCCGCCTTGCTGCAAGACTTGCAACAAGCGTATGCCGTAAATTACGCCAGAGGCGCCGCTGATTCCAACAATTAATCGTTTCATCATGAACCACGGATTTCACGGATTACACAGATGTTTGGCTACTTCAGTGACATCCGTGTAATCCGTGGTTATTTGATTCCATATTCAGCCCAACGCCGATCGACCAGCGCCTTAATCGCCGGGTCCATCTCGATCTCCGTCGGCCAGCCGCGCGGATGCCCGTCCATTGGCCCTTTCGCCGTCGCGTCGATGCCAATCTTGCCGCCGAACGAGTCGCGCACCGCCGAGTGATCAAGTTGATCGACTGCGCCATCAACCAGCGTGATATCGCGCTTCCAATCGACATTGCCCAGGACGCGCCACGCCACTTCTTGCAGATCGTGCACGTTCACGTTTTCATCGACGACGACGATGGCTTTGGTCAACATCATCAGTCCCAGGCCCCAAATGCCGAACATCACCTTTTGCGGGTGGCCGGGAAAGCGTTTCTTGATCGATACAATGATCAAGTTATGAAACACCCCTTCGGCGGGCATATTGTAATCAACCACTTCGCCGAGGAACAGCCGCAACAACGGCAGAAACAGGCGTTCAGTCGCTTTGCCCATCCAGTAATCTTCCATCGGCGGCTTACCCACAATCGTCGTCGGATAGATCGCATCGGCGCGATGGGTAATGGCCGTGACGTGAAAGATGGGGAATCGATCGGCGGGAGTATAAAAACCGGTGTGATCACCAAACGGCCCTTCGATATCGTGCTCGTTCGGATCGACGTAACCCTCGATCACAATCTCGGCATTGGCGGGTGCTTCAATCGGTTGGCTGACGCACTTCACAAACTCAACAGGCTTACCGCGCAAATAACCGGCCAATAAATATTCATCGATGTTGGGCGGCAGTGGCGCGGACGCGCTCCACATCGAGGCAGGATCGCCGCCAAGCGCAATCGCGCACGGAATGCGCGGCTTCTTGGCTTCCTGCGCCACGCGTTCGTGCTCGGCCCCGCCCTTATGCCGCTGCCAGTGCATCATCAACGTTTGATCGTCTTTGACTTGCAGGCGATACATACCCACGTTGCGCACGTTGGTGACGGGATCGCGCGTGATGACCTGCATCAACGTGATGTACTTGCCGCCATCAAGCGGCCAGCATTTGAGGATGGGCAACTTGGAAAGAGACGGCCGATCGGTGATGACCACTTCCTGCACAGGCGCGGACTTCACGATCTTCGGTCCCAATCCGATCGATTGCAGCACGCTGAACAGATCGCGCCCGCGGTTGAGCGCCGCACCGAAACCCTGCGGCAATTTGAGATCGATCGTCTTGGCGAGATCGTGATGGAGTTGTTCGAGGTTATCGACGTTCAACGCCAGTGCCATGCGTGACGCGCTACCAAACGCGTTGATCAGCACCGGCATGTTGCTGCCTTTGACGCTCTCAAACAAAATGGCTTTGTTCTGCAACGCGGGGGCTTTGGAAATACGATCGGTGATTTCCGTGATCTCCAGTTCGGGATCGACGGGCACACGCACGCGGATCAATTCGCCGCGCTTTTCCAGTTCGCGAATGAAGTCGCGCAGATCGCGAAAAGTCATGAGTTCTGCTCCATTGGCGCAAAAACGCGCCCTGAAACTTCAGCGGGCGCGCTTACGTGAAGGCTATAACAAATGTTACCACACCCTCGGCAGACGACAAGGGTCAGATCCGGGTTAGTTCATGCGGCCTTCACGATAGCGCCGCAGTGTAATTCGCGCAAGAAGGGTGCAGAGTGCCGCGCAGACAATGATGCCGCCAACGATCATGATCGTTGTGAGTACCCACATCTTGCCCACTTCTGATGGATCGACAGGCATAGCCAAGGTGCTGACGAGTGTGAAGATGAGGCCTAAACATAGCCCCAGTATAGCGCCGAGTAACGGCGCGCCAAACCGATCGGCTTCGCCGCCTGATAGACGCACGTATTGCACGCCGCACCAAGTGGCCAGCAGCCACGCCAGCGGCGTCATGCACACGACACCGGGCTGACCGGCGCCAGTGATCGAGACTACAGCCACGCTCCACGCGATCAGCGGCGCGAGCAAGGTGCGCAGGAAAGCGCTCAAATGAATGGCGGGAATAGCAAAGGAATTATCGGACATGGCTGACTCCGATAGGGTTCTCGTCTAGTCAACGGTGTGTGTACGGTATGCCCAATCTTCTCAGTATCGACCGTGTTGTTCACAACGCAGATATTTTCGGCGGCTCGCACAGTCAACACGTAAATGACAAAGGCCAGTCAGCTTAGAGTTAAAACTCACGCAACGAGGATGTGTCGCAGTGGACGGATGTGTAGACAGATTGCCATTGTCTCCCCCCAGACAATAGCATCAAGTTGGTTGGGACATCCCCCGGGCTCACACTTGATGCCGCGGCTCGGTTGCGAGCCGCGTTAATACATACCAATTATAGCGCGCGCGTTCTTCGCCCCACATCTCGCCCGCGCGTACAAAATCGATGGCTTCGTAACCGCGTGCAAAATAGGCTTCAAATAAATCGCGAGTCTTCAAGCGCCAATCTAACGCCAACGCTAGATTGCTCTTCTTAATCGCCTGCAAATCATTGGGGATTTCCACTCGCACGATCGGGGCTTTGAGTTCAAAGTCGATTGTGTCGATCTTGCGATCGCTGCTACCGCCCACGCACCGATTTACGATCGGGCTGCCCAAACCGATCGGCCCTGGTTTCAGCCCCTTCGAGCGTTGTTGAACCTCAGCGACCGTGAGCCACCACTCGACCAGGAAGCGATCGCTGGGCAAACCCTTGCCTAATGCGCCGAAGTTTTCGCCGTAAATATTGCGCTTATAGATGTGCGCCACGCCGCCGAGCGCATGCAAATTCAACCGGGCATTGGGCGCTTCCAATGGATCGTACGTCCACGTGATCAAATCGATGCCGTTTTCCAACACCCGCTGGCGCTGCGCCCACTTCAAGGTCGCAGCAATGCCTTTGTTGCGATATTCTGGCAGAATGCCCATTGTCTGCGAGCACAACTTCAAGCGCCGATCGTAGTGAATGCCGACGAAGCCGTAGATGAAACCGATCATCTTGAGGCCATCAAACGCCCCGATGACGGTGCCGCCATTTTCGGCCGCTGTATTTAGCACCGGCGGATATAAGCCCTCGCCACCTGTGAAGCCCCAGACTTGCTGCTGCACATCACGGACCTGGAGGAATTCATCGTAAGTTGTGAGATCGCGCACGGCCAGGATCATCGTTCACCTCATCGTCGTGGACATCCTGCGAGTCAAGCACTGCGTATCATATCATGAAGTAGGGGATTTTTGGGTCGCAGATGCCGACCAAGCGGGGAGGAACCTATGCACCTAAAGCCAAATCGAGCCCTAGTACGAACGTGGCTCGCTGTGAGTTTGATCGCCGCCTCACTGTATTGGACATTGAGTGCAACGTTGAACGCATCCAACGTCCAAGCCAAGACTGTCACAACGGATTCGGTGTCGATCGTCGACTTTGCTTACGCGCCAGCGGCGATCACCGTCAGCGTCGGCTCCACGATCGAGTGGGTCAATACCGGCGCATTTACACACACTACCACCAGCGATGTTGACGTTTGGAATTCCGGCGATCTGGGTCCCGGTGGCACATTCTCGTTTACATTCACGTCGCCGGGCGTCTATCTGTATCACTGCGCGATTCACCTTGGCATGACAGGCAAGGTGACGGCATTGGCCTCAGTCTATTTGCCGTCGATCCTGCGCTAACCGCTCGGCATCTTATTTGATTTCACGGCGAGATACAGTTACAATGTCCGTCAATCTGTTGGGTTCAGCGCACATTTCAACTGACGCACGCCATGTCCACCAAGCCGATTCGCCGTCAAACCGATCGTTTCATGCCGCGCCTCGTCGTAAAGTCGGGAGCCGATACCGACACTGAGTATCCCATCCGTCACGACGGCCTGCTGATCGGCCGTCACGAACAGTGCGAAATCGTCATTGCCAATCCACTGGTTTCGCGCCGTCACAGCCAGATTCTATTCGACGGCTCGTACTGCACCATCGAGGATCTGGGCAGCACCAACGGGACTTTCGTTAACGATCGGCGTTTGACAGCGCCGCATGTGCTGCGCAGCGGCGATCGCGTTCGCATTGCTGATGTATCGCTCGTCTTCTCCGATCCACAAGCGACGTTGACGGGCCTGAAGTGGCCGGTGTTGATGCTGGAACCGCCCAATCGCGTGTACGTCAATCGGCGCGCCGTTGAACTATCCGAGAAAGAGTTCGCGCTGCTCGATTATCTCTTTGACCACGCCGATCGCGTCTGCGGTCGGGCCGAACTGGCGCGCGCGATCTGGCCGGACTGGCACGGCGAAGTCTTCGATTATCAGATCGAAAGTCTGGTGCGCCGCGTGCGACAAAAGATCGAAACCGCGCCCGACGAGCCGCGCTTCATCGTCACTGTGCGCGGCAAAGGTTACCAGTTGATCAAATCATGATGCAAGCGGCAGGATTTGGCCGGTTGCATCTCGCATCTTGTTTCTGGCACTATTGTTTTACAACCGCTACGGCCAACCACCCCTCGCCGCGCGGATCGGGTTTGGCCACAATCGTTACCGTCTGACCAACTTGTGGTTTGGTGTTCGCATCCGGCAAATACTGCACCATCTCGTCGAGTCGGAACGAGGTCGTTTCACCCTGCTGCCCCACCACATCGATCTTGTCGGCGCTGGCGTTGGCGATCAGACCCACATAGTGCATGCGCTCCGGTTTCTGCGGCACCACCACCACCTTCGACGCAATGACCTGCCCGTTGACCTTCTGCGCCCACACCGCAACTTTATCGCCGACCTTCAGTTGATCGAGCGCCGATAAGCCTTGATCGAGCCCGGCTTTACCGTCGATAGTCAGCATCTGCATGCCCTCTTCGGTTTGAACGCTGAGGCTCTGACTGCCGACCGCTTGCAGCACGCCGACCACGCCGACTTGAACGGGTGCGGCATCCGGCGCGGTAACCGGCGCGGCCTCGATCGGTTTCGCAGCGTCCGATCGGGCTGGTTGCGCCACCGCGGCTAATTGCGGCACTACGGCTTGCACGCCACTGCTATTGCCGATACTGATCCCGAACACACCACCCGCCGCAAACACAATCGTCAAAGCGATCAACCACTTCACAATTTTCATCACTTGCCTCCTATGCAAGAAATCGATTTGATCTTACAACACTTGAATTAGAGCGTCGATAGCACGCGGGGACTACTAATGAGTAACAAGTAATGAGCAAAGTACCCAGCCAGTACTCATTACTTGTTGCTCGTTACTTATGGCTGATAGAGGATGGTGAGGATGGCGTAGACTTGCTCGCCCGTCGTTTTGCTGGCGATGATTTCCAGCACGTTCGGACCGAGGTCAAGCGGGACGTTCAGTACGAAGCGACCATCGGCGCCGGCAATGGCGACGGCGTCGTTGGCACTGACCACTGCGCCGGGTGTGGTTTGTCCGCGTACTTGCAACGGCGTGGTATGCACAGTCTCGCCTTCGTGCGGCGAATCGATGGTGATCACAAACAGCGAGGAAGGCGTCGGCGTCGTCGGCACGGCCAGCGTCGGCGGAATGGCCGGGATGATGATCGTCGGGGGCGGCGGCGTGATTAGAAACACCGTCGGCTCGGCGCGCGTGGGCTGCGGCCCAGGCACGACGACCGTTACCGGCAGCGGCACAGGCGTTTGTGTGCTCGGCCCGTACGGCGAATAGACCGTCACGCTGATTTCAGGCGTTGTGTCATTGCTGGCTATCGTTGCGATGCCAGGCACAGCCGTCTGCGCGATTTTCACGGCGCGCGACAACGTCCCGCTGGTGTACAGCAGGTACGCGATGACGGCGAGGAGGAGCAGGATCAACAGGTTCTTCATAGTAATTCGTGTTGCGTGATGCGTATGACGCGAGTAATTATACCTGTAATAAGCCGATCGTTGCGGCTCTATTCGCTGTATCTTACCGCGTCAATTCGATACACACCAACTGACGCCCGATCGACAGCCTGATTCATCGTCCAATTCTGCTAATAACAAACGCATACAAAAATACCGCACCCAAGATCAGGGCCAAACGGAAGACTCGCCACACCAGAAGATTGACCTGCGCGCGGCGAGTTGGAGGCGGGCCATAAGCGCGGCGTCTGATTTCATCGTACAGGTTGGCATCATTGACGGTGATGGGCAAGAGGCGCGCTCTTAAGCGAGCCAGATTGAGCTCGCCAGTTTGTTCATCGTAAGGATAATAGTTGACTTCAACCGGCCCTGCGATCGTGGATGCGGGCGTGGCCAACTTGACCAGACAAATCTGTTCATACTGAAGACTATCCAGGTCCACCTTGCCACTGCGCGTGCGAATGAGTCGATCGGATTCTAAGTTAATGCTGTCGTACCAATCGGAAGAGCCCAGCCGAATGAGAGCACGCAGGCTGTCAAAGGCCAGCCACAAAAGTAGGGGGGCAACGAACAAGCCGCGTCGAATATCCGCGCCGCCTACCCATACAAGCAAGAAAAGTGAGGCCAAAAGGCGAAAGCGTAGGGCGCCCGGCATTTCAAACCTTACATCGAATTCTTTAACTGCCCAGGCAATTCCGCCCTGCCCCTGAGATACCGGAGACTCAACCGATTCGCTTGAATCGGCAGTAGTGGCGAAAGGCTCAGACCGATACTTACGATCTGAACTTTCTAGCGCGCCTGGATGAATAAACACATCGGTCTCCGTTGGTTACTGCGTCACTTCGATCTGCACCGGCTGACTCTCGATGGTTTGCCCCTGCTCGTCGATCGCCACCGCTTTGATGCTATGTGCGCCAACCTTCAACACCCACCACGCCCGCGCTGGGCTGGTTGTAAACGTGCCGATGGCTTGATTATCGACATAGATCGTTAGGCGTTGAAAGCGTACGCCATCGGCCACTAGCGCCTGCACCGGAATCTGCTGATTCGCACCTGGCGTCTGCGGTGTTACGCGATAGATTGTGCCATTATCCGGCCGCGTAATCCTGACTGCCGCCTGACTGCTTGTAGCCGATTGATCATTTGTCATTGTTAATTGGTTATTGGTCATTGCCACTTGTGGAATCCCATTATCCCGCGCCCATTCCCGCGCCTCGGCGGGCAGCATCAGAAAAACCTTCGTCTCGATGCGATCCTGTGGCGTATCGGCGGTGGCGGGCAAGCCCGTTACGACATCGACCTTGATCGGCTGGTAAAGATTATCGGGCTGCGTGGGCTGCGTTCCCGCGATAAACGTTTCGCGCTTCGTGTATGGACAATACGGCGTCGGCAGCAACCCCGAGGTCGCGCACACATCGACATCGATCAACCCAGCGGGGCGTGGAAAATCACGCTCGGAGCGTCCCTTCAGCGCCGCCTGCATGAAATCGTGCCAGATCGGTCCGGCGCCCGTCACGCCACTGACATGCTCCATCGGTTGATTGTCGGCGTTGCCCACCCAGACACCTGTCACCAGATCGGGCGTGTAACCAATCGTCCAGTTGTCGCGCCAGTCGGTGGTCGTGCCGGTTTTCGCGGCCGCGGGCCGTGTCAAACGCAGCACACTATATTCGCCGAAGCCCGGCGCGCGTGCAGTATTATCACTTAAGATATCCGTGATGAGATAAGCCACGCGCGGATCGAGCACCAGCGCGTTGGTCTGCGGCGCGTTTTTGTAGAGCACTTCGCCTTTGGAGTTCGCCACTTCCAGCACCGCAATCGGATCAATCTTATAGCCGCCATTCGCAAAGGCGCTGTACGCGGCCACCATGTCGAGCAAGCGGACTTCGCCGCCGCCGAGCGTCAACGATAAGCCGTAACGATCGGGTTGACCGAACGTCGTAATGCCGAGTTTCCGCGCCAACTCGATCGTCCTCGGCAGCCCGGCGTGCTGCAAGACCTTCACGGCCGGGATGTTATACGACGACGCCAACGCCGTGCGCGCTGAGACTGGCCCGTGAAATTGTTGATCGTAATTTTTGGGTACATACGGATCGCCCTCTTTCGTCGGGAAAGACGACCGGACGTCGAGGATCATCGAGGCCGGCGTCATCGGATCGGGTGTCGTCGGATCGAAGGCCGCCGCATACGTGATCGGCTTGATGCTCGATCCCGGTTGCCGATGCGCGATGGCGGCGTTGACTGCGCCATCGATCTTTTGATTGAAGTAATCGGGGCTGCCCAGCATGACCAATATTTCACCCGATTGTGGATCCATGGCAACGACGGCCGCGTTGTTAACGTTCTTGCCCGGCTCGCCCGGCTTATCTTTACCCAACTCCGCGATCTGTCGCTGCGCGATGCTCTGTGCCTGCGTCTGCCAATCGAGGTTCAGCGTCGTCGTGACGATCAGCCCTCGCGTATAAATCGCTTCGAGGCCATAGCGATCTTCAAGCCATTGCCGCACATACGCCACAAAGTGCGGTGCTTCGATCGGATAACTCGTCGACGCGAATTGCAGATTTTCCGATCGGGCCAGCGCGGCCTGATCGGCTTCGATGTAGCCTTGCTTCGTCATCAGATCAAGCACAGTCGCTTGCCGTTCTTTCGCCGCGTCGAGATTCGTCAACGGATCGTAGCGCGCCGATGATTGCGGCAATCCAGCCAACAGTGCGCATTCGGCCAAATCGAGTTGACCGACAGGTTTGCCAAAGTACGTCTGCGCCGCCGCCTCGATGCCGATGGCGAGATTGCCGTAATAGACTTCATTGAGATACAACGCCAGGATGTCGTCTTTGCTGAACGTTTGCGTGATGCGCCACGCCAGGATGCTTTCACGCAACTTGCGCGTGATGGTGCGTTGGGCGGCTTCTTCGGGCGATAGCAGCAGATTCTTGGCGAGTTGCTGCGTGATCGTGCTGCCCCCCGATAGGACTTCGCCGCCCTGCAAATTGATCCACACCGCACGCAAAATACCCACCACATCGACGCCGGGGTGGGTGTAATAATTGGCGTCTTCGGTAGCGATGGTGGCCTCGCGGCAGTACGTTGGGATGTCGCTTAACTTGACGGGCGTGTGCTGTCCCTTATGCGGATCGGCAATCACGTATAGCGTCCGCCCGTTCCGATCGAGAATCTTGGTTGAGGCCGCCGTCGTGCGTTGATACAGCTGATCAAGCGACGGCAGATCAACGAACAGCCACGCGTAGATCGCGGCTGCGCCAATAGCGAGGAGCACTATTAGGCTGAAAAAGACTTTCTTGCGACGACTCATGCTAATTTCATGCCAGACTGACAGGATGGTCTCTTGGTTTGTCTACTTGTTTCCCTTTTTACCCCAATTAGACGCTATTTCCAGCCCAAAAGTTGCCTCCATTGTAACGCTGCCTACCCTACGGTCAACCGACGGGGAACAGGCGTTTTGATGGCTCAAGATGCCGCCTTGAGCAACCCAGTAATCCATGTCCGTCCGAGGTTGAGAAATAAAAACGAGGCCAGCCTGTTGCCGACCTCGTTTGTTAGCAAAACTTTCTATTTCAACTGCGGCACGTCGTCGAGTGCGTCGCCAGAACTATTCGCATTGAACAACTGCTCCAACGTTTGCTCCAACGCCGCGCCCGATTGGCTTGACTTGGACGGCTCGGCGGGCGCAGTGGTTGGTGCGGGGGCTGTCGTCGCCGTTGGCGCTGGTGCAGAGGTAGGTGGCACGGCCGTCGGAGCCACAGTTGGTTGAGCAGGAATCGCTGTCGGTTGTGCTTTTTGCGGCGCGGCAGTGGCTTGTGGTGCAGTGGTTGGTGCTGAATTGGATTGTGATCGGGGTCCGCCACAGGCCGCCAACGCACCAACACAGATAAACCCAACAACCAGACTCTTCAACCAGTTCATGTGAGTAAGTGTGCGCATGATAAGTGATCGCTCCGAATAACCTTACTTGTTCGCCTGTAGATACGCACGCACGGCGGCTCGAAAATCGAGCGTGGCTTGCGTGATCGTCAAGTGGAATTGCCGCTCGGCCCGACCGGCGTCGACCAACGTCTTCAAAGCCTGCGCGGCGTTGGTGACTTTGCCGCTTGCATCAAAGCCGGCATGCGCGTCGAGTGCCTGCTTAGCGGTGTTGAAACTGGTTTGAGCCTGCGCCAAGCCATTCTGAAAAGCAGACAAGGCGGCTTGAAGTGCGGCTACATCTTTGCCCTCGGCTTGCAAATCGGCGAGCCACTGTTGGGCCTTCTCGACCGCCTGCTGTGAGAGCGTCAACCGTTCTTGCTGATTGTTGAGTACGATCTGTTCGCGCTTCAACAAGTTCTCCAGCGCCACGCCGCCTTGATTCAATTCGGCGGCACTGGCGATCGTCACTGGCAGTGCCGCCCAGATCGCGGCCAGTGCGACACCCACAACCAAGACACTTACGATAACCGATCGCCCTAACTTTCTGTTCTTCATGATCTTTCTTCCTCTCCCTGTGAACTACACCCTCTTCAAGTCGCGATGCGATTTGAAGAGGGTGTGTTATCCACGTATCGAAAATACTTTAACTCTGCGGCGCAGCGGGCTGCTTAGGTTGAGTGCTGGCCCGTTCGCCCTTGCCCGCAATAATGGTTTTCGCGTCCATCGAGCTGCCGTTGCTGCTGCGCACGCCGATGACCAAGACGTTTTCGCCAACGGTGAGATCCGACAGTTGAATCACCTGCCCGCCCTGCCCGTCGCGCTTCACGATGAAGGTACTGCTCGACACGTTCACTGTCAAATCGCGGCCAAAGCCGATGTTCAACGTGAGCGAGTTTGTATTCACCGCGCTGATTTTACCCAACGCGAAGGGGCCGGTTTTCTCGATCGGAGTACGGAAACCCACGCGGATCGCGGTCAGTGTATCGCCGTTCAGGTTGCCCGCCGCTTCGATCATATCGCCCACTTTGATGTCCGACAACTGCGCGTTGGGCTTATCCTTCGACTGAAACTTGGTCTCAGTCGTCGTCGCCACGTTCAGCGCACTGCCGTCGAGTTTGGTGATCGCCAGCGTCGTGCCGTTGATGGCCGTTACCATACCACCCACACGCTCGGGCATGAGCAATACGTCGCGCGCCATTAATTGGCCGTTCTGCCACTGGCCGCGCGCCGTGATGTGATCGCCAACCTGAATATCGGCCAGCGTCACGGTTGCATTGTCGCGCGCATGAAAGCGTGTCTGCGCATCCGTCACTACTTGCAACTGCGGCCCTTGCCCTTGCTCGATCGTCAGGGTGTTGCCATTCACGGCCTTCACTTGCCCGGTCACCACGTTCGGTCGATTGATTTCTGCAGGCGCGGCTGCCGCCGTCCCAACCGTCACTACCAACACCGCTACCACTAACAGGCCTACCAACCATTTGGTCTTCATGACTTTACCCTCCAGATTTGAGTTCTTCCTTCCAGCATCTTGAGGATATTGTCGTGCCGGCGCGTTGCGGGCACATGTGCCGATTGTAAACTTGCTGTAAAACTTGGCGTGTCGATAACAAGTAAAGCGGACTCCCACGCCCGCGGCCAATTCGATTAAGCCGTCGCTTGCACGCGGCAGTGCGCGCACTCGCGCTGCTCGGCGGCCACGATGGCTTGATCGGAACTCCAGAAGAAATTCTCTTCGCCGATCTGTTTCAACAGCCCGCCTTGCTCCAATGTGCGGCGCACGTCGGGATGCGCGCCCGCCAGCATCAGCGTGCCGCCCTGTGCGTGGATGCGCTCTAGCAGACGGGCCAGCGCTTGCAAGCCAGACGTATCGATGCGGGGCATGCCGCGCACCGACAAGATCAACGCGTGCGTGTCGCCCAGCGAAGCAAACGCCTCGTTGAAGTTGCCGGTTGCCGCGAAAAACAACGGTCCGGTGATGTAAGCCACGCGCACGTGCTGACATTGCCCTTTCGTCTCGATGCCGCGCTGCCGCAGTTTCTCCGCGTCCACGTCCTGCACCTCGATGTCAATGTTCGCCATCTGGCTCAGGAACATCGCGCCCGACAGGAACGCGCCGATCAAAATCGCCTGCGTCAGATCGAGCGTGATCGTCGCCAGCATCGTCACGCCAAACGTGATCACCGCTTTCTCCAGGCGATGTTTGGTGAAGTAATGAATCGCTTCCCATTCGTTCATGCGCCACGCCGTCACGATCAGTACACCCGCCAATGCGGCCAATGGAATGCGCGACATGATCGGCGCGAGGAGGAACATGGAAGCGAGCAAGGCGATCGAGTGGATGATACTCACAAGGCGCGTCTGCCCGCCCGATTTGATCCCCACGCTCGTGCGCGCAATCGCTGCGGTTGCAGGCACGCCGCCGAAAAATGGAATCACGATGTTGCCGACGCCCTGCGCCACCAGTTCTTGATTGGCCTGCAAACGAATACCCGTCATGTTGCTGGCGACCGCGCCGCACAACAAACTTTCGACGGCCCCCAGCGCAGTGATCGTCAAGGCGGGCGCGATGAAGTCGCCGAGTTGATTCCACGGCACGACGTTCAACGCCAACCGATCGGACAGTAACAGCGTCTGCGGGATCTGCCCGATCACGGCGACCGGCCAGTTAACGACTGCATTCAACGCCGTCGCCACGATAATGCCCAATAGTGACGCCGGAAAACGTGCATTCCACTTCTTGGGCCACAGCAGCATGATGGCGATCACTATCGCCCCGATCGCGAGAGCGTGCCAATCGGGTGTGAAGCCACCGCGCGCATAACCGATCAACTTCAGCGCCGCCGAATCGGCACCTGGCGTCTTCACGCCCAGCAGATTATCGATCTGGCCGATCGCGATGATCAACGCGATGCCAGATGTGAAGCCGGTGATCACTGGCGATGGTATAAACGCAATGAACCGGCCCAAGCGCAGCACGCCGATGAGGGTCAACATCACGCCGGCCATTAAGCCTGCAATCCAGATGCCCGTTACGCCATACTTCTGCGTCAGGATGATCAACACGGCGCTCATTGCGCCGGTCGGCCCTGAAATTTGATACGGTGCACCGGATAATACGCCAATAACAAAACCGGAAATGATCGCTGTGACTAGACCGGCCGCGGCACTCGCGCCGGATGACACGCCAAACGCCAGGGCCAGCGGCAGCGCGACGGCCGCCACGGTGATCCCCGCCAACAAATCTTGCCGGAACTTGGTCGCCGTGTACTGGTGAAACTCCTGTCGATACAATTGTCTTAAACTTCGTCGGGGCATGTGATGCCTCCTCCTTACAAAAAGATCGGCGCTGTCGTGATCGACGCGCCGAGAATAGACTCCGTGGCCGTACGCGGATATAGCTAAGTCACGCTAGACCACATGATACGGATTCAAGTTGGCGGGTATCGCCACCGGCGCATGCACCGGCAGCCGCAACGTTACGACCACGCCGCGATCGTTGGTGAGGTTCTCGATATGTAGCGTCCCGCCGTGCTGCTGCACGATGTTGTGGCTGATGGTCAGGCCCAGGCCCGTGCTGCCGGACTTGGTCGAGTAAAACGGCTCAAAAATGTGCGTGAGCACGTCGGGTTTGATCGCCGGTCCATCGTCGACGATCATCAGCATCACGCGCTCGTTTTCAGTCCGCGTGACTAAGTGAATTTGGCCGTGTTTGCCTACCGCTTCCAGCGAGTTGAGCAGCACATTCAGGATCGCCTGCGTCATCTGCTCAGCCGCCAGCGACAGCGGCGGGGTCGGCTCCAAATCGGTGCTGATCTCGATCTGCGCGTGGCGAGCCCGTTGCGCCACTTGCTCAATTGCGCGCTGCACCACCGTATCGATCGGCGTCATGATCGGCGTTTCCGTTTCCGGCCGCGCAAAGTTAAGCACATTACGCGCCGTCTGATGCAGGCGCTCGATCTGGCGCTGGGCGGCCGTCAGCTCGTTCACCGCCGCTGGCACGTTTTGAACCGCTTCCATCGTGCGATTCAAATGCTGATTGATCACATCCAACGGCTGATTGATTTCTTGCACCAGACTAGTCGCCAAGCGGCCCAGCGCACCGAGTTTCTCGGTCTGCATGATCACCGCTTGCGATTGCTGCCAGCGCGCGAATTGATCCTGCTCGTTCTGATAGAGCCGGGCGTTCTCGATCGCAATCGACGCTTGATTGGCGAAGATCTGCAACCGATCGGCATACTCCGGTCCGAAGAACGCCGGGGTCTTGCTCTCAAGGCACAGGAAGCCCAACAACTTACGTTTGAACCGAATGGGCGCGCCCACAAACGATCGGACCACAGCCGCTTGCGGCAGCAGCATCCAATCGACAAACTGATGCGTATCGGCAATCACCAACGGCTGTCGTTCTTCGGCCATCAACCGCAGGTGCGTCGTATCTGCCACCGAGAAGCGCCGCGCCATCACGCGTTCGGCGACTTCATGATCGGCATAACCGCGACAGGCCGCCGTCCGCGCCACGCCCGATTCCACCAACATCACCGTGGCCGAATCGTGCGGCACCACTCGGCTGGCGTTATCCAGAATCCGATCGAGCACCTCGTCGAGATCGAGCGTGCCGGTTAACGTGGCAGCCGTATCCCGCAACGCCTCGGCTAATTGACGCTGTGTATGTTCGGCTGTGTACAAGCGCGCATTGCTGATCGCAATCGCCGCCCAACTAGCCGCGGCTTCCAGCAAGTGCACATCGTCATTGGTGAAGATGCTGGCTTCGTGATGCACGGCCTCCATCACGCCGATCACATCCGCGCCGCGCTTCAGCGGCACCGCGACGATGTCCTGCGCGTGATATTCGCTGACCTGCTCGATGTCGCGATAAACGCGCGGCTCATCCTGCGGCGAGGTCAAGCGCTGAATGACCCTCGTATGAATCGCTTCACCGGCCAGGCCGGCCACCGGCATATGTTGACCGCGCAGTTTTTCAGCACTGGCGCCGTTTACAGCCGCAAACACCAACTCATGCTCGTTTTCCAGCAGCAGCACCGACACACCCTCGGCCTGCAAGCGCGCCATCACCGCGTCGATGACGGTGCTCAGAATCCCGTCCAGATCGAGGCGGGTCGTAACCGCCTGCCCCATTTGACTAAGCGCGGCCAGTTCCTGCACACGCCGCGCGATTTCAGCATCGGCTTGTTTGCGGCGCGTGATATCGCGCAATGTCACCGTGAACGCGGTTTGCTGCTGCTCCTCAATTTTGCCCAACGACACTTCAACCGGGAAATCGGTGCCGTCGCGCCGCCGCGCGGTGACCTCGCGATATTCGCCCATCGGCCAGTCGGCGGCCCACTGTTCCGCCAGTGCATTGAAATAGCCTGTGCCCAGCGCGGCAAACGATTCCGGCATCAAGCGCCGAATCGGCGAACCGATCACCTCGTCGGCGGTGTAACCAAAGATCCGTTCCGCGCCGGGATTGAACAACCGGATGTGGCCCGCAACATCGATCAGGATAATGGCATCGGCCGAGATAGCGATAATGCTGGACAACCGCGCTTCGCTGGCGCGCAGCGCGTCTTCGGCTTGCCGCGTACGCAGCAGGCGGCGCACGCGCTGACGCAGCACCGCGTTGTTGATGGGCTTGGTAATGTAATCGGTTGCGCCGGCTTCGAAACAACGATCGATCGATTCGCGATCATCGAGCGCGGTGATCATCAGCACCGGGGTGCGTGAACCGTCGGGGAGTTTCTGAATTTGCGCGCACGCCGTTGGCCCGTCCATCAGCGGCATGCGAATGTCCATCAGCACAACGTCGGGATGTTCCTGCTCAAACATCGACACGGCTTCGACACCCGTCGTCGCTTCAAAGACACGATAACCATCACGCTCCATGAGCAAGCGCAATACCGCGCGAATGCCGGAGTCATCATCGACTACCAAAATCAACGGCACTTTTGAATCGAGCATGCGGTTAGGTTCCGTTTGATCGGGCATCAGGTCAACGCGTCGTTTGTCGGAAGATCAGCCGCCACGATGTCAAGCCGGTCGGGCAAGGCGCAGCTTGCAGGTTAGTGGCCACCACAGCGGTAGGCTGATCGATGCTCACATTGTAAGCCCGATCAGGCATCATTTCAAAATCGCCATAACCGGCATCGATCTCTGGCTTGAGACCCGTGACAAACCGATCGGCCCCATTCTCCCACGTGATCCACACATCGCGACCGGCCAAGCCAACGCCCGCCGCATCTTGCACGAACACACGAATTTGCGGCGGCGTCGAGGCGCGTGTGCATTCAGCCGTACGATTAACCAACTGATAAGCCGGACTCAACGCGACTGACGTCGGGGTGATGGTCGGTGCGGGTTGCGTAGGTATGGCCGTAGCTGTCGGCTTCGGCGTCGGCGATGCGATGACGCTGACGGGCGGCGGCGGAGTCGGCGTCACCGCCGGAGTGACGAGAAACACACTCATGGCCGCGGTCTGCGCCCCTAACCGATCGGCGATCAGTGCCAGGGCGCGCGCACTCGATCGGTCCCCGCGCGCAGCTTCTTGCTCGAAGAGATCGGCTACCGTGCGCGCCAAATCGGGATCGCGCAGCGCGGTCAATCGGGCTTGCGTACGATCCCAGTCGCCATCTTGGGCGTAGGCTTCTGCCGTCATAATCAACCAGGTCTGCCGATAGGCTGCCTGCACCAGCGCCGGCGATGATTCCGTAAACGTGACGGGCTCAATCAACCATGCATACGTCAGGCCAGCGCCCAACCCGACGAACAACAACACGCTAAAGATGAGTCGTGCTTTCATGGGTTGAGGAAACGGTCGAGATCCGGTGCGTGCGCGCCGAGGGCGGCCGCTAGCCGCGCCAGATGTGTGATCTGAGCGACCGGCCAGTTTTGCTGGCGGGCGCGCTCAGCCCGATCGAGCACCAGCTGCCCGACGTCCTCGCTACCAAGCGGGCGTAAGCGGCTCTGCGCGGCTTCCAAATCGCGATCATAGGCAAAGGCCTGAGCGGCCATCCAGATCGCTTCGTCTTTCCAGTCTTGGCGCAGACGTGACGGTGCGGCCTCAGTATATGTCACTGGCCAGACATACCATCCGATCGCCAGACCGGCGCTAAGTCCAATCGCCACCGCCAACACTACCGACATCCATTTTCGCATCAGGCTCGCACCTCGGCGAGGTGGCCGTATTCTATCATGCTCTACCGTCTAAGTGCGGTCGTACTCAGATAAGCAAAACGGGCAGAATCAAATGATCCAGCCCGTCGCGTCTTCTGGTATAATCGGCGCGGCTTACTTGCCGAGCCGAACGAACAGTGTGCCGAAGGTGGGAATCGAACCCACATATCCGTAAGGATACACGATTTTGAGTCGTGCGCGTCTGCCAGTTCCGCCACTCCGGCTTGAAGTGACCGTATTTTAGCCGCACACGCCCGGTTCGTCAAGTGATCGATCGACATGGATGAGAATGCCCTGATTCAATCGGCGCGCAAAGGCGACCTCGACGCCTTTAACACCCTGGTGCTGGCTTATCAACATCAGGTCTACAACCTCGCCTATCGCATCATGGGCGATGAAGCGGCTGCGTCAGATGCCACGCAAGATGCCTTTATCTCGGCCTACAAAAATTTGAAATCGTTTCGCGGCGGCTCGTTCAAGAGTTGGTTGTTGCGCATTGTGACCAACGCCTGCTATGACGACTTGCGCCGCCGCAAGCGCCGACCGGCCACCTCGCTCGACGAGTTGACCAACGGCGAAGATGGCGAAGCCGAATTCGATGTGCCGTCCGCCGATGACGGGCCGGAGACGATCGCCCAGCGACACGAACTCGCCCAATTGTTACAACGTGGCATTACCACCCTGCCCGATGATCAACGCATCGTGCTGGTCCTCAGCGACGTGCAGGGCATGAGTTATGAAGAAATTGCAGAGATGACCAACAGCAACCTCGGCACCGTCAAGTCGCGGCTCAGCCGCGCCCGCGCCAAGTTGCGTGAATATCTGCAGCAGACGCACGGGGAACTATTGCCGGAGATTTATCGTCTAGAAGGCAGCCAGACTTAAAGGCAAAGTTTGATCCAGAAGTCGCAGGGGGAAACGTCTTTGCGGCTTGCTGGCTTAAGTGACATGAAAGTGGCAGAAGGCGCAGGCATGGCAACTCGAAACGATCACATCCGAGCCGAAGATTTATTCTCGGCCTATATTGACAAGCGCACGACCGCCGACGAGCAAGTTTTCGTCGAGCGGCACGTGGCGTCTTGCGCCGATTGCCGCGCCAAGCTGCAAGCCACCCGATCGATGATCACGGCCCTCAAGGCCATGCCGCCAGTGCGCGCGCCGCGCTCGTTTGTGCTGCCCAAAGAAATGGCCAGGCAGCCCAAGCGATCGGTGTTTGCCTGGTATCCCGCGCTGCGGCTGGCCACCGTCACGGCGATTGCGGCGTTTGCCATCGTCTTTGCCAGCGATGTCCTGACACCACGCGTTGGTGGCGGCCTGAGCAGTGTCACCATGTCCGCGCCCGCGCCGACTGCTTTGCAAGCGCCGGCGGCCGCGCCGTTAGAAGCTCCACAACCTGCCGAACCTGCACAGCCTGCTCAACAAGCAGCTGCGCCGGCCCCGAGTCCGGCGCCAACGAATGCCGCGGCCGATCAAATGCCCGCGCCACTTGCACCCGCGGCTGGTGCAGCGCGCGTAGTTCCCACCGAGACACCAGAGCCGGAAGCCGACAATATGGCGCTGATGGCTAAATCGGCGCCGAGTGAAACGCTGACGACAACGATGGTCAGTGGCTATGCTCAACCAACTGAATCGGCCGAAGCAACGCCTGCGCCTGAAACGGCAGCGGCCGATCAAGCTGCACCGGAACCGGGAGCCGTTGCCACAACTGAGGCCGCTCCAACCGTTGACCCACTGCGCATTGCGACGATCACACTGGGTGGATTGGTAGTGGTACTGCTCGCCGCTACGCTCATCGCACGCCGCAACGCTTAAGACTCTGCGCAACAACGAGGCCGCTGACGGACATCAGCGGCCTCGTTTTAGTTGGCGTGATTGATGGCTCAATTACCGGCGGCATCCATGCGCGCCGCTGCCGCTTCGACAAACGCCTTAAACAGCGGATGCGGCCGATTGGGACGGCTCTTGAATTCGGGATGGAACTGTGAGCCAACCATGAAAGGATGATCGGCCAACTCGGCGATCTCGACCAACCGACCATCTGGTGACAACCCGCTCAGCACCAAACCGTTCTTCTGCATCAGATCGCGATAAGCATTGTTGAACTCAAAGCGATGACGATGCCGTTCGTGTGCCATGGCAGTGCCATAAGCGCGCGCCGCGATAGTGCCCGGCACCAACGCGCATGGATAGCTGCCCAATCGCATCGTGCCGCCCATGTCGGAGATGTCACGCTGCTCCGGCATCAGATCGATGATAGGGTGGCGTGTAGAATGATCGAACTCGGTGCTGTTCGCGTCGTCGTCGCCGACCACGGCTCGCATCTTCTCAATACACATCACTTGCATACCGAGACACAACCCCAAGTACGGCACTTTGTGTTCGCGCGCGAATTTGGCGGCGACGATTTTGCCCTCGATGCCGCGATAGCCAAAGCCGCCCGGCACGACGATGCCGGCGACCTTCTCCAACCGATCGAGCCCGCGACCTTTTTCGAGATCCTCTGACAAGATCCAATCGATCTGGACATCGACATCATGTGCAACGCCCGCGTGATACAGGCTCTCGCGCACACTCATGTATGCGTCCTTCAACTCGACGTACTTGCCGACAATGGCGATCGGCAGCGGCTCTTTGGCCTTGCGCATCTCCGCCACCATGGCGCGCCAATCAGACAAATCGGGCGCAGCCGAAGCGTTAAGGTGCAAACGTTCGATCAAGAAATCACCGACACCGTGTTCTTCCAGCAACAACGGGACTTCATACAGCACATTCGTCGTCACTAACGGAATGACGGCACGCGTCTCGACATCGGTGAACAAGGCGATCTTCTCGCGTAGCGAATCGTTGATGGGTTGATCCGAGCGGAGCATGATCATTTCCGGATTGATGCCGATGCTGCGCAGTTCATGCACCGAGTGTTGTGTAGGCTTGGTCTTCAACTCGTTCGTCGCGCCGATGTGCGGCAGCCACGTGACGTGGATGTAGATCACGTTGTCGCGGCCCACATCCTTACGCATCTGTCGAATCGCTTCGAGGAACGGCAGGCTCTCGATGTCGCCGACCGTGCCGCCTACTTCGACGATCACGACGTCGGGATTGGTGGCCTTGGCGGCTAGCGCGATGCGGCGCTTGATCTCGTTGGTGATGTGCGGAATGACTTGAATGGTGCCGCCGAGGTAATCGCCGCGGCGTTCTTTCGCAATCACTTCGGCATAGATCTGACCGGTAGTGGTGTTACTGGCTTTGGTCAAGTTCTCATCGATAAACCGCTCGTAGTGGCCCAGATCCAGATCGGTTTCCGCGCCGTCCTCGGTGACGAAGACCTCGCCGTGCTGATACGGGCTCATCGTGCCCGGATCGACGTTGATGTAGGGATCGAGTTTCTGCATCGTGACACTGACGCCGCGACTTTTCAGCACTCGCCCGATCGAGGCGGCGGCGACGCCCTTGCCCACGCTGGACACGACACCGCCCGTACAGAAAATATATTTCGGCATACTTTTCTCCTTGACTGTGAGTGTTTCTACAACAAAAAGGCGGTGGGGAGGGTCACTTTGCGGGCGACTCTCCCCACCGTCGAATTCAGGGTCTTCAGTTACCGGGTGATGCCTGTTGTGGCATCGGACTCCTTTAGATCTAAACCAGTTTTTCCAGATCGGCGGCCGCACGCCGCATATCCAACATGATCAAGCCCAGGCGTGCTTGCTCGCGCGCCAACACGGTCAACACCGCATCCTGCCCCACCGACATTAGAATAACGTAACCGCTGTCACCGCGGATATAGACCTGCTCCAGCGAGCCGCGGCCTAACTCACCCGCGATGCGCTCGCCCAGCGACAACATGGCGGCCGACATCGCCGATACGCGATCTTCCTCAACCCCCGCTGGCAGCGACGACGCCATAATCAAGCCGTCGACCGACACAACCGCCGACGCTTCAACATCCGGCGTGCCTGCCTGCAAATCTCGCAAACGGTCGACCATCTGCTCGGTGCGTGACTTGGGCATAAGGAAACTCCTTAGATAAGTGCGTAGTTCAAAAGCCTCGTCCAATATACCACATGACCCTAGTCAAGTCAAACAAATGCGGTTCAAAATGCGCGTGGCACGCAAGTGGTATGGTATAATCGCCGCGCGCTCAACGCAGCGTCTAGATTGGACAGCCAAATTTGTCTCGCATCCTCGTTTCACTCGATCTGGAGACCACCGGTCTCGATCCGCACCGTGACGCCATCATCGAAATTGGAGCCGTAAAGTTTCGCGGCGATGAAATACTCGACACGTTTTCGACGCTGATCAATCCCAATCGCGCGATCCCGCCTAAGATTACGGATTTGACGGGCATCGCCGATCGGGACGTAGAAAACGCGCCGTCGTTGTTTGGCGTGTTACCGCGCATATCGTCGTTCGTCCGTGACTTGCCCATCATCGGTCACAACATCAATTTCGATCTGAGTTTCCTGGCCAAGCAGCGGCTCTTCAACGACAACCTCGGGCTCGACACGTTCGAACTCGCCGGGATGTTGATCCCGCACGCCGAGCGCTACAACCTTGGCTCATTAGCTCGCAACGTTGGTATCGAATTGCCCGCCACACACCGTGCGCTCGACGACGCCAAAGTGGCGCACGCGCTGTATATGAAGATGTTCGAGCGGGCCTGCGACATTCCGCCCAAGATTCTGGAAGAGATCGTCAAGCATTCGCAAAAAGTCGCGTGGTCGTTGAGCGTCTTTTTCGAAGACGCGCTGAAAGCGTCGGCACGCGGTTCGTTTTCGAGTGGCAGCATTGGCGCGCAGTTGAAGGCCAAAGGCCTCGCGCCAAAGGGCCAAGCGCCGATCTTCAGAGCGAAGAGCGACACGAAACCGCTGCGCCCGACCGACGAATCCGGCCCGATCGATACCGCTGCGATTGCGGCCCTGCTCGAAACCGACGGCGCATTTGACAAAACCTTCCCGCACTTCGAGCATCGCCCGCAGCAAGTGCAAATGCTACGCAGTGTGGCCGAGGCGTTCAACAGCGGCCAGCACCTCATCGTCGAAGCGGGCACCGGCACCGGCAAATCGATCGCGTACTTGCTGCCCGCACTGCACTGGGCGGCGCAGAACGGTCAGCGCGTGGTCGTGTCCACTAACACGATCAACTTGCAGGAACAACTGGCCGCCAAAGATATTCCCGATCTGCAGAAGATTCTGCCATTCGAATTTCGCGCGGCGGTGCTCAAAGGCCGATCGCATTATCTCTGCCCCTCGCGCTTGCAACAGCTCCGCCGCAACGGCCCGACCAATACCGACGAGATGCGCGTGCTGGTCAAAGTATTGATGTGGCTGCCTTCGACGGTCAGTGGTGACGGCGATGAGTTATTCATTCCCAATGCCGCCGAACGAACCGCGTGGTCGCGCATCAGCGCCGAAAGCGAAGCGTGCACATCGGAACGCTGCGCGGCCAACGATTGCTTCTTCCATCGCGCACGGCAGCAAGCCGAAGCCGCGCACGTGCTGATCGTCAATCACGCCCTGCTGCTGGCCGATGTGGCTGTGGCCAATCGCGCCCTGCCCGAATACGATTATTTGATCGTCGACGAAGCGCATCACCTCGAAGACGCCGCCACCGATCAGCTCAGTTTCTCGATGAGCCGCGCACAGTTGAAGCGCATGCTGCAAGAGATCGGCCGCCTCGATCGCAACAAGGCCGACGGTTTGCTAGCCGATGTCGTTGGTCGCATCCGCTCTGCTGTGCCCGACGAAGTCTTTGCCAAGCCGCAGGAATTCGCGCAAAAAGCAGCCGACGGCGTCGAGCGCGCGCTGCAAAACGCCGACGATCTTTTTGAGATGTTGATCGATTTCACCCGCGGTCACGTCGACGGTCGCAGCGAGTACACGCAGCGGTTGCGACTAGTGCCCGGTCTGCGCACGCAGCCCGCGTGGAGCAACGTCGAGATTGCGTGGGATGATCTGAGCGCGCCGTTGTTTGCGGTGGCCGAAGGACTGGCAAAACTCGCCAGCACACTGCGCGACCTCAGCGAGTACGACATCCCCGATCACGATGAGGTGTTGGCGCGCGTCATGGCTTATGCGCGCTCGTTCGATGAAGCACGTACCAACATGGCCGCGATCATTAGTCGTCCTGACAACACTTCGGTGTATTGGCTGGAAATCGAGCAGAATTTCTCCAATCGTGGCGGTGAGCGCGCCTTAGTCAGCGTCAATGCTGCGCCGTTGCACGTCGGGCCGTTAGTCGAAAAACACCTGTGGAACACCAAGAAATCGATCGTGTTGACGTCAGCCACCATGCGCACTGGCAAGAACTTTGCCTTCATTCGGGATCGCTTGTCCGCGCAAGACATGGACGAACTCTCGGTCGGTTCGCCGTTCGACTACAAATCGTCGACGCTGTTGTACCTAGTCACGGATGTGCCTGAGCCGGGCCAACCCGGTTTTCAACAGGCGCTCGATCTCGGTTTGATCGCGCTATCGAAGGCGATGGAAGGCCGCACGCTGATGCTGTTCACGTCGTATGCGTCGTTGAAGGCGACGGGCAAGGGCATCACCGCGGCGCTCAATCAAGCCGATATTCTCGTTTACGAACAGGGTGATGGTTCATCGCGACGACAGTTGATGGAAAGTTTCAAGAACGCGGAACGCGCGGTGCTGTTGGGAACCCGATCGTTTTGGGAAGGCGTCGACGTGCCCGGTGAAGCCCTATCGTGTCTGGCGATCACGCGCCTGCCGTTCGCCGTCCCCACCGATCCGATCTTCGCCGCTCGATCTGAAACGTTCGAGCAGCCGTTCCTCGAATACTCGGTGCCGGACGCGATTTTGAAGTTCCGCCAAGGCTTCGGGCGCTTGATCCGCACCAAGACCGATCGGGGCGTGGTAGCCGTCTTCGATAAGCGCCTGTTGACGAAGCAATACGGTCAGACGTTTTTGCAATCGCTGCCAGACTGCACGGTGCAGCGCGGCCCGTACGCGGCGCTAGCCAAAGCGGCTGCGGCGTGGATGAAAGCCTAACGTTCAACGCTATGCGCCGTTTATTCAACCTTAAATCTGTCGCCGCCATTGCAACGTTCATGCTAGCAGTGTCGCTCATGATATATGGTGACGCGTTTCGCCTGCCCTTCTTCTTCGACGACATGACGCACTACGTCTGGCTGCGCACCCAGACCCTCACGTCGATCTTTGTTAGCGCAGCGGGGCGGCCTTACTATCGCCCCATGCAATTCGTGCTGTGGAAATTGTATGAAACGCTGTTTGGCGCGGATTCGGTCGTAGTGTATCACGCGCTGAATTTGCTCGTGCACGTCGTCGATGCGGTGTTGGTCGTGGCCTTGGTTCGCCGTCTCACCCGCCGCTCCGATCGCTGGTGGCCGGCGATTCTAGCCGGGCTGATCTTCATGCTGTTTCCCTTCTCCTATCAAGTGGTCACGCTGCCCGCCTCGTTCACGCATCCGATGGCAGCCTTGTTCGTCCTACTAACCGTGCTGGCTTACGATCGCTTCCGCGAAACCGATCGGCGGCGCTGGCTGATCGCGGCGGTAGCGTGCGGCCTGTTAGCCTTTGGCAGCAATGAAGGCACTTTGTTGTTAGCGGGCCTGATCGCGCTGATGGAATGGCAGCGCGATCCGCTGCGCTTTACGCGCCTGTCGTTCGCCGACTTCAAACGCTGGCAGTGGGTGATCGGCTTTGGGGTGATGGCAGCTTTGTATTACGTGTGGTATCAAACGCGTCCGCATGAGACCAACAACGGCCTCGGTTTGCGCAGCCTCGAAACGATCTTTCAAAACGCGATTTACACCTTGCAGGGCTTGACGTTTCCCCTGCAGCCGGCAGGCCGTATGTTGATGGACACCGGCGTGAGCGATCAAACCGCCGTGTTGATCATCGCAGTGCCAACCCTGGTTGTGCTGGCGGTGATATTCGCGGTAGCCAAACGCTTTACGCACTTCATCTTTAGCCTGAGCTGGTTCGTGTTTTGCTTAACGCCGCCCGTGTTGATTCTGTCGCACGATTACTTCATCAACGCCCCGCGTGTCTTGTACCTCGGCTCAATCGGCGCGGCGTGGCTGTGGGCAGGCGCGCTCGAGGCGCTGGCGACGGCGCGCAAACACTATGTTTTACAGCGAATCGTCGCGTTCGCCGCAGCCGCATTGGTGCTCGGCTCGTCGCTGGTGTTCATCCGCCAGCGCATGGACTTGCACGACCTCAATGCCGTGCCGTTGAATCAAGCTCTGCAAGCCGCTGAACGATCCAAGCCCGATGAAACGCTGCTCTTTGTCAATCTGCCCGCGTGGATCAGCACGCCGCAGTTGTGGTATCCCATCGGCCACGAGGGCGCACTGTTTATGCCCAGTTACTCGTCGATGGCCGAGTTCGTGTCAACCAATCTCAATCGGCCCTCGAAGGATGTGGCCGTGGAATTCAACAGCCTTTCGACGCCGCAGGCCTACTACTACGGCGTTTACGGCCCGGCTCTGAGCTGGGAACAGTTGACGCCGCAAGTCCGCTCGGCTAGCCGCGTGTACTTCACGCGTTACGCACCGGACGCGATCGAGTTGGTGGAGGCCGGTCGCTTGTTAAAGCAGCCCGAGCCCAGCAGCGTGCCGACCGCCAATTTCGGATCAACGATCCAATTAGAGTTGGCAAAGTGGGCGGTGTGTGACGATCAGCTGACCGTGCGGCTGAGTTGGCGTGCGTTGCAGACCACTTCGGCCGATTGGCACGTCTTCGTGCACGTCCTCAAACCCGATGGTTCTCTGGCCGCCCAACACGATAGTCCGCCGTTGATGGGGCTGCTGCCCTTCTGGCAATGGTTGGCGGGCGATCGGGTCAGCGATGTGCATCCGATCGATCTAGATCAACTTTCGCGCGACGAGGTGCATACCATCGCGATCGGTTTGTATGATCCCGCCACAGGTGAGCGTTTGATCGCTACGTTGGCCGATCGGACGCAACCAGCTGATCGGGCAGTGCGGATCGGCACGTTTACGCCCGGCTACGATCAATGCCACTAAAGCGCGTTTGACCCTATCGCCGCGCATTGGTATAATCGCCCCGCAAATTCAAATGAGTTAGGAGCAGTTGCAGCAATGATTGACGTAAATGATCTCCGCAAAGGCACGACGTTTGAACTGGAAGGCCGCTTGTTCCGCGTGCTGGAATATTCGCACAACAAGCCCGGCCGTGGCAACGCGACGATCCGCACCAAGGTGCGCGACATCCGCACCGGCGCGACGTTTGAAAAGACGTTCCAGTCTGGCGATCGCGTGCAGGACATCCGCATTGAGAGCCGCGGCATGCAATACCTGTATCACGACGGCGACCTGTATCACTTCATGGATTCTGAAACTTACGATCAGATCGCGCTGGATGCCAAGATGCTGGACGATGCCGTGAATTATCTGAAGGACGGCATGAACGTCGTCGTGCAGGATTACAACGGCGAAGCGCTGGGTATCGATCTGCCGGTGACAGTGGATCTGAAGATCACGCAGGCCGACATCGCCGTGCGCGGCGATACTGCCGCAGGCGCGAGCAAGTACGTGACGGTCGAGACCGGCTATCGCGTGCAGGTGCCGCTCTTCGTCAACGACGGCGACACGATCCGCATCGATACGCGCACGGGTGAATACCTGACGCGCGTGTAATTTGAGAGTTATTTAGTCTGGTAGTCCAATAGTTGAAAATAGAGCCTCCTGAAAGAGATTTCATCTTCGGGAGGTTTTTGTTTCATTGCTTTCACGCCATCCGTGCGGACATATGCTGAGAGCAATGAACATGAACAACGTAAGGGTAGCGAAAACCAATCGGAATGTAGAGAAACGCCACGGGCGCAGCCAATTGGCTGCGCCCGTTTGTTAGCGTCTTTAGTTGTCCCCTACCGGCTAATGCTCGGAATCGCCCCCGGCAGCATTTGACCCAAAACTTTTTCCACCGCAATAGTGTGGCTGCATTGATGATGGGTAACGAAAAACTCGCAGTCACATTTCCAGTCGCCGCCCGCATATTCAACGGCGTGCGTGGTGTGCGTGCCGCGCACGTTGACCTTCAACTGCTGAAACTCAAACCGATCCAGTTCACGCGAGTACTTGATGCCTTTTTCGATTTTGCCGATCAAACCTGAATCCATGCGGCCTCCTTAAGGGTAAGAAAGATGAGTTGGCGACAAAAAAGCACGACGCCCGTTAAGGCCATCGTGCTTTGGCGAATACATCCCGAACTTCCAAGATACTGCAGGCTGCCGAGTGCAAGGCGTCGTTCCTCCTGACTTGGGGATAGTATAGGACAAGTTGACCACCCGTGTCAACCCTCGAATCCCCTGTTTTTTGTGACGATTGTCATACGCTCGGGCGCCGCCTCAACAGTTACGTCGATTGCTACACTGCCTTTAACGCTTGACCAGATTTAAGACGATATTTCTTCCCAATCCCTGCCCAATCGCCAGTTGGAGCCACAACATGCACATCGGCTCAAGGTAGCGCGCCATGGTCAGCGGCCCGCAATCCACGATGTCGAAGCCCAACGCGTTCGACAAATCGCTCACCAGCCCTTTTGCGTGAGCGTCGTCGCTGCAAATCAACAGCGAGGCGGCTTGTGACCCAAAGCGCGGATTGGCCATGACGTCATAACCGATGGTGTTGTAGGCTTTGACGACGTGCGCCCCAGCGGCCCATTCGGCGACCTGCTCACCGGCGGAGGTGGTGTGCCCGATCAGCAACTTGAACCCCGGCCCGATCGGGTTGGTACAGTCGATCACGACCTTACCCGATAGGTCACCCAGGGCCTTGACGGTGACTTCGGTTACCGCCCATGGCGTAGCGATGACGACGACCTCAGCCTGAGCGGCGGCCTCGCGCGGCGGGGCGGCGTGGGCGTTGGTCCCTTTCAGCAGCGCCTGGACCTTCTCGCTGTCAGGATCACGTGTGCCGAAAGTAACGGCGTGACCCAACTCGGCCCAGCGGCGACCTAACGTCCCGCCGACATTGCCCGTACCAATCACGGCGATGCGCATACGTCCTCCGTAACGTTTCCAGAAATTATGCGACTTCTACAAGAAGGTATATCACGTTCGACGGAAAAATACACTGGGGGTTCTGCCCCGATCGGCGTGGTATACTCACCGTGAAGCCTCACACTTTTCATCGTTTGCGCTGATTCGTTTGGAAGGGAGCATTATGGATTTAGCCATGATCGGCTTGGGCCGTATGGGCGGCAACATGGCCCGCCGACTGATGCGAGGCGGTCATCGCGTGGTCGGTTACGCGCACAGCTCCGACGCGATTCGCCAGTTTGCGGCCGAGGGCGGCGTGGGCGCGTATTCGCTGGCCGAAGCGATCGAGCAGCTGCCCACGCCCAAGATCGTGTGGATCATGGTTCCGGCCGGTGCGCCTACCGATGAGACCGTCAGCCACCTCCTCGGACTCCTTCATCCCGGCGACATCATCATCGACGGCGGCAACTCCAACTTCCGCGAATCCATGCACCGCGCCGAATTGTGCCGCGCGCAAGGCTTGTACTTCGTCGACGTTGGCACGAGCGGCGGCGTGTGGGGTTTGACCGAAGGGTACAGTTTGATGATCGGCGGCGACAAAGCGGCGGTAGAACCACTGTCACCGATTTTCGAAACGCTGGCGCCTGCCAAAGACAAAGGCTGGGGTCACGTCGGCCCGAGCGGTTCCGGGCACTTTACCAAGATGGTACACAACGGCATCGAGTATGGCATGATGCAGGCCTATGCCGAAGGCTTTGAAATCCTGAAAGCGCGCGAGGACTTCAACCTCGACCTGTATCAGATTTCGGAAATTTGGAGGTATGGTAGCGTCGTCCGATCGTGGCTGCTCGATCTGGCGGCGCGGGCGTTGAGTGACGATCCCAATCTGTCCGGCATCAAGCCGTGGGTGGCCGATTCGGGCGAGGGACGTTGGACGGCGTTCGAAGCGATCAATCAAGACGTACCCGCCCCGATCATTACGCTGGCGTTGTTGATGCGCTTTGCCAGTCGGCAGGAAGATTCGTTCACGTTCAAAATGTTGGCCGCGCTGCGCAATCAATTCGGCGGACACGAGATCAGAAAGGAATGAACAAGTAACAAGTTGCAATGAACAACCTCGGACTACTGGCTTTGTTCATTGCTCATTGTTCATTGTTAATTGACTTATGGCTAACTCAAAAACACTCCCTCCGTTTACGATCGTCATCTTTGGCGCGACCGGCGATCTGACGCACCGCAAGATTGTGCCTGCGTTGTACGCGCTGTTCTCGCAAAACTTGCTGCCGGAAGAATTCAACATCATCGGCTTTGCGCGCCGCGATTGGAGCGACGAGACTTTTCGCGCCGAGATGCAAGCGGGCATTCAACAGTTCGCGCGCGTGAAGTTCGACGCCGCTCAGTGGGGTAAGTTCGCCGCGCGGCTGCACTACCACCGCTCGGAATTCGATCAGCCCGACGGCTATCCGGCGTTGGGCCAGTTGATCGATCGGTTGGGCAACGCCGCCTGCGCTAATCGTCTGTTCTATCTCGCCACACCGCCCGAATCGTATCCCGCCATCGTCAAACACATCGGCGAAGCGGGCCTGAATCACGGGCCGGATGGCTGGACGCGCATCATCATCGAGAAACCGTTCGGCCGCGATCTATCATCGGCGATTGATCTGAACGCAGTCGTGCATCAGGTCTTCGCGGAAGAACAGGTCTATCGCATCGATCACTATCTGGGCAAAGAGACGGTTCAGAACATGATCGTCTTCCGTTTTGCCAACGCCATTTTCGAACCGATCTGGAATCGCAACTACATCGATCACGTGCAGATCACCGTCGCCGAGACGGTGGGCGTAGAGACGCGGGCCGGTTATTACGACACGGCGGGCGTAGGCCGCGACATGCTGCAAAATCACATCCTGCAACTGCTGACCTTCATGGCGATGGAGCCGCCCTATGCGTTTGATGCGCGGGCGTTGCGCGATGAGAAAGTGAAAGTGCTGCAAGCGCTGCGGCCCATTCAACTCGCCGACACGATGCCCGCGCAATACATCGGCTATCGCAACGAAAAGGGTGTGGCGCCCAAATCAAAGACGCCCACTTACGCTGCGCTGAAAATCTTCATCGACAACTGGCGGTGGCAAGGCGTGCCGTTCTATTTGCGATCCGGCAAGGTGCTGGCCGATAAGACCACCGAAATTGCGATCGAGTTCAAGCGCCCGCCGCATTCATTGTTTCCGCTCGACACGGGCGAGCAGCTGACACCGAACGTGTTGACGCTGTGCATCCAACCCGACGAAGGCATGAACTTGCGCTTTGAAGCTAAAGTGCCGGGTGCGGGCATGAAGCGGCAGACGGTGGACATGGACATGCAGTACGCGCAGGACTTCAACGGTGCGGCGCTGCCCGAAGCCTACGAGCGGCTGATCCTCGATGCGGTGCAGGGCGATGCGTCGTTGTTCACGCGCGCCGACGAAATTGAGTTAGCCTGGAAGGCGGTCGATCCCGTGATCAAAGCATGGGAAAGCGGCGTGGTGCCGTTGTTCTTCTACGAGCCGGGTTCGTGGGGACCGTACGAAGCCGCGCGCTTTTTAGGCGAAGGCCGCCAGTGGCGCGACAAGTGCGGCTCGACCGACGAGAAGTGATGATGCGTGAAGTGATGATTCTGCCGGATGCAGGCGCGATTGCGCGCGAAGGCGCGGCGCGGTTTACGGCGCTGGCCCGATCGGCTATCGCGGCGACCGGGCGCTTCACCGTGGCGCTGTCAGGCGGCTCAACGCCCAAAGCGATGTTCGCGCTGTTGGTCGATCTGCCGATCGACTGGGCGCACGTCCACGTTTTCTGGGGCGACGAGCGCTGCGTGCCGCCCGCTCACGCCGATAGCAACTATCGCATGGCGCGTGAAGCGTTGTTGTCCAAAGTCGCGCTGCCCGATCAAAACATTCATCGCCTGCGCGGTGAGATCGATCCTGCGCAAGCGGCGCTGGCTTACGAAGCAGATTTGCGGCACATCTTCGGCTCGATCGACTGGCCGCGCTTCGATCTGATCCTGCTCGGCTTGGGTACGGACGCGCATACGGCCTCGCTGTTTCCGAACACTAGCGCAATTCACGAATCGACACGTTGGGTAGTTGGGCACTTTGTCGAAAAACTTCAAGCCCAACGTTTGACATTGACGCCACCCGCAATTAATCATGCTGATCACGCCATCTTCTTAGTCGCCGGAGCCGATAAGGCCAGCGCGATTCGATCGGTTTTTGAAGGCCCGCGTGATGTTGATCGCTTTCCCGCGCAGATCATTGAACCGCTGACGGGCCGCGTCACCTGGCTGATCGATGAGGCCGCCGCCGCCAACCTCGGTGCGCCTTAACGCCGAGCATTGATCAATTGACAGCGTGCGGCATAGCTGTGCCATTGATCACCCCACGGATAGGTGATTCTGCACTGCCTTCGCGCCGCAGATTCCGTTACTCTATCTGCCAATGAACCCGCGTGCTGATGTGTTGTCTACTCCAATTCGCGTCATACTGATGTGCGAGAACCCGGTGGTCTATCGATCGCTGGGACCGCGTCTCAGTGCCGATCGCGCGTTGCACGTCATCGGCACGTTTGACTGCGTCATGGAGAAAGTGGCCGAAGTGGCCGGCATGAATCCCGACGTGGTCATCCTGGGCATTTCGCGCATCACCCACTTCAACATGATGATTGTCACGGCCATCAAGCAGATCACGCCCGATGTGCTGGTCATCATCCTTCCGTCGTACGTGGACGACACCGACGAAGTCCGCTCGGCTCGCAGTGCGGGCGCAGACAGTGTCATGATCAAGAGCATCGACACACCGGCATTGGTCCAGCAGATTCACACCCTCTTTGAATTGAAGTCGTAGGTCGCGTGTCTAACCCGTTTGGGCCAGACGCGACATGCGTTGACACGCTAATCCGAACTAACGTCCTAACCCCCGTTCAGGTCTCGCCAAATCCGATGATTTTCGGTTATAATCGAATCTGCTGAATAGCAACATCATATTTTTGGAGGTAGCAGCATGTTGAAGAAGACCCCTTTGGCGAGCGGGAAGAAAGTCAAGGTGACGTTTGAATTGCCCGCCAATGGTGCGGCCAGCGTCAGCGTGGTTGGCGATTTCAACGGGTGGGACAAGGACGCCAATCCGTTGAAGGCCCGCAAGAAAGACGGCGTGTACGCGGCGTCGATTAACCTGCCGGTCGGCCAAGTGTATCAGTTCCGGTACTGGCTCGATAACCAGCGCTGGGAGAATGATTGGGCCGCCGACGATTACGTCCCCAACGGTTTCGGCGAGGACAACTCGGTCCTCCACACGTAGTTGTACCAACGACTACTCATTCACGGAGGCACGGAGACACAGAGAACTCAAAAGCTCGGTGACTCCGTGCCTTTGTGGTTATATGGCCACTGACAAGGTGATCACATGATCGAATTTGGACGGGACATCTGCGGCGACGCTGAAAACGCGCTGCGGCGCGAATGGTTGGTAACCAACGGGATCGGCGGCTATGCGTGCGGCACGCTCGCGGGCGCGAACACACGCTGCTATCACGGCGTGTTGATCGCGGCGTTGCAGCCGCCGTTGGGTCGAACGCTGCTGGTCGCCAAGCTCGATGCCGTCGCGCATCTGCGCGGCCAGGCCTTCAAACTCGACACGAACGAGTGGGCCGACGGCGCGATCGAGCCGACCGCCTACAAATTGATCGAGTCGTTTCGCCTCGACGGCGCTATCCCAACGTGGACGTATGCACTCGACGAGGCGCAGCTGGTCAAGCGGTTGTGGATGGCACACGGCCACAACACCACGTACGTGACGTACACCCACGCGCGCGGCAACGATCCGATTGATCTGGATTTGAAGGTGTTGTGCACCTATCGCGATCATCACAATGAAACCCAGGGCGATTGGATGCCGACGGTCACCCTCAACCCGATCGGCCTCCGCATCGACACGTTCGATCAAGTGCCGCCCTACTTCGTGTCGATCGAGCGCGGCACGTACTCGCCGATCGATCGTTGGTATCACAAGTTCAAGCATCGCGTCGAGACGGAACGCGGCCTCGACGATGTTGAAGATCTCTATGCCGCGGGCACGTTCCATGTCACGCTGCAGCCCGGCGAAACGATCACGCTGGTTGCGTCCACCGAAGAACACGCTTCACTCGATTGGCAAACGGCGCTAGACGCCGAACGTGCGCGCCAGCGGGCGCTGATCGAACAATCGGGTCTGGGCAACGAACCCGCGTGGATTCAACAGTTGGTCCTCGCCGCCGATCAGTTCATCGTCGATCGCACCTTTGGATCAGAGATCGGCAAAACCGTCATCGCCGGCTATCACTGGTTCGGCGATTGGGGCCGCGACACGATGATCGCGTTGACAGGTTTGTGTCTCACAACCAACCGCTACGCCGAAGCTAAAACGATCCTCGTAACGTTCGCCGCCTTTGTCGATCAGGGCATGCTGCCGAATCGCTTTCCCGATCAGGGCGAGCAACCCGAATACAACACGGTCGATGCGACGTTGTGGTATTTCCATGCGATCGAGGCCGTGGTCAGCGCAACGGCTGACTGGCCATTGGCCCGCGAGTTGTATCCAGTGCTGAAAGACATCATCGCGTGGCATGAGAAAGGCACGCGCTACAACATTCACGTCGATAAAGATGGTTTGCTATATGCGGGACGTCCCGACGTGCAGTTGACGTGGATGGATGCCAAAGTGGACGACTGGGTGGTGACTCCCCGCATCGGCAAGCCCGTAGAGATCAACGCGCTGTGGATTCATGCACTGCGTATCATGACTCACTTCGCGCAGCGCTTCGACACTGAAGCCGAAGTGGCCCACTATGCCAGCCTCGCCCGGCGTGCCGCCGATAGTTTCGCACAGCGCTTCTGGTACGCCGACGGCGGCTATCTCTATGACGTGATCGACGGGCCGGACGGCAACGATGCCTCACTACGGCCCAATCAATTGTTTGCGCTGTCGTTGAAGCCCACGTTACTCTCGCACGAGGCCGCCGTCTCGGTGTTGAACGTCTGCGCCAAAGAGCTAGTGACGTCGTTTGGGCTGCGGTCACTCGCGCCGTCGCACGCCGATTACGTCGGCATTTTCACCGGCGATCGCTACGCGCGCGATGGCGCGTATCATCAAGGCACAGTGTGGAGTTGGCTCATCGGTCCGTTCGTCGAAGCGCATTACACCGTCTTCAAAGATCGCGCCGCCGCACTGAGTTACCTCGCGCCGTTTGAGCAGCATCTGCATGATGCGTGTGTCGGTTCCATCAGCGAAGTCTTCGATGGCGATGCGCCGCACTTGCCTAAGGGCTGCGCGTCTCAAGCATGGAGCGTGGCGGAAGTGCTGCGGCTGTGGCAGATGCTGAAAAGTAATGAGTGACGCGTAATCCGTCGCGCATAGCATGACACCCCGTTATCTTAAAACCACCGACATTGCCAAAGCCATTGGCGTGCACGCCAACACCGTTCGCGTGTACGAGCAATGGGGCTTTCTGCCGCCCGTGCCGCGCGCGCCGAATGGCTATCGGCTATACACGCACTATCACCTTGAGCAAATGCGGCTGGCACGGCTGGCGCTGCACGGCGGCTGGCCGGGTCGCAACATTCGACGCTCGGCGCTGGCGCTGGTGCGGCAATCAGCGACGGGCGACGTGCGCGGCGCGTTGAAGCAAGCGCGGCAGCATCTGCGGCTCGTGCAAGCCGAGCGCGCTCAAGCCGAAGCCGCCGCCGATTACCTGGAAATGTGGGCGCAGGGCAAAGTCGTTACAGAGAATGTGCCGCCGTTGCTCATCGGCGAAGCGGCCGACTTGCTTGATGTATCGACTGATATGCTCCGCAATTGGGAACGCAACGGGTTAGTCAAGACACAGCGTGATCGCCGTAATCGCTATCGGTTGTACGGGCCGATCGAGATTGGGCGGCTGCGCGTACTGCGTTTGTTGTATCGTGCCGGTTACGGTTCGATGGCAATTTTGCGGATGCTGCGCCAACTTGAGCGGGGACAACGCACGAACCTGCGCCGCGCGCTCGACACGCCGCACCCCGACGAAGAGATCTTCACTACCGCCGATCGCTGGCTGACCACCCTCGAAGAACACGAACAGCGCGCCCGCGCTTTGATCGCGCAGCTGACGAAAATGACCCGCCTCTAAATTTCCGCGTTGAACTAACCCTACATTTGCACTCCAAGGTTATAGAATCAGAATGGAGTAAATTCTGAGGTCGACGAAAGGACGCTGCATGCCGACGACTAACCTTGCTTCTCGAATCAACCGTCATCTTCAAAAGTTGTGCGCGGAGATCGGCCCACGACCGATCGGTTCCCGCGGCAACCTCGAAGCCGCCGATTACATCCGAGGTATCTTTCACGCCGCCGGTCTTGAGGTGAACGATCAACGCATCGATTGCCCCGCCTGGCAGCACCTCAGCACTTCCTTAAGTTTGAACGGGGAATGTCGACCCGCCGTTGCCAACATCTTCTCGTCAGCCTGCGATGTCACCGCGCCGCTAATCGCGCTCGGCACGCTGCACGAACTCGAAGCCGCCGACATTACCGGGCGCGTGGTCGTCATGTATGGTGACTTGAGCAAAGAACCGTTGATTCCCAAATTCTGCACGCTTTACAACAGCGACCGCGATCAGGCGATTCATCGACTGCTGGATGAAAAACAACCGGCGGCGCTGCTCATGGTCAATTTACAGCCCACCGGCACAGCGCATCTCGTCGAAGACTGGAATATGACGCTGCCCTCGGCCACCGTTCCGGCTGAAGTAGGCCGCACGCTGCTTCAACATCCGAATGCCACCGTCCGCTTGAAAATCGAGGCTGAGACCACGCCGTCGTCGTCGGTTAATGTGATCGCGCGCCAACCCGGTCGACGCGCCGAGCACTTGGTTTTGTGTGCGCACTACGACACTAAACTCAACACGCCGGGCGCGCTGGACAATGGAGCCGGCGTCGCCACATTGCTGGCGCTGGCCGAACAGTTAGCGCAAGTCGATCACGATCTGGGGCTGGAATTCATTGCCTTTACGGGCGAAGAGTATTCCAACGGTGAACCGGATGGGGAGTACATCCGCTTGAAAGGTGACGAGTTAAGCCGCGTGTTCGCGGCCATCAACTTCGACGGAGTCGGTTACGCGGTCGGCGCGAACTCGATCACGATGATGTCGCACTCGCCGGCTTTTCAGGCGCAAGTTGAGGCGTTAACAGCGAAGTGGCCGGGCGTGATCTGGGTCGAGCCGTGGCCGGAGAGCAACCATTCGACGTTTGCGTGGCGCGGCGTGCCCGCCATTGCTCTTAGTTCGATCGGGGCGTTTGGTTTAGCGCGCTCGCCGCTTGATACAATCGATTGGGTCAGCGTAGACAAACTTAATGAAGTGGTGGCACTGGTTACGGAGATTATCGCGGCGGTGCAAGGCAGACCGCTCGAGTGGAGTCGGCCGACTTAACAAGTGGCGTGTGACGAGTGAATCTGCCGCATTGATGTTTTCAACCACGAAGGACCCGAAGAATCACGAAATGGCCGCGAATGACATCGACGGCGAGACACTGTCTTCAGATTCACACGTGAGGGCGGCGGCGGCGAGGCCGCGTTTGAGGCAGACGTCGATCGGTTCGTCGCGCAGCAGCGCTTCGATCAGCGCGGCAGCCATGGCGTCGCCCGCGCCGGTCGCATCGACGAGGCGTACGGTCCGCGCGGGCTGATAGAGCGTCGTAACCTCATCGGCGTAGGCGAGGCCGCGCCCGCCAAACGTGATGACCACGCGCTTGACACCTTGCTTCACCAAAATCAGCGCTGCCGAGACGAGCTTGGCCGGGCCATCGATTTTCACTTGCGTCAGCGCTTGCGCTTCCAGATGATTGCACGTCAACAGATCAAGCCGATCGAGCAGCGGTTCGATGCGAGGCGTTAAAGCCACCGAGCCAGGATTGCAGTAGAAGAAAGTATCGTCAGGCAGCAACGCGCGCAAGTGAATCAACACATCTTCGGGCAAACCGCAATCGGCGATGACGACGGGCGCGGCTTCGATCAGATCGCGCAACAAATCGAGATCGCCGGGTTGCAGCGCGTCAAGGATATCGCCGCTGAACGCGCCCGCGATCTGCCGATTATCAGGCGCGAGCATCACGTTCAACGTGGCAGTGGGCAGTACATCAGGTAACTTCAGCCGAAATAGATCGGTGGGCGCCGGGGTCGATCGGGTTAACGGACGCACGTCGATGCCTGCCCGGCGCGAGAGATCGATCAGCACCTGCGCTTGTGGATCATCACCCAGAATCCCCGCAAAAATAATCGGTTGGCCGAGCCGAGCCAGGTTTTCGGCAATGTTGCGCGCCACGCCCCCGGCCTTCAGCGTGATACGGCCTGGCACATCCGTCGTCGCCAGCGGATTGCGCGCGAGGCGCGTTTTGATGTCGAGAGCAGCGGTACCAATTGCCAACAGTGAGTTCATGGGCGAACTCCAATCACCAGAAACAATTCACCGCGGAGTCGCAGAAAACGCAGAGTGACAGTTGATCGCTCTGCGTCTTCAGTGTCTCCGCGGTGAGAATTTATCAGCCTTCGAACGGTTCGTTCAGAGCGGCCGGCACATACATGTCGCTGACGTATTCTTTCAACATGCGCGCCGTGCTGAACATCGGGCCGATGGTGCGGATGGATTCTTTGACCATGCGGATCCAGCCCGCCGGAATGCCGGTGCGGCTATCGACGTCATAGAACAACGGCACGATCGATTGTTCAAGTGTATCGAACAGTGATTCAGCATCGGCGGCATCCTGTGCTTCAGGATCAGCGTAATCCGTATCGCCACCGATGGCCCACCCGTTCTCGCCGCTGTAGCCTTCGCGCCACCAACCATCAAGTACCGAGAAATTCAGCACGCCATTGAGGCCGGCTTTTTCACCGCTGGTGCCGCTGGCTTCAACGGGCGGCGCGGTGTGTTCATCCACACATCCACGCCCTGCACCAGATGCCGGGCGACATTCATGTCGTAGTCTTCGAGGAAGACCATGCGCCCGCTCAACGCCGATTCTTTGATGAAGCGGTACAAGTCTTGAATGACACGTTTGCCGGGATCATCGGCGGGATGCGCTTTGCCCGCAAAGATGAACTGCACGGGTCGAGCGGGATCGTTGACCAAGCGCACCAGACGCTTCACATCGCGCAGCAGCAGCGAGGCGCGTTTGTAGGTGGCAAAGCGCCGCGCAAAACCGATTGTCAACGCGTACGGATCGAGCAGCACACCGCCCGCCACAATCTGCACCGCTTGCGCGCTGCCACGGCTCCATTGCGCACGAGCACGTTCGCGTGCAAAGGCCACCAACTGTCGCTTGATATGGCGGCGCACCGCCCACAGTTCGGTATCAGGGATGTCACGGATCTTGTCCCACATCGCGCGGTCGTCGATACGTGAACGCCAATCGGGGCCCATGTACCGATCGTAGAGATCACCCAAGCGCCGCGCCAGCCAGGTGTTCGTGTGAACACCATTGGTGATCGATCGGATTGGCACTTTGTCCACGGGCCGATCGGGCCACAGATGTGCGAACATGCGGCGCGAAACTTCGCCATGCAGTTCGCTGACACCATTGACGCGATCGGAACAGTGGATGGCTAAGAGCGACATACTGAAGACCTCGCCCCACGATTCGCGTTGATACGCGAGAGCCATAAAAGCGTTGCGATCGAGTCCCAGCTGCGGCCAGTAATTGGAGAAGTACTTCTCCATCATCCACGTCGGGAACATGTCGTGACCGGCGGGGACGGGCGTGTGCGTGGTGAAGACCTGACTGCGGCGCAACTTCGCCACGCCCTGTTCAAACGTGTCGCCCGCAGCGACGAATTCACGCGCGCGTTCCAGACTTAAGAACGCCGAGTGGCCTTCATTCATGTGGAATACGGCGGGTTTGTAGCCCAACGTGCGTAACGCGCGCACGCCGCCAATGCCCAGAATGATCTCTTGCTGCAAGCGCCGCTCAAGATCACTGTAATACAAGCGGGTCGTGAGTTCTCGATCGCCAGCGGAATTGGGATCAACATCCGTATCGATCAAAAACAGCGGCACGCGCCCCACTTGGACACGCCACAATCGGCAGGCCACCACCGATCGGGCATTTCCACCTGAACGATCATCGGCTGATTGTGTTCATCCATCACAGGCAGAATCGCCGATTCGGCCAGATTCAAATTTTCGTTAATGGCTTCCTGCCAGCCGTCCTCGGTGATGCGCTGACGGAAGTACCCTTGTCGATACAAGAAACCGACGGCGATCAACGGCAAGCCCAGATCACTGGCTTCTTTCAAATGATCGCCGCTCAGCACGCCCAGACCGCCTGCATACATCGGCAGTGCTTCGTGCAAGCCGAACTCGGTTGAGAAGTACGCGACCGGCAGGTCCATCCACTGCGGATAGGTCTTGCGCGCCCAGGTCGAATCGGCGTCGATGTACGCATCAAAGGCCGCAATGACTTGCCGATATTGATCGAGATACGGGTTGTCTTGCGCGGCAGCGTTTAGATTCTTGCGAGGGACTTGCTGGAGAAACTTCACAGGGTTGTGCGAGACACGTTCCCACAGCACCGGATCGATATAGCGATACAGACGCAGCGCCTCAGGATGCCACGACCACCACAGGTTATAAGCCAGATCGCCCAGGCGGGCAATTTGGCGCGGCAGCGAAAACGTCGGAACGGGAGTACGAAAATGATTCACAGTCTAATCCTCCTTGGAAGAACCGCGAACATTCTAACTGTGACTAGCAGATTGTCAAGCGTTTCTCGGTAAAAACATTATGGTGGTTCCACAACCGGTTCCATGAAAGTTCTCGTTCGCCCGGCTTCAAGGTATAATCGTTTCTACCATGAAGAAAGTCGTCAATGCGCGCGGCGAGACACTGCTAGGCCGCGTCAAGTGGTGCGATTCGTTCGGTTCGAAGCTGCGCGGCCTGATGTTCCGTCGCTCGATCGAACCGGATGAAGGCCTGGTGCTCGTTGAAAGCCGATCGAGCATTGCGGCTACCTCGATTCACATGTTCTTCGTGCCATTCGATATCGCCGCGATCTGGCTGGACGATCACTACATGATTGTACACACCGCGTTGGCCAAATCGTGGCGACCGTATTACGCTTCACCCCGATCGGCCCGGTACGTGCTCGAAGGCCCGCCGGCGCTCTTGCAACGCGTAGCGCTCGGTGAGACGTTGAAGTTTGAAGATTAAGCGGGGAAACGGATTAACATGAAACGCATTTGGCAGATATGGCTGATTAGTGGGTTGTTAGTCACTTTGATCGTGAGCGCCTTCCCGGTCGCGCCCGTTGCAGCTCAAGATTCGAGCGCCACCGTCTATGTTGTGCAAGCGGGCGACACCTTGTCCAGCATCGCGCGACGCTACGGCGTCACCGCCGCCGATCTGGCTTCGGCTAACGGACTGCTCAACCCCAACTTGATCTACGTCGGTCAGCGCTTAAGGATTCCAACAGCGGCGACAATCACCACGCCTAAACCAACCGCCGCCCCGACGACGTCGCCGGCGAAAACCAGCAATCCGCCCGCGACAAATCGCATCCATGTCGTGCAGAGCGGCGAAACGCTGTTTCGCATCGCCACGCAATATGGCACCAGCGTGCAAGCCATTGCCAACGCCAACACCCTCAGCAACATCGCGCTGATCTATGTCGGCCAACAGCTGATCATTCCGGCAGATGCCGCCGCAGCAGTTGCTCAGCCGTCGACGCCGCTGCGCGCGCCGTTCACCAGCGTCGAGATCGGCCCGCTGCCGCTGCAGCAAGGCAGTGTCATGGTCGTCACCGTTCGCACCGATCGGGCGGTGAAACTCACCGGCGCTTTTCAAGATTGGAACATTCCTTTTGCGCCAGACGGCGATAAGTACATCGGCCTCGTTGGCGTAAGCGCCAGCCCGACGACGGGCGTCGTCCCCGGCATTTATCCGGTGTCGATCACAGCCACCGATGACAAGGGCCAACAAGTGACGGTCACTGCCAATGTGCAGATCAATGCCGGACACTTCAACTCCGAATACATCGATCTGCCCCCCGATCGCCAGGCGCTGCTCGATCCTGTGCTGGTCAAGACGGAGCGCGATAAATTGAATGCGGTGTGGACGATCTTCAATCCGACGCGCTATTGGTCTGGCGCGTTCAGCACACCTGCCGCTTCTTATCTAAAGATCAGTTCACCGTTTGGCACGCGCCGCGCTTATGCGGGCGGGCCGTTCAGCGACTACCACGAAGGCACCGATTTTGCGATGGGCGCAGGCACGCCCGTCTACGCGCCCGCCGATGGGGTCGTCGTGCTGGCCGAACCGCTGACCGTGCGCGGTAACGCCATCGTGATCGATCATGGCTGGGGTGTGTACACCGGCTACTATCACTTATCGAAGATTGAAGTGACCGTTGGGCAGACCGTGAAGCCCGGCGATGAAATCGCGCTGTCCGGCAACACCGGCCTGTCGACCGGTGCGCACCTGCACTGGGACATGCGCATTCGCGGCCTCAACGTCGATCCGCTGCAATTCACGCGCAGAGCGTTTCCGTAATCGCGCTACTCTTTGTTAGGAGGCAACATGGCCGAGCTTTTTCTATCCGGCGCGCAGCTCGTCATCTCGATCGTTACCGCTGCCCTCGTCGCCTATCTCAGCATCTGGCTGTTCGACAAAACCACGCGCAACATCGACGAGTGGAATGAACTCCGCAAGGGCAACGTCGCCGTCGGCGTGGTGCTGGCGTCCATCATCGTCGGCGTGGGCCTCATCCTCCGGCCCGGTCTCGCGCCAGCCGCGCTCAACCTCGACGTCGGCCCGACGAATGCCGTCGTCATCCGCTTGGTCGTGCAGCTCATCCAAATTCTGATCGGATTGTTGTTGGCCGTCATCAGCATCGGCGGATCGGTCTGGCTGTTCACCCGCCTGACCGGCGCCATCGACGAATGGGCTGAGATCGCGCGCGGTAACGTGTCGATCGCGATCGTGTTAGCGGGTGTGATCATCGCTACTTCGCTGATCGTCGGCACCGCGCTCGACGCCATTCTGCAACTGATCATCCACGCTTAGGAGTCAGCATGCCTCAATCGTTGAGCTGGTCGCCCGATGTGCTGCCCGGCTGCTTGGCGGCAACGTTGCAATTTCCGGACGATTACGAAGGCCGCGTCATTGCCACGCTGATTAAAAAACAAGCCGCAGTGCCGACGAACAAAGCTGTGCTGTACGTGCACGGTTTCATCGATTATTTTTTCCAGGCCCATCTGGCCGAGGCTTACACAGCGCATGGTTTTGATTTCTACGCACTTGATTTGCGGAAGTGTGGCCGCTCATGGCTGCCGCATCAACACCCTAACTTTTGTAAGGATGTGCGCGAATACTTTGCCGACATTTCGGCGGCGATCGAAATCATCACTGAAGTCGACAGTCACTCGTTCCTGCTGCTCAACGGGCACTCGACTGGCGGCCTGACGACGCCGCTGTATGCGCACGAAGGGCAGTACAAGGATCGCGTCAACGCGCTGTTCTTGAATAGCCCATTCCTGGACTTCAACGTCAGCGCGGCAGTAAAACAAGCGGGGGTCGTGCTTAGCGCGATCGGTAAGATCAGTCCCTTCCTGGCATTGAAAGACGGGGTCTCGCCACTCTATCCGCAAAGCCTGCATCGTGACCATCACGGCGAGTGGGCGTTCAATCTCGCGTGGAAACCCATCGAAGGCTATCCGGCTTTCTTTGGTTGGTTAGGCGCGATTCAATCGGCGCAGCGACAGGCGCAAGCCGGACTGAATGTTCAGTGTCCGATCTTGTTGATGCATTCCGACAAATCGATCTACGGCAAAACGTGGAGCGAGGCGTTTCACGCAGGGGACGCCGTGTTGAATGTGGAGCACATGAAGCGTTATGGTCCCGGTCTGGGGAAAAACGTCAAGTTAGTCGAGATCAAAGGCGGCCGACACGATTTGATGCTGTCACGAGCTGAGGTCCGCGACCAGGCCCTAGCCGAACTCTTTGCGTGGTTGGATCATATCGCACCGACCGCCTAGGCGGTCGGTGCGGTTTCATCATCGGTAACCTCATCGCCCGGTTCCTCTGTCAGTAGCTCGCGCGCATCGGCAGCGCGCTCGATTGGCACCAGGACGCGCACTTCGCCCAGACCATCGATCGTGATGCCGTACGCCCGACCGACCGACTCGTAATCCAGCGCGGCCGGAATCCCCGATGTTTCCAATCGGCCTTTGATCGCCTCAGCCTCTAGCATGCCGTAGGCGCGATAGACCACTTCCAATCCTTCACGCTTGATATTTAATTCGCGGCCAAACATAGCTGCCTCCAATCTTTAACTTAGTATAGCATTGATTTTCAGTATGCATTGTAATGTGACACTGTGGTATAATTCCGCCCGATAAATTTGTGCAGTTCAGACCGCAGGAGATCGAAAGCAGTGACTGTCCGCGCAACACAAACGCCTGAGTATTGGGGCGAGGCCTTCACCCTCACACCTGATGATCGCGAGTTCCTCCTCAATCTGTTCGTTGAAGATGAACAACCGCGCAGCACCGACGAACTGGCGAAAGCTTTAGTTCGATATCGCGCCCAGCGGGAAGAAGCCGCCTTGCGCCGCAAGCAGCAAGCGCAAGGGACGTTATATCAGCCCAAACGCACGTATCAAGTCAACGAGCAGATCGTGTTTCCGGCGCTGGATTTTGCGGTCGGCCAGGTAGTCGCTATCCGTGACGGGCAGAATCCCGAATACGGTCCGTTCAAAGTGATCGAAGTCAATATCGACGGCAATCAGCGCGAATTCGCGGCGGAGTTTTCGTTTGAGCATCGCTTGAATGAAGATGCCGCCATTCTCTCGCCATCCGAACCGACCGTACTGCCGGAAGAGATCCACGCTCGCTATGCCGCCACGTTTGTGCCTCATCTGCGAGAGATCTTGCATCACAGTGCCGATTTCGTTTGGTTGGCCGGCAAATGGTTCCCGCGCGCCTTGATCGCCGATGTGAACATTGGGCAGCTAAACATTGCCGAAGCTGTGCTGGACATGAACGGCGGTGGTCCGTTGGCGACCGAGTCCCTGCTGACCGAAATCGGTTTGCCGCCCG
>JAXLWI010000140.1:0-2826 GCA_046328575.1 Anaerolineae bacterium
AACGGTACGCGCCAACGACATGCACGACGGTGTGCACGTGCGGCTGATGATCACGCGCGGCCTCAAGAAAACGCCGTCGCAAGATCCACGCTTGACGATCGGCGAGCCAACGCTCGTGATCATCGCCGAGCACAAGCAGGCCAATCCCGCCGTGTTCGAGCGCGGCGTGCGCTTGTTCACCTCGACGATCCGCCGTCCGCCGCCCGATACGCTCGATCCCAAACTCAACTGCCACAGCAAGCTGCACGAAGTCATGGCGCTGAATCAAGCCATCCAGGCGGGCGCCGATGAAGCGTTGATGCTGGACATCCACGGCGCGGTCAGCACGTGCAATGCCACTAACTTCTTCATCGTCGTCAAAGGCCAGGTGTGGACTTCGACCGGACAGCACTGCCTTAATGGCATCACGCGCAAAAAGATCATCACCGTGTGCCGCGCTGAGGGTATCCCCGTCTTCGAAAAGGATTTCTCGCTGGTCGATGTATATGCAGCGGATGAAGCCTTCGTCACTGGTACGTTCGGTGGTCTGACGCCCGTCGTGGAGGTGGATGGCCGCCCGATCGGCGACGGCGGACCCGGCGCACTGACTCGCCGCCTGCGCGACCTGTATTTGGCCGAGATCGAACGGAGCACCACGCGATGAGTAATGACCCTAAACTCAATCAACTGCAAGCCGCTGTGCGTGACGCCGGTTTGGACGGCTGGTTGTTGTACGATTTTCGCGGCTTGAATCCATTCCCGGCCCAACTGCTTAATCTGGGTCAGGGCATCTTAACGCGGCGCTGGTTTTTGTACGTGCCTGCCAACGGTCGCCCCACCCTTATTCATCACCGTATTGAAGCGACCACGTGGCGACAAGTGCTGCCTGCCGACGACGTCGATCGTCAGGAGTTCGCGGCCCATGAACAATTGGATGACCTGCTGCGGCAGACGCTGCGCAGCGCGCAACGCGTCGCCATGGAATACAGCCCGAACGGCGAAGTACCCTATGTGAGCTATGTTGACGCCGGGACCGTCGAACGGGTGCGCGCTTGCGGAGTGGAAGTGGTGTCCAGCGCCGATCTGCTGCAGCATTTTCTGCGCTGGGACGCCGCCGATCGATCGGCGCACGCTGCGGCCGTGGATGGCGTCATTCACGCCAAAGACCTGGCCTTTCAGCTGATCGATGATCGATTGCGGGCGCGGCAGGCGGTGACGGAACTCGAAGTGCAGCAATTAATCGCAGAGCAGCTCGGCTCCATCGGGTTGGAGTTCGATCACGCGCCGATTGTGGCTTTTGGCAACCACGCCAGTGACGGACATTATGCGCCCAGCCCGAAAACCGATCGAGCTTTGGAGCGAGGCCAATGTGTGTTGATCGATCTATGGGCAGGCTTCAAAGATCGACCGATGGCCGACATTACGTGGGTGGGTTTTGCGGGCGAGCCGACGCCGGAATACTGGCAAGTCTGGGCGGCCGTGCGCGACGCGCGCGATCTGGCTGTGCAGCTGTTGAGCACGCAGCAGGTCCGTGCAGGCTGGGAGGTCGATCGGGCGGCACGCGATCTGATCGCCGCGCGCGGTTATGGTGCGGCCTTTCGGCATCGACTCGGCCACAGCCTGGGCCGGAACACGCCGCATGGTTTCAGCGTCAACCTCGACGATTGGGAGACACACGATACGCGCCAGTTGTTGCCCGGGCTGGCGGTGACGGTAGAACCCGGTATCTATCTGGGCTACATCGGCGTTCGCAGCGAAATCAACGTATTGATCACCGAAACTGGCGCGACCGTAACCACACCGTTGCAGAGTGAGCCCTACCGTCTGGGGATAGAATAACGTCAATACAACGGCCCCACCATCCAGTCGATGGTGGGGCCGTTGCTGTGTCGTGGTTGCACGCGACTGACTACGGGTAAATACGATTGAGCATGCGCGGGAACGGACTCACCTCGCGGATGTGCTCCAGGCCGCAAATCCAGCCGACGGTGCGCTCCACGCCGAGGCCGAAGCCGCTGTGCGGTACACTGCCGTACTTGCGCAGATCGATGTACCACTGATACGGTTCGTGGGGCAGTTTGTGATCATCGAGACGTTCGATTAACTTTTCGGGGCTGGAGATACGCTCGGACCCGCCGATGATCTCTCCGTACCCTTCGGGCGCGAGCAAGTCCGCGCTCTTGCACACTTCCGGTCGACCCGGCCACGGCTCCATATAGAAGGCCTTCACCGCGGTTGGATAGCCGACGACGAACACGGGCTTATCGTACAACTGCGTCAGCGCCGTCTCGTGCGGTGAACCGAAGTCCATGCCCCAATCGATGTGCAGCAGCGCCTTCTGCTCGGGATCGGTCGCTTCGGCTTCCAGTTGATGCAGCTTCTCGACCGCGTCGTCGTAGCGGATGCGGGGGAACGGCGGCACGATGTTTTGCAGCTTGCTCACATCGCGACCGAGATACTTCAATTCAACGGCGCGCTCTTTCAAGCAGGTCTGCACGATGTGGCTGACGAACTGCTCTTCAATTTCGAGCAGCCGATCGAGATCGCAGTACGCAATCTCCGGTTCGATCATCCAGAATTCAGTGAGGTGGCGGCGCGTCTTGCTCTTCTCCGCGCGGAAGGTCGGCCCGAAGCAGTAGACGCCCTTAAAGGCGAAGATGTTGGCTTCGTTATACAACTGCCCCGTCTGCGCGAGGTAGGCCTTGTCGTCGAAGTAGTCCACTTCGAACAGGTTGGTGGTGCCTTCGGCCGCGGCGGGCGTGAGGATGGGCGTGGACACTTCCATGCAGCCGTAATCGTCCAGCCACTGGCGCATGGCGCGCATCGCGGTGGAGCGCACGCGCTGAA
>JAXLWI010000141.1:0-2796 GCA_046328575.1 Anaerolineae bacterium
ACGTCAAAGCCGCGCCTGCGGCGGCAATCGCCAACGGTAGTTGTTCGCAACCGAAACCGTCCAGCGTCTTCACGCGAAAATGATCGAGCAGCGCGTGACGGGCGTACTCCACTTCACACCAACCATCATCAACCGGCGAAAGACGCGCCGCGCGAATCGCTTTGAGCCGTGCCACAAAGTGCTCGTCGTTCAAGAGTTCGGACGGCAAGACATACTCGCTGGCTTGCACCCGCTGTAACTCATCGAATAACTTTGCTTCAGCATCCGCGCCTTCGATCTGCGTCGTCGCAAATTCACCGGTCGAGAGATCGATTAAAGCAAGGCCAAAGACCCTCACCCCCGACCCCTCTCCCAATTTGGGCAAGGGGAGAGTGACAATCGCCGCCAAATAATTCTCGCTCTTGGCGCGCAGCAACGCATCTTCGACGACTGTGCCCGGCGTGATGACACGGACCACATCGCGCTTGACGAGCTTCTTGACCTTCTTGGGATCTTCCAACTGTTCGACCAGCGCGACCTTGTAGCCGCGATCGATCAGCTTGGCAATGTACGACTGCACGTGATGATGCGGCACGCCCGCCATCGGCAGGCGCACACCTTTGGCAAAACTGCGCGAGGTCAGCACCAGTTCCAGTTCGCGTGCGGCGGTGCGCGCATCGTCTTCGAACGTCTCAAAGAAATCGCCGAGACGAAACAGCACGATCGCATCCGGGAAGCGAGCTTTGATCTGGCGATACTGCGACAACATCGGCGTCAAGCGTTCGTCGTTCATAAGCGATCACAGGCACGGGGTAAAGCAATTATAAACGCAAAGAGGGAGTCGTGGGACTCCCCCTTTAATCAAAGCTTCACTGTTACTTTATCCAGGTCTGCACTACACTCAAATCCAATTCGTCCTTGGCGATGAAACACTCTGCGCCTGCTTGCATAGCTGCGGCCCGATAAACCTCGGCGTGATCGCGATACGCGCTGACCAGCATCACGCGCAGCGCAGGCCGCAGCGACTTGAGGCGGCGCGTACCTTCCAGTCCGTTGATGTCGGGCAGCATGAGGTCCACGATCGCGACATCGGGACAGAGAGAAGCTACAAGTTCTTCCGCCGTTGGAATATCACGCGCCTCGCCGATGACTTCCAGTCCGGCATAGCTCAGCAGCTGTCGCAGTTGATGCCGGAACGAGGCTTGATCGTCGACGATCAGGACGCGCGTCATGGTTTTTACTCAGAGCCGATCGGGCTGTCAACAACTCGATCGGCCTGTGGATCATTTCAAGATCAGCGGCAGGTACAACTTGTAACTTACGACCACGCCAGACCAATAGCCCAGGCCAGTGGCATAGTTCGCACTCGACGCGGTGTTGTAAGCAGTCTGGCCGATGGTCAAATTGATGGCATAGTGCGTTGAAGTTGCAGCCCCACCCCCGCCCGTGTTCAAGGGCGTGAACCACCCCAGCCGATAACTGCCTGAAGACATCGCGGCTGCGAGCTGCGTTAACAGCAAGCCACCCAGCAGCACGATCACGATTGTGACCACAAGTCGTTTGCTCATGGCGGTCTCCTACTGCAAAGTCACTAACACTTGAATCACGCCGCTGCCAGCCTTCAACTCGCCCATTGCTTTGCCCAGCACGGTGCCTTGGGGCGGATTCGCGCCAGCACGCATGGCATAACCGGGCCGACTGGCAGTGACCAGCAGATCGCCACGTTTGATCGCGCCATTCTCAGCCGACACTTTGCACGGCACGATCCCCGTAATCGCGACCGGAATTCCCGCCAGTGGCTTATTCTGATCGGGGGCGCCGGCCAACATGGCCGGTTGAGTGGAGTAGACGCCGATCACAGTCGTAGCAAAGGCCCGCGCGGAAAGTTCCACGGCCCGATCGGCCTGCGTGCTGATCACGAGCACGTCGCCGGGCTCGTAGTCTTTTTCTTGGCCCTGCACCGCTATCTGCTCGGCAAAGTCCGCACCGCTGGCCTGCGTGCCGCCATTGAAAAAGCCTTTACCAGTGCGATCAACTCGCCAGTAATGGGTGCCTAGATAGGAGCCTGCCCCGACAATAAAGTCGCCACTGCTATTCGTCTGAAGCAGATAGGCCGTGGGCTTGTTGTGATTGGTCGTGTCAGAGGAATCGCTAACGGCAACTAAGGCCATGCCATTAGCGGTGTTTTCGGCATACACGCCGCGATAAGTGGAGTTGGACGTTATCCCCATCACGCCATCGCCATGCTCACTGACGCCTTCCACGCCAGCCGGATTAGTGGTGGCGGTACAGTTGCCGCTGGTGGTATCCACGCAGCCAAAAATCGCCGGATGATTAGTGCCCGTAGAGAATCCCCACAGGGCTATACCGCCGCCGCTATTGTAGAAATAGCTGCCATAGCCGTCGAGGGAACGCGACGCGCCGACCACGCCGTAGTTCACACTGGCTTGATCCATCGCATACGAGCGCAGGCCGCGGCCACTGGCACCCCAGTTCTCGATGTGCAGCATGGCATCGCCGCTCACTGAGGCGCTGATGATCGCGCTGGGCCGCAGGCTGATGGCATACGGCACATTGTAGATCGGCTGGCGCGGCGTCATTTCGGCGTCGGCCCCCACCTGGATGCCGAGATACAGCTGCTGACCGTTGATAACATCGCTCGTGCAGGTGCCCCAGATGTTGCTGTTAAACAGGCCGTTGTTGACCGTGACGGTGTTCGTGTCGTCACACAGTGCAGAGCCGCCGCTGGAAACCGTGTACAGACTGAAGGTAATCACAAAACTGCCATTAAGCGGATTCCCACTCGCATCGGTCAAG
>JAXLWI010000142.1:0-2752 GCA_046328575.1 Anaerolineae bacterium
CAATCGGCAGCGCGCTGACGATCATATCAAGGCGGCGATGTTGACCAAAGCGCCACACGTGTGACGGCTCGCCGCGCAGTGCGGCTTTATCGAGGTCTTGAACTCTTGCGCTCACGGCAGTTTGTACTCTTCTTGATGCCCGAAGTATTTGGAATTGTCGATTACGCGCAGCCAGTGCGGCGTTAGCACGTAGAACGCACTCCGCGCGATCTGATCGGTGAATTCCGCTGTGAAAGGAAACTTATCGCGGAATAACGCCCACGCCCGATCGGTTTCGTCGGGATCGATCAGGCGCCGCGCTTGCCCTTCGATCTGCACGCCATGAATATCGCGCCAATCCCACGTTTCGTTATGGATCGTCACGGCCACGCGGCTGACACGCTCCAGGTTTTGCGAGTGACGGCTCTTTTCGCCGGAGATCCAATAGAGGTTGAGCGCGTCATCGCTGACGAAAAAAACATTGGCCGCTTGCGGCCACGCTTCGCGATCGACTGTGGCCAGCGTCAGCGTAGTATGTTTCTTCAAGAAAGCAGCGACTTCGGCGCGAGCGGTATCTGTCAGGCGGGTCATGGCACACTCACTCGTTTAGTGTTTAGTTCGCGGAAGCGCGGATCGCGTTCGATGGTCAGGCGCAGGCCATCTTCCAGCGAGACACGCGGCACATAACCCAACAACGCCTGCGCTTTCCCGATATTAGCCCACAGGCGTTTGACGCCACCGCCCGCGTTGTTGCGCAGTGGATTGATCGGAAGGTGCGTGAAGCGACTGATGATCTCAACCAGTTGATCGATCGAGACTTCCGAGCCGCCGCCGATGTTGATCACTTCCCGATCGATGTTCCGCGCCGTCGCGGCCGCTTCCAACGCATCGATCACATCGTCCACATAAACGAAGTCGCGGGTCTGACGACCGTCGCCAAATGTGACCAATGATCCACCTGTCAGCGCTTGCTTCAAGAATTGCGGAATGACGGGTGCGTGCGACGCAGGTAATTGTTGCCCAGGCCCGTAAGCATTGAAGATGCGCAAGATCACCGTTTCGATCTTCCACAGCGATCCGATGGTGCGCACGTAATGTTCGGCTGCTAGTTTGCTGACGGCGTACGGCGAGTCGGGGTTGGGGGCCAGGTCTTCGTGTACGGGTTGATGCGTCTGTGTGCCGTAAATTGCGCCGGACGATGCTAAGACGACACGCTTGACACCCGCATCGCGAATGGCTTCCATTACGGCCACGGTGCCGCCGACGTTGACGCTATTATACTCGCGCGGATACAGCACCGATTCGGGCACCGATACGCGCGCTGCCAGATGATAGACACAGTCCATATCCTGAAGTAACGTCCACAATTTGGGCACATCGGCGACATCGCCCCGGGTGAAAAGAATGGACGGGTTCAAGCGACTGGGATCGCCAGTGGTGAGATCGTCGAGGACGCGGACCGTGTGCCCGGCATTCGCCAACCGATTGGCTAGTGTCGCGCCTAAAAAGCCTGCCCCGCCAGTTACTAAAAAGCGCATAAGGAGTCCATCACTTGCTTGATCAAAATCTTAAGGCACGGCGATTATAACATGGTTGAAACTCATTACACGGGTGAATGGTCGGCTGCAAATCGCCACGGGTATAATTGTCTTGCTCGGATCAAGTAAAGCGATAACCAAGGCATACAACATGCGACACAAGATTCGTCTCGGTGCACGGCGATTGGGCTTAGTAGCAAGTTACGGTATTTTCTTTGTAGCTGTGGCGCTGCTCATCGGCCAAGAGTACCCCGTGCCAGGTGCGTTCGAAACGAAAATTTCACGGGCCGTCGGCGCTCAGTTGTTTGATTTCGTTGAATGGACCCTCGACGCCTGGCGGGAGAAGGCCGCTCAGATCGCCGTGCCGCTCGATCGGTATTTATCCGATAATCAGCGTAGTAAATTTGTGCTGGACTTCATGCAGTTGATGCGCGACTACTGGCAGTATGAGTCGCAAGTCCGCCAGATCTACGCCAAAGAGAGCGCTGAAAACGCGGTAACTGCTTCGGCCGATTTGCGCGCGAAGCGCGATGTTGTTCGGGCCGAAATCGAACAGCGGCGGCCAACCGCCGAAGCGATCATTCAGCAGCAAATTTCGTCTGTGTTGATCGACGAGGGCTTTGGTGTAGGCGGCGAGGTCTTTCCGCCTGTGGCCGTGCGGATCACGCCCCTGCCCTATATCCTAATCGTTTCGCCGCGCGACGAAATTCGGCGCGATCTCAGTGAAGGACTGGAGACCGGTCTGAACGTCGATCAAGCCGAAGCGCTCGAAACACGCGTATTAAGCGAGACGAACCGATCGGCGCTAGTGGTGCCGATCGGGGGGCTGGCTGACTATCCGGCGATGATCCTTGAATCGACTGAGTTGTTGTTTCTGCTGCAGACTTGTTCGCATGAATGGTCGCATCATTGGTTGTATCTGCGTCCGCTCGGCTACAGTTATCTCGCCGAAGATGCGCCGGATGTTCGCACCATCAACGAAACGGTCGCATCGGTCTTTGGCGACGAGATCGGCTTGAAGGTGATGCGGCGTTTCTATTTAGATGAGTTAAGGCGTACGTTTCCGGATCTGGTTGAACCAAAGCCGCTGACTATTCCCACGCCGGAACCGCCGCAACCACCGACCACTTCACCTAACCAGCAAGGGTTTAGCGTTAGTCGCGCTCTGCATGATACGCGTGTTCAGGTGGATAAAATGTTAGCGGAAGCCCGTGACTTGGAGAAAGCGGGTCAAA
>JAXLWI010000143.1:0-2415 GCA_046328575.1 Anaerolineae bacterium
TGTGCCGTCTTTATCGACCACACGGAATTCGCGCGGCACTTCATGCCCTGACAGCGTGTCGAGCAGACAGCGTTGTACGAAGGCTTGATCGTCTGGATGGACCAGCTCAAGCACCGGGCGTCCAATCAACTCGGCCGGCGTGTATTGGCTGAAGCGACTCAGACTTGGGCTGAGGTAAGTGAAGCGGCCCTGCACGTCCAGCATGTACACAACTTCGTCGATGTTCGCCAGCATTAATTCATATTGTCGCTCGGCTTGGCGGTGGACGCGGGCAGCAGTCGACAGGCGAGTCACTTGAGCCTCAAGTTCACTCACCCGTCTTTGTAACCGATCAATCTCGCTTTGTAACTGCACTGCGTTCGATTTCGGCATGCGGAGTTCTAACGAGCGGTTTGTGAAGATAGGCGCATTGTATAAGCGAACTTCAATCTGGTCAACTTCTGAACGAGGCGACCTTGAAATGGGGTATAATCCGCGGCATCTTCGCCCTGAGAGCAAAGGCATGGATCGCCATCAACAGAGCAAACTTTTTTTAGGACTTCTGGCCGGGGCGGCAACCAGCCTCGTTACGTTCTGGCTACAGCGCGGGCGAGCCGTGCGGGCCGGACTGGCCGATCGGATTGGTGAAGCAACGCAGCAGAATCTCCGGCAGTTAGGCACGCCGGTTGAATCGCGCTTCGTCACGATCAACGGTTTGCACCTGCACGTTGTCGAGGCTGGTCCAGACGATGGTCAGCTCGTCGTCTTGCTGCACGGCTTTCCGGAGAATTGGTACATGTGGCGACGACAGATCGCGCCATTGGCACAGGCCGGTTATCGTGTCGTCGTGCCTGATCAACGCGGCTACAATCTTAGTGACAAGCCAGCGGGTGTGCACAATTATCGGCTGGAGGCACTGGTCGCCGACATCCGCGAGTTGATTCAATCTTATGGCCGCGAACGCGCCATCGTCGTGGGCCACGACTGGGGCGGCGGTGTAGCGTGGCAGTTGGCGATGGAGCACCCTGAGATCGTCGAGAAACTGATCATTTTTAATGCGCCCCATCCGGCCGCGTTCCGGCGCGAACTGCGCGAAAATCCTGCCCAGCAGCAGAAGTCTTGGTATATGGCCGCGTTCCAAGTGCCGTGGCTGCCGGAAGCCTTGCTCGGCCAATCGCCGATGTCTACCGTCAATTTGTTCTGTCGACGCGGCGCTGTGAATCAGGACGCTTATTCCAGTTACGATCTTCACTCCTTAGCGATTTCGCTGTCGCAGCCCGGCGCACTCACCGCCATGCTCAATTGGTATCGCGCCGCCGTGCGCCGCCCACCGTCGATCACGGCCCCGATCGAGACGCCGACATTGTTAATCTGGTCGGAAGACGATGGGGCGCTGGGGCGATCGTTGACGTACGGGCTCGATCAATGGGTGAAAAACCTTCGGATTCACTATCTGCCGCACTGTGGTCATTGGGCACCGTGTGAAGCACCGGCTGAAGTCAACGCACAACTGCTAGACTTCATAGCAAACAAGTAGATAAAGCAAGACCCTCCAGGCTTTCATCACCTGGAGGGTCTTTTGTTTCTTTACCGATTTACTTACTTATCCACAATCTCAGCCAGCACTTCGTTCAAAGTCACCGTCTGCCCGACATTGATGTTTAACTGCGTGACGATACCCGCACGCGGCGCGCGTATCTCGTTCTCCATTTTCATCGCTTCCAAGATCAGCAGTGGTTGACCGGCTTCGACTTCATCGTCGGGCGCGACAAATATCTGCTTGATCAGACCTGGAATCGGCGACTTGACGCGGCCATCACGACTGACGGGTCGCGGCACGCGCGCTTCCAAGTCGCGCACCTCCACGCGATGCAGGCCGGTTCGCGTGCGAATCCAGCGCAGATCAGGATCGATCACCACTTCGTGCGGGTGGCCGTCAACGATCAACCACTCCATCTGTTCGATCGGCACCTCAAGATCGGGCATGTTAACCGACATCGGCTGGCCGTTAACCCGCACCGTCAGATCGGGGCCGCTGCGCGTGGCTAATTCAATATCGATTTCGAATTCGTGTCCACCAATACTTACGGCGATTTTGCTCATGCGATTTACTCCGGCAGTCTCCGGCTCGATCGATGCCAACCCGATTGCAAGCGTTCAGGGGTCGTCGGTTGCAGCGTCAACGTACGGCGCACGTAAGCAATGGCCGCCGCTACCGCCAACTCACGGGCTTCATGTTCAGGCAAAACATCTTCCGGCATATCGCGGCGCAGGCTATCGGTATCATAACTGGCCGAGACGAACTCGGGGTGTCGCACGATCAGTTGCAAGATCGGCAGGGTAGTTGCTGGACCGATCAGCGCGATCTCGTCCAGCGCGCGGCGAATGCGGTGCAGCGCTTCGGTACGATCGACGCCCCATGCCATCACTTTCGCC
>JAXLWI010000144.1:0-2311 GCA_046328575.1 Anaerolineae bacterium
CTACAGGCTGCGCGGTCAGATGATAAGCGCGATAATTCGTCTGACCATCTGGCGCCAGCGGCGCAGCGATCAGCGCCGAGTCGGGCAGAAAACGCTTGAGCCAGGCTTCATCAGGCAGGGCCAAACGGGCAAAGTAGAGATTCGCTTCGTCGTTGGGCAGCACGATAACGCGATTGCCCGACAGCCACTTGTATTCGCCGTAGTTTTTTGCCAACGCCGCGACCGTCGGATGGCGATAGTGTAACGCGGCAATGTAGACGTGTTGGCTATTACTACGATTCAATGCCGTCGCAATATCAGCCAAATCACCGTCACTTTGAATGTACAACTGCGGCTCATTCACATACTGCCCGAAATAAGTTACGCCTGATTCAAATGCCGCCACGCTTAAAACAAGCGCAGTGGTCCCACGCACGAACACAAGTCGTCTTTTGGAATCCGTGTTCATCTGCGTAAACCGTGTCCCAAGCGTCTTTATCAACCACCACCCGCCCAAAGCCGGAAACACGAACACCGTCGGCATCAAACCGATCGCGCGCAGGTTGCTGGGCGAAATCTCGTTTACGGCCAACGCCGTGGGCAGCAGCATGATCAGTGTCATTACAATCAAACTGAAATATGCGGCTCGACGCTGCAGCGTGCGTCCGCGAAACATTCCGATCACAGCGACTACAAAACCGATAAGAAACAGCGCCCCTAACAGCCACGGAAACAACGGTCGGCCCGGCAAATTGAAGCGGATGTATGGATCGCCGTCGAGGAAGAACATGCCCAGCGCCTTGCTGATATTATCAAGCAAGCCGGTGGCTTGATCGGCGTGTGGAGCGACTTGCTGAATGCGCGTCAGGAAAACGCTCGGATGTTGAAGGAAGTACACACCCAACGGCGCGAAGACGACCAACGCCGAAGCAGTCGTGACTAAGAATTGTGTCAGTCGATCCAGCCGATGACGGCGATCAACGGCGAGGTAGTAGAGGAAGATCAACGCGATCGCCACGGGGAACAATCGGGCGGCGAGGTAAGTGTAGAGATTCAAGCCGATCAACGCGCCTGCAACGAAGAACCACCGCCAGCGACCCAACCGCAAGCCGCGAAACAAAGCCGCTAACGCCAACGCTTGAATGAGTGGTTCGCTGATCGATCGAAAGCCGAGGCGGCTCATCAGCACGTGCCAGAACGACGTGGCGATAAACACGGCAGCGAGCAGCGCTACGCCTTGCTCCCCTCTCCTTGTCAGGGAGAGGGATCGGAGGTGAGGGGGAGATGCAAGAATCTCGGCAACTGCCCGATACGTCGCCGCAACTGTTAAGAGGCCCAGCATCGCCGCCGCGAGCCGCATTGCAAACGCCGACGGGCCAATCAATTTCATCCACGCGGCCGCCCAGTAGAAGAACAACACTTCTTTGCCGGTGTACGCTTCGACAAAAATCGGTGCGCTTTCGCCGCGCGCGATCTGTTCCGCGATGATGGTGTCCGCAGCTTCGTCGTAGTGCAGACCCGGCGGCAGCGTGCCGACTTGCCAGAGGCGGAGGAAAGCGGCGATCAAGAGCGTGACGACGAGCAACCACGCGGAACGCGGCGTACGGAACGCGGAATGCGGAGTCATGCCTTATTCGTTACGTGTTACTCATTATTTGTTACGCACGACACTCAGCGCCTGTGTCAGGTCGGCGATGATGTCATGGGCCGCTTCGATGCCGCATGACAGCCGCACCAACCCATCGCCGATGCCGCGCCGCAACCGTTCTTCGCGACCCAGGCCGTGATGACTCGATTGCGCGGGATACAACAATAGCGAATACACGTCGCCTAAACTGGTGCCAGTCTGGACTAACTTCAGCGCTTCCATGAACCGAAAGACTGTAGATTCATCGGCATTGCGCAGTTCAAACGCCACCACGCCGCCAAAGCAATCCGCACGAAACAGCCGGGCCGCGGTCGCGTGATCGGCGTGATCGGGTAAGCCAGGATAAATCGCTTTCGCAATTGCGGGTTGTTCAAGCAACCACTGTGCCACTTGCAGCGCGTTCGCGCACTGTTCGCGCATTCGCAACGCGAGCGTTCTGATCCCGCGCAGCACCAACCACGCTTCAAACGGGCCGAGGTTCGCGCCGAACAACCGAATTTGTTGGCGCAGTGTGCGCGCCCGATCGGCGCTGGTGGCGATCACGCCGCCCATCACATCGCCGTGGCCACCCAGATATTTCGTCGCCGAATGCACCACGATGTCCGCGCCCTGTTTGAGTGGCTGAAGGACATACGGCGTGGCAAACGTCGCATCGACGATGACGCTGGCATCAGCCGTATGTGA
>JAXLWI010000015.1:0-74723 GCA_046328575.1 Anaerolineae bacterium
CGTGGAGCCTAATCGACGTGTTATCAGACGAATCAGCCAGTGCCTTCACACCGGATGTCGCCGCCGATGCAGTGCAGGCGCATATCGTGTGGCAACAATCTTCGTCGATCCGTTACACGCACGGCGTGAATCTAAACTTCGCCACGCCGATTACACTCTCCACTGGTACAGCCAGCGCGCCGACTATCGCGGCGATCACGGCAAGTACCATGGCTGCAGCGTGGGATTCCGGCATCACGCTAACGCTGCGCGTAAACAACACAGGTGTGTGGAACAGCACGCTAGCCTTTAGCGTGAATCCGGCGGGCGTGGGACAACCGGCGTTGAGTGCCGGGCCGAACGGCGCGATCTATGGCGCGTTCACATGGGGAGCGGGTACACGCGATATCGCTTTCAACGCTTACAGCGCGGATGTGCTGCTGCAGCCACGTTTGTTCCTGCCGCTGATCGTACGTTAACCCGATCGTGAAGGCGAGGCATTCGCAACAAGATAACAATTGGCCATGACGCCTGACAAGGCCGCGCAACCGATCGGCCTGAACGTACAAGCGAATGCCTCGCCCCTATTACGGTATAATCGACCCATGCGGCGTGTGCTAGCGTCCCTCAACCATCTCAGCTTGGCGCAGCAATTCATGCTGGCGAATCTGCTCGTGTTAACGATCAGCATGATCGTGACCGGCTGGTGGGTGGGACAACAGATCGAGACGGGCGTCATCGATCGGACGGCAGCGCAGACCGCCCTCTACGTCGATAGTTTCATCGATCCGCCGCTGCAGGCGCTGACCACCGGCACCGCCCTCACCGCCGAGGGGGCCGCGCTGCTCGATCGGCTGGTGGCAGACACCTCGCTCGGCCAGCAAATCGTCGCTTTCAAAATCTGGGATACTCAAGGCCGTATCGTCTACAGCACTAATCCCGCGTTGATCGGACAAACGTATCCGATTAAGGATGAGTTGTCGCGCGCGATCAGTGGTGAGGTGGTATCTCATATCAGCAATCTCAGCGACACCGAGAACTTGCTGGAACGTGGGCGCTATACCGAACTGCTGGAAACATACAGCCCGGTGCAAGCCAGTGGCACGAATCGCGTCATAGCCGTCGTGGAGTTTTATCAGACGGTGGACGCACTGCGCAAGCAGATCGCCCTTGCCCGCTCATCAAGTTGGTTGGTTGTGGGCGCGGGCACACTGCTGGTCTATCTGGCATTGGCCGGCATTGTGCGGCGCGGCAGCCGCACCATCGATCAGCAACGCGGTGAACTGCGCGCACAGGTGACCCGCTTGACGGACCTGCTGGCGCAAAATGCGGAACTCCATCAACGCGTCAGCCGCGCCAGTGCCCATGCCACCGAATTGAACGAGCGCTCGTTACGCCGCATCAGCGCCGAGCTACACGATGGTCCTGCGCAAGACTTGGGGCTGGCGTTGCTGCGCATCGATCAGGTCATAGCCCGCAATGGCGAACTGGCCGAGGAACTGAAGACCATCGAAGGTTCGATTCAGACGGCACTGGGCGAGGTGCGAGCTATCTCCGGCGGCCTCGGTCTGCCCGATCTGACTGCGTTGACTTTGACGGACACCTTAATGCGCGCCATCAAAGCGCATCAACGCCGCACTCACACCACCGTCGCTGCCCAGTTTGAGCAGTTGCCCATGCCTGTGCCGCTGCCCGTAAAGATCACGGCTTTTCGCATTGTTCAAGAAGCGCTGAACAATGCCTCACGGCACGCGCCGGGCAGCGCCGTAACGGTATGCGCAGCGATGGATGCCGAGCGGCTGACCATCGAAGTAACCGATCAAGGGCCGGGATTCGATCCGGCCAACGTCGCGCTGGATAGCGACGATCACCTGGGTCTAGTCGGTATGCGCGAACGCGCCGAGAGTTTGGGGGGCCGCTTTGAAATCGATAGCGCACCGGGACGCGGCACCCGTGTGATTGCTCATTTGCCACTTTCGATCGAAAAGGATTGGGAGACTCATGGCCGATAACATCCGTTGTGTGCTGATTGATGATCATCCCTTATTTCGAGAGGGTGTAGCCGGGGTGTTGCGTGCCGAGCCGAACTTTGAGGTGATAGGCGAAGGCGCGTCAGCGCAGGAGGCCGTGCAGTTGGCGGCCGAACTCCTACCCGACGTGATCCTGTTGGACATCACCATGCCGGGCGGCGGTGTTCATGCCGCACGCCAGATTGCAACAGCCTGTCCGTTTATCAAGATCATCATGCTCACCGCCTCGGAAGAGGAAGACGATGTGACGGCAGCGCTCAAAGCAGGTGCGCGCGCATACGTTCTCAAAGGAGTGGCCGCGCGTGAATTAGTGCGGATTGTGCACCTGGTCGTCGAGGGTGAAGTCTACGTCACTCCGGCGCTGGCGGTCAGCGTCTTAGCGGATATCGATGCCGCTCCGATCGCAGCAGCGCGGCCCAACGATATGCTCAGTCAACTGTCTGAACGTGAACGTCAGATTCTGGAAAAAGTTGCTGCCGGCCTTAGTAACAAAGAGATCGGGGCGCAGTTATATCTGAGCGAAAAGACCATCAAGCACTACATGACCAACATCCTGCAAAAACTGCATGTTCACAACCGGGTGGAAGCGGCGTTACTGGCACACGATCAACTCCGCGCCGGGAAATGATGAGCTAAGATCGATTTGCCATTGCCTCCAACACAAAGCGGACTGATGCTTGCACCAGTCCGCTTTGTTCGTCAGCCGTCTTTCGTCGTCTGTCAGCCTTGCAATGTAATCACTTGCGGCTGCTTGATGTCTACGTGACCCGTTAGGTCGTACGTCATCGCGCCGTCGATCTTTACCGGCACAAACTCGCCCGCAGGCACGCTGCCCGGAATAATCACTAAGCCGTCGATCTCAGGCGCATCGCGATAGGTGCGCCCCAACGTCAGGCCATCGCCCTGCCCCTCGATCAACACCTCGAGCGTCCGGCCCACGTGCACCTGATTCTTCTTCAGCGAAATCGCTTGTTGTGTTTCCATCAGCCGTTCGTAACGCGACTGCTTGACTTCGTCCGGCACCTGGCCGTCGAGTTCCGCCGACGGTGTGCCCGGCTCGAATGAGTATTGGAACGCCCCCACCCGATCGAACTCCAGGTCCTTCACGAATTGCAGTAGTCCCTCGAACTGTTCTTCCGTCTCGCCTGGATAGCCGACGATGAACGTCGTGCGAATCGCCACGTCGGGCATGGCCACGCGCACTTTCTCTAACGTACGGTACACCCAATCGATGTTGGCGGGCCGCCGCATGCTCTTCAATACATCCGGATGGCCGTGTTGTAGTGGGATATCGACGTAGTGAACGATCTGCGGGCGCGTCGCCATCACTTCGATTAGCCGATCCGTCATCGCGCCTGGATATTGATACATCAAACGCAGCCACTTCAACTCCGGCGCGGCCTCGCAGATCGATTCGAGCAGGTTGGGCAGACCGTCTTTCAAGCCGAGGTCGTGGCCGTAATCGGTGAGGTCTTGTGCAATGAAAATTGCTTCGCGCACGCCGTGCTCAGCCAAGACACGCGCCTCATGAATGATCGCTTCGGGCGCACGCGACACTGCCGTGCCTTTAATGCGCGGAATCGAACAGAACGCGCAGGGCCGCCGACACCCATCGGCAATTTTAAGATACGCCGAGGTACCGGACACCGATACGCGCAGCGCGCCATGCTCATCGGAACCAACGACCTGAGCCGTTTCGGGGAGATGATAAAGCGGGTCCGGGTGCTTGCTGGCGCGCAGCCGATTGGTGAACTCGACGATGTCCATCCAGCGTCGCGTGCCAATGACGCCGTCGATACCGGGGACTTCCTCCACCAACTTCGGCCCCCAGATTTGCGACAGGCAACCTGCAGCGATCAAGGTTTGTTTGCGAGACTTGCCTTCGGCCAGTTCGCGCAGCGCACGGATCGATTCGGCGCGTGACGGCCCAATGAAGCCACAGGTGTTGACGATGAGGATAGCCGCCTCATCCGGCGCGGCGACTGGCGCATAACCAGATTCGTTAAGCAGCTGCGCCATGCTGTCCGAATCGACGGAATTCTTGGCACACCCCAATGACAGCAGATAGTAATTCTTGCCCTTCATATGTTTCCCCGCTCAATAAGAATAATTAACCACGGAGACGCTGAACCACAGAGTTTTCAATCGTCTCTGCGACTCAGTGTCTCCGTGGTTGAAATCGACGGATGACACGCTGCAGCTTATGGTCGCTGCGTGGCTGTCGAGATGGACACCGGCGAAACCTGAACGCCCGTGGCCGTAATCTCGGCCGCATCCGTCACGGGCACGTTATTGCCGCCTGATCGTGACCAGGCCCGCGCCACAATCTGTCCGCGCGCGCCAAGCGTAGTCGTCGCCCCATTGAATCTTACGCGCACCGCTGCTGCATTGCCCGTCTCGACGATGACGCGATCGGTCGCGGTCCATACCTGCGACGATCCCGGTTGCAACACACCTTCAAATGCCGTCTGCCCATCGAGCATGATGCGCGCCCACACGTGTTCGACCGCCTCAAGTGTGATCGACACCGGTCCAGCGAGTGTGGTAACACCCGTTGCCGCAGGCACCGCCAACGGTTTCGCCGACGCAGGCACATTCAGATCCAACCCGTTCGACGGTGCTGGTTTCGCATTGCCCGTCAACGCCGAGATGATCAGAAAGACACCGATGGCAAACAACACAATCGCGCCGATGATCAACAACGAGGTCGGCACACCACCCGGCGAAGCCGGGGCTGTGTCGCGCGCGCTCGGCACGCTGATCTTGGGCAGCGACGGCAGTTCCAACGTCCGACCGCGCGGCACAGCCCGATCGGGGGCGGGTGCCAACGGCTTCGCCGTTACGGTCGGGACAGTAGGTTTAATCGGAGCCGTCTTAGTCGCCGCGGGTGGTTGAGTCGGCAGTGTCAGCACGGGTGCGGCATCCAACGCCGAGGCCAGCGCTTCACCATCGAGACCGAGGAAGTTGGCGTAGGAACGCACAAAACCGCGCGCCTGGACTGGGCCAGGCAGCGCGGACATGCGATTCGCCTCAATTGCTTCGAGGTAGATCGGCTTGATGCGCGTGGCTTTATAAGCCTGATCGATCGTCAAGCCCTGCGCTTCGCGTGCGGTACGCAGTTGAGAACCGACGTCAGTCATGGGCTCTTGGATAGCGGCGCAATATCTCGGAGATTATTCAGCCGCCGCAGCGGGCTCGGCCGCAGCTTCGCCTTGCCCTGCGTCTTCGCGAACAACGTTAACCGTAACTTCGGGCACCAGTTCACTGGACAGGCGCACCGTTACTTTGTGAGCACCCAGCGCGCGGATCGGCTCGCGGAGTTCGACCTTGTGCCGGTCGACTTCGAGGCCGGTGGTGCGCTTGATTTCGTCGACGACGTTCTGTGCGGTTACCGAGCCGTACAACTTACCGCCTTCACCTGCGCGCACCTTGAACGACACCGCAACTCGCGCCAACTCAGCCGCCAGCGCCGACGCTTCCTGCGTCAGCAGCGCCTGCCGATGCTGCTCGGCTTTGGCCAGCGCATCCGATTGCTTCAGCGCGCCCGCCGTCGCCAGCACGGCGATGCCCTGCGGAATGAGAAAATTGCGCGCGTAGCCGTCGGCCACGTTCTTGACCGTGCCGGCCTTGCCCAACTTCGCCACATCGTGCTTCAACAAAACTTTCATCTTACTTTTCCCTCATCTCCAGCCGCGCTTATGGCGGTGTAAGTCGATTTGCAGATTCGGCTGCCCGTTTTCTGCGCGGGCAGATTATAACCTATTTTTATCGAACGTTCAATCGCGAAATGGCGGGCGCTCGCGGCGCTCGCCTCACGAAGCCTATGCTATAATCCCGCCATGACCTCATCCAAGAGCGATTCGACCCCGTTACCGGCATCACCGTTCGAACGAATTCCCAAAGCCCTGTTTGCGGGCGGCCTGCTATCGATCGTGGCGCTGTTCATCACTGCGCCGATTGAGTGGTTGGGCAAAGCCAAATGGATCGGCTTTGCGTTGTGCCACCAAATCCCCGATCGTTCTTTCTTCGCCCACGAGCACCAGTATCCGTTGTGTGCGCGCTGCACAGGCATGTATCTCGGCTTTGTCACCGGCATCGTCAGTTTGGCACTGCGCCGCCGCTTGAAGGCCGCTCGGCTGCCGCCAACGCCCATCGTCGTGATGCTGGTCGGATTCATCGTGGCAATGGGCATCGACGGCGTGAATTCCACCATCTCGATCATCCCCGGCGCGCCGCAGTTGTATCACACGACAAATATTCATCGCATCATTACCGGCACGCTGTACGGTTTGGCGCTGAGCGCATTGTTCCCGCCCTTCTTCAACTCGGCCATTTGGACCGAACCGAGCGGTGAACGCACGATCAAGAACTGGCGCGAACTGATCGGGTTGCTGATCGCCGTCGGCGTGGAGATCGTCATTGTGCTCGCTTTCACGGATCAAATGTTAATTCCAGTGACGGTCGTCTCCATCGGCGGCATCTTGCTCCTGTTGTCACTACTCAATTCGGTGATCATGCTCAGCGTGCGCAAGATGGAAAGCGCGGTGAGCGCGTGGCGGCAACTCGCCCTGCCGATGCTGTTTGGGTTGGCGCTCGGTTTGATCGAGATTACGCTGCTCGTCGGCTTGCGCGTCAGTGTCGGCGCAGGTTGAGTCTTTTTGTAACACAAATTTAACTTCAAAACATTTGCATTTCGCAGCGATTTAGGACTACAATACAGCATCTCACAACGGAGGCTAGTCACCATGCAGGGCGGACAGTTTCAGTTCAAGTTGGACAAAACCAATCTGATCAAAGCCGGTACGATCCCAGTAATTGCGGCGGCTATCGGTGGAGCTTTGTGGCTGCTCGGTATCCTTGGCGGTTTGGTTGGGATCTTGTTTTGGGCGGTCGCTGCATTCGCCGGCTATTGGTACGTCAAGTTGGTATTGGCGCAGGCGGTTAAACCGACGATCGTTGATGTGGCGATTAACGGTGCGATTCTCGGCGCTGTCGTCGGTTTAGTGTATGGCGTCGTCTCGCTGATCGCCATCAGCATTCGTTTTAGCGGCCTGTTTGGTTTCGGGTTCACCTACGGCATCGGCGACGTCATCGGCGATTTGATCCGCGGCGGTGTCGGTGGTGCAGTCGGCGCGGCGGGTTGGTTCGCTTACAAGTCAGGCATGATCAAGACCAGTTAACGGTCGGAGCCTCTTGCAATGACAGCCTGATCCAATTTCGGATCAGGCTGTTTTGTTGTGATACAATTTCCTCGCCATGCCCAACGAGAAAGTCGTCGAAAAACTCAAGACGCTGCCGACCAAGCCCGGCGTCTATCAATACTTCGATGCGAACGGCCAGATCATCTACGTCGGCAAAGCGATCAATCTCCGTAACCGCGTCCGATCATACTTCCATACCTCGGTGGATTCCACCAAGACGCAGCGCCTCGTCACCGAGATCGCCGATCTGGAATGGATCATTACCGACAGCGAACTGGAAGCGCTGCTGCTCGAATCGAATCTGATCAAGCGCCACAAACCGCGCTTCAACATCCGGCTGAAAGACGACAAGCGCTATCCCTATATCAAGGTTGAGTGGCAGACCGCGTATCCCAAGGTGTACACCGTCCGCAAGATGGCGCAGGATGGCGCGCGCTATTACGGTCCCTACACCAACGCCGGTCACGTCTACGCCACACTCGATACGCTGCGCCGCGCTTTTCCGTATCTCACCTGCGATCGCGAGATTACCGGTCACGACAAGCGCGCCTGTTTGTACTACGACATCAAGTTGTGCAACGCGCCGTGCATCGGCGCGGTGACGCAAGCCGAATACCGCCACACCATCGATCAACTCTGCCACTTCCTCGAAGGCAAGTCCGAAGGAATTCTGCCGGAGATCGAGCAGAAGATGACAGATGCGGCGGAGTCGATGCAGTTCGAATTGGCCGCGCAGTATCGCGATCAACTTAAGGCGCTGCGTCACATTGTCGAGCGGCAGAAGATCATCTCAACGACGTCGCAAGATCAGGACGTGTTAGCCTTCGCGCGCGCCAACGGCGATGCCTGCGTGCAGGTGTTCCTCATTCGGCAAGGCAAGTTGATTGGCCGCGAATACTTCGTGCTAGAAGGCGCGGAGGATGAAGACGTCTCGAACGTGATGGCCGAGTTCCTCACGCAGTTCTATGATGAGGCCGCATACGTTCCGCCGGAAGTGTTGTTGCCGATCGAGATCGACGTGCAGGAGTCCGACATCATCACGCAGTTCCTTAAGCAGAAACGCGGCACGCAGGTAACATTGTCGGTGCCGAACTCCGGCCCATCGGCTGATCTGGTCAAACTGGCGACCGATAACGCCATCGAAACGTTGACAGCGCTGAAGGCGCAATGGGCCGCGGATTCACATCGCAGCGAGGCGGCTCTGAAGGAACTGGCGGATGCGATCGGGTTGGCGGCGCTGCCCGCGCGCATGGAATGTTTCGACATCAGCAACACGCAAGGCACCAACTCCGTTGCGTCGATGGTGGTCTTCGTCAACGGCATCGCCCGCAAGAGCGACTATCGCAAGTTCAACATCAAGACGGTGCAAGGCCCCAACGATTTCGAATCGATGCGCGAGGCGCTGACACGCCGCTTCCGCCGCTACTTCGAAGCGAAAGGTGCAGAGCATCTACCGGGGCAGAAGATCGATCCGTCGTTTTCGGTGCTGCCCGATTTGTTGATCATCGACGGCGGCAAAGGCCAGTTAGGGATTGCGGTGGAAGTACTGCAGGCGCTCGATCTGTTTGGGCAAGTGCCAGTGTGCGGCCTGGCGAAACAACAGGAAGAAATCTTTTTGCCCGGCCGCCCCGATTCGATCATGCTGCCGCGCAGTTCACAAGGGCTATTCATGATGCAGCGCATCCGCGATGAGGCGCACCGCTTCGCGATCACGGCGCATCGCGCGCGGCGCGCCAAAACCGGCATCGCCTCACAACTCGACGAGATTCCAGGCGTAGGGCCGACGCGCCGCAAAGCACTGATCAAACACTTCGAATCATTGGAAGGCGTACGCGCGGCCTCAGTAGATGAAATCGCCGCCGTGCCCGGTATCCCGCGCGACGTAGCGGTTGCTATCAAAGAGCATCTGGGGTAATGAAAAGCGCCCGACTATCCATCGAGCGCTGTCACGTTTCATTCGCCACTTAGCATTCTTTACGGCACATCCGGCAGTTCGACGCCTAACACGCGCGTCATGCCAGCCTGCAATTCATCTGGCATGATGGGCTTAACCCAGTACTCCAGCACGCCGATCTCTTTGGCCTTGCGCTTCGTTACAGGATCACTCAACGCCGATAGCACCACGATCTTCAAGTTGGCCCAGCGCGCATCCGCGCGCACACGGCGTGCAAATTCCAACCCGTCCATCTCCGGCATCATGATGTCCAACAACACCAGATCGGGCTGAAACTTCTCAACCTGTGCCAACGCCTCGATGCCGTTCGCGGCACTGCTCAAGTCCCACTCTTCTTGCTGCAGCTTCATAATCAGCCGTAACAGCATGCTGAGGCTGTTGTCATCTTCGACGACCAGGATTCGTTTCGACATACGTGTGTTATGCCTCTCCGAGAGTAGCCCTATTTTACTCGCTTATGGCCGAATTACCAACAGCAAGAATAGCAGGCTGGCGATGAATGTGCCCGTAAACACAATAGCCGGGGCCGGATTATTCTCCTCGACGGATTCAGTTCGGATTTCGGCCAGCGTACGGAAACCGAGCATGCGCAGCGTCACAGCCACAAAGACCGCCGCCACGATCAAGCAAATTGGCCCCCAAAAGCCGATTTGCGCCAGAATCAAGGGCAACCGATTGACAAAGGCCAGCCACGCAGCCGGTGCGATGAGATAAGCAGCCACCTGGCCAATGAGCAAGAGGCCGATCAACACGAATACAACGACATTAAGCCGATTGGTCATGTCAGCCTCCGATTCAGCTGTGCTCCCCCGTTCATTCGATCTTCGTCACATCCTCCCACTTGAGCACATAACCGATCCATGCAGTGTCCAATCCGCCGCGGCCCGATTGATAATCTTCGACCACCAAGGCACGCTGTTCGTAGGCGCTGGCGTGGATGAAACGCCCAATTGCGCCCGCACACAAACGCAAGCCAGTGCCACTCACGCTGGCTACTCGAAACTTACCGATGTCGGTAATGAGCCAGGTCGCAGGCGGATAGGTAAACTGAACCTGAGCCGTCTCGTCGCTGGCCCCAAACTGTTGGGCATACGGCAGAAAGTTCGTCGCAATGTCTTGATCGGACAGATTGTCGAATTGATCGAACAGGAACAGTTGCTCTTTCCATTCGTAGATCAACTTGTCGCCCAGCCAATGCGCCGTAAACTGATTACCCGTCGGCATCCACGGCTCGCTCGGATTCTTCACCCGCTGCCACAACTCATCGTACACAATCGTACCGACGATACGACTGGTAAACTCGCCCAGAACCGGATGCCGCGCCGTGAGGCATTGGCCCAACTGCGCGCTACGGAATTGCTGTTGTTGCGGTGTGCTTGCCAGGGTCGATGGCGAAGATGCCCGTTGAACTTGATCAGTGAGGCCTGTCTGGTTGATATCAGCCAACCTCATCGCGGGAGTATACGCCGTGATCGGAGCGCCGGGCGTGTTGCTCATTCTCAACATAGTCCCTACGATGAAGCACATTCCGGCGGCGAATAAGACTAGCGCACCTAACGCAGAAAGACTCATCGTCCGCCTCACCACGAGCCAGCGTCAGAACCACCGCCGTCCCACGAACCAAAATCGGAACCGCCGGAATCCCACGAACCGGCATCGGAGCCACCCCATGAGCCGTTATCCGAGCCGTAATCTGAACCGCTGGATATGCCAGACGAACTCGAGTCGCCTGATCCGCTGGAAACGGCGCCGCCACCGACGGCCAAGAGTGCAATGCCGATAATGCACAGGATGGCCGCCAACTTATACCAGGTACGATAGTCCGCCCAGTTGATGGAGCCCATAACGCCTCCTGCGCTGATCCCTTGGCGTTACATTTTTCGCCCCCGAATTCATTATACGCCCGGTTGCAACTACTGAATCGATCAATCTCGACTACAACTGCCCGCTTGCACCCCAAGTCGCGAGTTGGGACTGATAGGCGGGATCGGCATAGCGGCGCAGATCAAACGTACGCGCGTAGTCGGGCAAGCGACCGCCCGTGATGTGCGCGGCCACCAACTCGCCCATCGCCGCTGAAGCCATCAAGCCGTAGCCGCTGACCGCGCCGCAGACGTACGCGCCTTCGATCGGCAGCGGGCCAGCCAACGGCCGATTTTCCGGCGTCTTGGTGTAATAGCCGCCGTCATACATCGCGATTGAGCCTTTACCGAAGTACGTCTGCAAGCCGGGGATCATCGTCGCGAGACCACGCACGACCACTTCGGGAAAGAACTCGTCGAGCGGAACCGGCACAATCACCTCGCGCGGCTCGACGTGATAGGCCCACAACATCAACACGATGTTACTATCGCTGCCGCCTTCAGGCCGCAAATGCACACCGTCGGGCAACGGGTCCAACAGCCACTGTGTCTCGGCGCTGCTCGCCAGATCCGATCGTTCTTCGTCCGACCACGCCAGCGTTTGCGAATCGAGCCAAATGATCAGCGGCGCGCTGCGCGGCACTACGCCCGCGTGATCTTTAAACGCGATCTTCAAATGCCGTTCGTTGATCACGGGCAGATCGATGTCGAGCAAAGCGCCGACGTGTTTGAGATAAGGACCAGCGGCATTCACAAAGCACCGCGTATCGATGGCCGCACCGGACGCGAGGCGGATCGTCTCCACCCGATTGCCCTTCACGTCGATCGCATTCACGCGATCTGATAGCAGCTGCACGCCATGTGCGCGCGCCTGCTCCAGCATATACATGCCCAGTTGCTGTCCGCTGAACCAACCGCAGCGCCGCGCATGCAAGGCCGCCACCACATTCGGATTGAGATACGGAAACTGTTCGCGAATCAACGCCGGATCGAGCAACAGATCCGCGCCATCGGGCTGACCCTCGAAGCCGTGCGGTTCGATCGGGCGGTAGTGGGTCGATCGGTCGCGGTGAATGCGCAGTTCGCCCGCGCCGAGTGTCGCGATCGATTCGGCTTGTTGTTGCAGTGCTGCGGCGCGAACATGATCGGCCGTGACGTACAGATAGCCGCGGCGATTCATTAAGAAGCGATTGTGACTCGCGCGCGCCCAACGCTCCAGCCAATCGATGCTGCGATTCATCAATGCGACCATCGCCGGGTCGGGCCACCAGTCGCGATACGCCTCGCTCGATTTATCGCTGGTCAGCGTCAACGGCGGACGCTCGTCGACCAGCACGACACCGTTGACGCCCTGCTCCACGGCGAGGTGATAAGCCGCCGCAATACCTGAAATTCCAGCCCCGCAAATGACCACCTCGGCTGCTGACATACACTCTTCCCTTGCCTCAGATCTATGGTGTCGTAATGATCGGCAGATACGCTACGTAGTGCGGCTCAACTTCGGGTATCAGCGGAAAGTCCTCCACCCGATCGGCCGTCAACAGGTCGATGACGCGAATCGCTTCCGGGTAACCGGAGAGATTCGCTTTGACGTGCAGTGTGTACGGCCCACCTTCCATCAACGTGACGTGATACTGGCCTGTTTCGCCCGATACATCGATCGGGCTGTGCGCATAACCGGTGATAGTGATCGTCGCGCTGAGCGGCCAGCCCGTCAACGCGTCGCTAATCACGCCCGTCACCGTGTACGTCGGGATCGGCGTCAACGGAAAGTTACGCGTGGTTGTCAAGCCCGATTGCGCGATCACATTGTTATAGGTCTTCGATCTGAATCCGGCGGCCGTTGCCGACAGTTGATATTCGCCGTCGGGCAACGTAAAACGATAGCGACCATCAGCACCGATGAGTGTGCTCGTCGTCAGCGTGGTCGAGGTGACCCAGACCGTGGCACCCACGATAGGGCTGCCCGTCTGCACGTTGCTGACGAGGCCAGCGACGATCGCCGCACTGGGCCGCGCCAGATGCGCCGCCGTGCCCACCGAGGCTTTAACGAAGTTAGTGAAGTACGTCAGGTTGATGTGGGATAGATTGTCGTTGCTGGTGTGATAGTACGGATTGAAATCGTTGTAGTCGTCTTCGATGGCGAGGACGGCAGGATAACCTTTGGCCCAGAACTCCGAATGATCGCTGGCCGATTCACCGTCGGCAGTGACGATGGGCGTCAAGCCGCCACTCAACCCGTAAGCGCTGACTACGTTGGTGAACACGCCCGCGATGGCGAGATCAGCCGGATAGCCTGCGTTGCCCGTCGTGCGCGTGTGCAATCGCAGCGACGGACTGCCACCGCTATCAAACGCAATCATATCCATGTTGTACACGGCGACGATGTTCTCGCCGGCCGCATACACGACAGCCGCATAGGCGTTACTGCCGCACAAGCCTTGCTCTTCGCCCGTGAACAACACAAACCGGATGGTGCGATCGAAATGCTGGGTGCGCAGCAGCTCGGCGGCCATCAATACGCCGATCGAGCCACTGCCATTGTCGTCCGCGCCCGGCGCGCGCCCCGACGACGGCATGTCGTCGAGGTGCGCGGTAATCAGCACGATCTCGCTCGGCGCGACCGTGCCCGTAATCGTGCCAATGACGTTGCGACTGGTCGCCGAGCACGCCGTCCAGTCGTGATACTTGACGCTGATGCCCAAGTTCTGAAAGCGCTCATACACATACTGTGTGGCTTTCTGAATCGGCGTGCCTGACCGCGTGTTGCGAGTGGTGAAAGTGTAGGTCTGTCCGCCGACGAGCACCGCCGTTTCGCCGCTGAGCTGTGCCAGATCAGAATACAAACGGGTGGCCTGCACCTGCGCGATCAGATCGGCAACGATGGGCGATGGCGTGAAAGTAGCGGCCAGCTGAGCGGGTGACGGCGTCTCGATGAGTTGGGCGTGCGACGCAGGCTGCGGTGTAAACAGCCACAGCCACGCCACCGACACCAGCAGCGCGACGACGACCGATCGAGTTCGCATGGTTATTCTCCCTGTAGCAGCGCGGGCAGATAAACCTTAAACACACTCAATGCGTTGGTTCTGATCACGGCGGACGTCGTGCCTTGCAAGCCGGTAGCAGTGATCGTGGCGAAGTCTTTATTGCCATCGACTGCGTCCAGCGGGACGGTGACCGTTACGGCCATGGTCGCCACCTGTGTGGGTGGTAGGAAGATCGATGTTTGCCCCAACTCTGTCGGCCAGACTGAACTGGCGAGGGTGAGCGTAAACGTATCGGTGAACGGCCCGAGGTTTTGCAATGTCAACGTATATGCGACCGCCGCGCCCGGCTCACCTTGGCCAACCTGCTGCAGCGGCGTCAGTTGCGGCCAACCGCCAATGCCTGAGCCGGATGTAACCGTGATAAACACGGCTGTCGGCAATCCCCAATTACCCGCTGCATCTTGCGCCTCGACAAACACCGTGTGCCGCCCCAGACTCAAACCGGCGCCGTTGATCACGGTCGTAATGCCTTCGACCGCAGTGTTGAACGCGCCGTCCGCGGCCGTCAGCGGATACGTCGGCGTGCCCGCCACCCACGATGGCGCATCGATGGAGTAGCGCGCAGCGGCGATGGCTTGCGTCGGTTCTGTGCCATTACTGTTGTTGTAGCGCGTATCGTTAGCAGTGGCCGCTACCGTAACCGTGAGTTGTGCCGTGGTCGAGGGTGTGGCCGTCAAGCTAATCACATCCGGGCCGGTCGGCAGTTGATACGGACGCTGAGCGGCTTTAGCTGCATAGATCAACGCGGGCAGATTCTGCGGCACGACCGTGTTCTCGAACGACGTACACGACTCAAAGAAGTTCGACCCCATCTCGATAGTGAAAGCGGCCACGCCGCGTTCGCCGTACGTCGTGTCATCGGTAGTGCCATCGGTCGGATACAGCCCGATCGATTGTTCAGGCGTATAGTTGTTGAAAAAGGCCAACTTGCGCCCCAGCGTTTGCATCGCCGGGCCGTTAGGGGCCGTGCTGTAGGTGAAGCCCCACGGCCACAGCATCAATTGACTGTAACTATGCAGATCGAGGAACAAGCCTGTAGCTGTGATCGGCGCGGCGGTGGTTAGGTCATCGGGCCGCCAATCGGGGAAGATCGATCGGGCGTAGGCCACCGTCGCTTGCGTTTCGGGTTCCGACGCCGCGCTTGGCCCGCGATATGTTTCGTCGCACTGCACGCCGCTCGAACAGCCGAGGCCGGCCGCGCACGAGTTCCACTTAAACGGCCAGTTGCGATTCAGATCGACGCCGCGCGAGTTGGTGTTGGCGCAGTAATTGTTGTCGGTATTCTTGCGCCACGATAGACCTGTCTCGGCTTTCTTGCGACCGTCCGGATTGGCCTGCAGCAGTAAGTGAATTTCCGTATAGTCTAACAGCCACGTCACGTCGGCGTCAACGCCGTAGTTATTGATGAGATACTCGGCGAAACGCGTGTTGAGCTCAGCCGGTGCGTATTCGCGGGCGTGCACCGACGACATCGCAAAGAAGATCGGCTTCGGGCCAGGCCGCCCTTGATTGGTGAGTTTGAGCACGCGCAGATCGTAACCGGCCAGGCCGCCGGAGTTGATCTTCTCCCACGAGTCGCCGATGTCGATCCACTGCGCCAGCGTGGGATGCTGTGCGACCATGTTCGTCGCGGTGGTGTACGTCTCTTCCACTGTGCGATAGCACGGGTAACCGATGATGCCGTTGGTCTGGCCCGGTACCGGCACGCGCGGCGTGTACAGACTCAACGTTAAGGCCGCATCCAGTTCCACCCGATAGCCCGCCTGCACAAGCCGCTGCCACTCTCCAAGGTTCAGTGCGGCGATCACCACATGCCGCTCAGGCTGAACGTCCCAAATGTCGAGGCGTTCCGTCAATGGTGCAAGGTCGGCGCGATCTGTATAAGTGATGCGCACGACGAAAACACGCTCCTGCGAATTACCACCAACCCGATCGGCTTGTGCGCGGGCAGCCGAGGGCATCGACGAGATCAACAACGCGGCTAGCAACAACAGACTCAGCACGCGTTTCATGAGCTAACCTCCACCCAGCACGATCGGCAGGAAAACGCGATAGAGCAGCGCCGTCGTCACAAGATCGATCTGCTGCGTCAGGTTAGACGTTCCCGTCACATACATCTGCAAGGTGTTCGTCTGACCGAACGTGGCCGTCATCGGGATGGTCACGTAAGCCAACACGTCCGTGCCGGCGTGCGGCGGCACGTTGGCTATGTAGACCGGATCGAAATAGGCGGCCCAGCCGCTGTGATTGTAGTTGAAAGAATACGTATCGGTGAGGTTGCCCGTATTGGTGACGCGGACGGTGTACATCACAGTGCTACCGACATAGTCAGATTTACCCGCCGCATCCGCACTGAGCGTCGTGCCGTAGACTGCCAACGCGGAGGTCGTTAAGACCACCGTGGCCGATCGGGCGGGTGAGGCGACCGAGGCGAGCGTGGCCGTTACCGTATCCGATTGATTGCCATAGGCCGTCGGCGGAATGGTCACGTTGATCTGCACATCGACGGCTGTACTTGGGCTGATCGAGGCCGTGGTCGTCACGCTGGCCGAGGTTGGCCAGTGCGCGGGACCGAGTTTAACGGTGTACGCATCATCAACCACGCCCGTATTGCTAATGTGCAACGTGTATGTGACTGCACTACCGCTGGCCGCACTCTGTGTGGCCGCCAGCGGCGTGACGGTCAGGCCGCCGGGCTGCGCCGCTGCCAACACATCGAGCCGCCCATAACCAAAGGTGTTGTTGGGCCAACCGCTGCTGCCGCACGCCGTCGATGAGAGGTGGAAGGCAGACGCATTGAGCACTTGCTCCGTCAGAGTGATCTGATTCTTCAATTCCGGCCGCGCCGACCACAACAGCGCGACCGCACCCGCCACGTGCGGACTCGCCATCGACGTGCCACTCATGGAGCCGTAACTACTGCCCGGTATACTCGATCGGGTGCTGGTGCCCGGCGCGGAGATGTCGGGCTTGGTGCGATTGCTGCCATCGGCAGTCACTGCGCCGCGGCTGCTGAACGAAGCAATCGTGTCGCTGCCCGTATTCAACGCGCCGACCGTATAAACTTCATCATAGATGCCGGGCGGATCTTGAACGGTGTTGCAGGCCGAACCATCGTTGCCGGCGGAAGCGACCGTCATGATACCCGCCGCCCGTTGGGCCTGAACCGCGGCCAATAATGTGTCGGGATTGCAGCCTTCACTAGGCGGACACCCCCACGAGTTGTTGGTCACATCTGGCGCTTTGCTCGGATCGCCCTGCGCGGGTGTGCCACCCACCGGATAGGGCGCGAGGAAAAACTCGAAGCATTCGAGGTACGTCGTGGGCGTACCGGCACCTACATTCATGTTGCGGCAACCGATGAATTTGGCACTCGGCGCCATACCGATCTGGTTGGTGCCGCCATCGCTGCCAACCACTGTGCCCATTGTGTGTGTGCCGTGTCCGTAATCGTCGCACGGCACCGGAGAGTTCGCGCCGCAAGTGCCGCCGCCGCTGTGAATGGCATCGTGCCAATTGTAGTCGTGATTCGCGGTACTGCCGTTCCAACCGCGATAATGTGGCTTCAACGCGGGATGATCCCATTGAATGCCGGTATCCTGCCCGCCAACGACGATGCCCTGGCCGGTGAAGCCTGCCGCCCACACATCGGGCGCGTGGACATACGTCAAGCCCGGCTCGACACTATCCGGTGAGGCAGGTGTCAGGGATGACACTGATTCCAACTTGGGCAGATCGACTTTGATCTGCGGATTGCCGTCGAGACGCGCGACATCCGATCGGGCGGCGAGGGCCAGCGCGGTGGCTCGATCGCCCTTCACCCAGATCGCGTTAACGATGTAATAAGTGCGGTACTCCAAGCCGTTCGCGCGGAGCCACTGCACGATCGGGCCTTGCGTGGTCTGCGCGGTTCGATAGAGGGTGTCGTAAACGAATCGGCCTTTCGCGGCTTTAGTAGTCAGGCGAGCCGCTCCGCTGAGATCGGCTTGCTGGGTCAGTACGACGAGAAATTCGGCTTGGACGCCATCGGCCGTATGCGCCAACACCCACGGCGCAATTTTACCCGACGGATCAACCACTGGCGCGGCACTGGCTAACGGCAGATGTGACACCAGCCCGAACGTGATCAACAACAATGCGACGACGATCAACCAACGACGCAACATGAGTTTATCCTTTCAAGGTTGGAATGCGTAGGCATCTACAGCAGGCGAACACAGATACCGGCCGACGCGTATACCGAATCGTGCGGAGGCAATGACCCGACGATCGACGCGAATGTGCGCCATTGTCTCATGCTCTGGCGGCGCGGGCAAGTACCGTTATTGTTTGAGGTTCAGCGTGAAGAAAAATTTGTAGGGCAGATCAGGCAATGCCACGGTCTGCGACGCCGTACCCTGACTGTTGAGATCGATGGTAAGCGTTATCGGTCCGGTGCCGGACCACGCACCGAAATCGATTGATTGGGTATCGCCCGTGCCAAGCGGCACATTGAATGTAGTGAAAGTCTGCACTTCGATGGCCGTGATGCGCGTGAAAGTGAGATCGTAGGTGCCGCTGATGTTCTGCGAGTTATCGATGATGAAGCGGCCGCGGCCATCGTCGATCGTCAATGTCACCGTGCGGCCCGCGCCGATCGTCGCACCGCGCACAATTAATTGGCGGCTTTGATCGGCGGTCTCGACGATCATTCTAAAGGTATCTCGATCGGTGATCGGCGACTGATAGACCAGCTGATGCCCATCGGCGCGCACCGCCAGGCGGCTGCTCTGGGTGTCCTTCAAATTGATGTCGCTAACTGAAGTGACGAAGCCTGGTCCAAATTCCGTAATCGACGAGGGCGCGGTGGTCGTGGGCAGCAGTGTGCCCGTGACGGGCAGACTGAGCAAGAACGCGTAAGTGGACGTGATTGGCAGGTGAAAAACCGGCGCATCGCGCTGACCCAAACCGCCCGGCAGTACATCGCGGAACGCGCCCGAAATCTCTTCGTATACCGTACCGTTGAGTGTACCAAGCCGCCGACCGGCCGCATCGGTCACAAGTAACTGTGTGTTGGCATCGGGTGAGACCAGCAGGCCCGAAGTGCTCGCGCCTGTTTGCCAGCATAGAAAGCAGGCCGGTGGCAGCGAATACGCTGACACGGGCACAATCGCGAGATTGTGCGAGGTGGCGTTGCCGCTCCACGTACCGAAGGTGTAACCAAGGTCATAACTCCACGTGTTAGTGCGCGTGGAAATACTGATGTAACGATTGGAGTCGGCAGGACTGCGCGGATTGTAGGGATGGTTACTGTCATAGACCCACACACGCCACACGCCGTTACCGGCACTGTCGATGCGATACGGCGTCATCGAATGCCCGGCAGTGAGATCGGCGTTGAAGACGTGAATCGACGTCAGATCGCGGCTGCGGCTGGTCATGGCGGTCATCAACATCTGCAGGATCTCGACCGGCGTGCGCTGCATCGAATCGTACTTGATGCGCGCAACTGGATCGGGAACTTGCAACGACCAGTAGTAGGCGATGCTGCGACGCGCCAATTCGCGCGGTAAGTTGAAGGCCGAAAACACATTCGCTTTCAGCGCCGTGGGCCGATCGAGGCTGAGGAAAAACCGCAGAGTGGTCAGTGTGATCCCATCGCAATGTCCCACGCGGATGGTCTCGTTCACGTAATCGGTGAAGGCCACATAAGCCTGGCGCGGCAAACACGGCGAACTGCCCGTCACGCACACTTCCGCATCGCCGAACATCTTCCGCGTGTCGGTGATGGTGAAATCGGTGGGTTGAACATCGGCGTAGTTGTAGAACTGATAGCCGTTAGCCACCGGCCTAAAACGTGTATCGACCGCCGTGAGCGCGCGTAAGGCAATCGCCGTCGGGGCGAAGGCCGGGCGGACAGGCGCAGGGGTCACAGTCGGCCCGCTTGGTGTGGGCGTGGGCGTGTCGGTAGCGGTTGGTGCGATCGGCTCGGGGGTATCGGTCGGTCCCGGCGGTTGAACCGTATCACTGGGTTCAAGTGGTGTGGGCGTCACCGTGACTGCGATCTTATCCGGCAGCAAGGGTGAAATGAAAACGCTGCCGGTTTCTTCCGTCGGCGTGATGAAGCGCGCTTGAGTCTGTTCGGTTGGCACCGCGCCCGATAGAGCCGGACGAATTCGCGCGGTCGGCGTAACGATGACGCTTACGCTGCTCGCAGTATGCACAGTGCGCGGATCAGGCGTCAGCGCCAGACCCGCGCACCCGGCTAACACACTCGCTACCAACAGCCACTGCCCAATCGTTCGTCGCATGCGCCCCCGCCCGACTTCACGTTGGATCAAGTGTACCACGCTCGAGGCGTGATCGGTCAGACGATGCTTACTTCTGCAAGGTCGCCTGAAGGGCGGCTACGCCCAACTGGACGAGTTCCATGTCCTCTTGCTCAGGCAAGCCGCTGACTGCCACCGCGCCGACAACGGCACCATCGACGAAGACCGGCACGCCACCGCCCCACCCGATGTAGCGCGGATCGCCGAAGTAGGCCATATCAAACCCCGCTTGTGGATCACGCGCCGCCTGACCCAGTTCGCGACTGGGGCGACGCTCGCGCGCGGCCGTCCACGCTTTGTTCGACGCGATCAGGATCGACGCCATCGGCGCGCCGTCGAGACGTAGCAAACTAATCAATTCGCCGTGTGCGTCAGCGACGGCAATCACCGCCGCTTTGTTGCGTTTTAGGATTTCGTCGCGGATGACTTGAATGGCAAGTTGTGCTTCGGCATGTCCCAAACTAGTGTATTGAATCATGGCTGGCTCCTCAAAGAATTAACCACGGATATTACGGATAAGTCGTCCGCGTGGACGCGGACGATGAGCAATCATATTTCAACGCCGCCGCGATCGATGGACATGCGCGGGTTTGATCAGCAACGCGCGCTTACGCCCGCGCGGTGGATCGGCCTCCCACTGCTCGATTAAGGCGCGCCCTTCGTCGGTGTCCCATGTCGCCCCGATCTGTTCGTGCACACCTTCCGGCGTGCGATTCTGGCATAGGGCTATTTTACCCTCAGAAGGCTTTAAGTCTAACCGATGCAGTTGGCAGAGATTATGCTCGTCGAGAAAGGTACAACGCCCCGATGGCTGCGCGGGCGCTTCGCCGCTTTCTCGACCAGCGATGGCGGGCGTCAACACGAAGATCGTTTTCGATGCGGCACGATCGAACCACCAATCGACCATCAGCCGATCGGCATACCCCGCCTCGATCAGCCGCGCGGCATCCGTCGGCGTCGGCCAGCACGGCCGCCGCTGGCACATCGCCTGACATTCCTCGCACGCGCAGGCTTCAAACGTCGCTGACATTAGCCGCCACAGTTTCGCGCCGAAGTTCTTGCTGAGTCAACAACACTACGGCGACCAGAATCAATGCGCCGCCTAACAAAGTCAGCGCCGACAAGGCTTCGCCGAACAACAGCGCAGCCAAGATCACCGTCACCACCGGCTCCAGCGTCGATAGCATCGACGCATCGGTCGGGCCGATGCGCTGCAAGCCCGCCAGAAACGTAAAGACCGGAATCACCGTCGCCACGATCACAACCGCGCCGACTGCCATCCAACCATTGCTCGTCGCTGGCCAGTGCGCGCCGTTGATCAGCGTGAACGTGCCATAAACCGCGCCCGCTGACGCGAAGATCACCGTCGAGGATTGGACAGGCGACACCTGCCGCATCACGCCTGCGCCGACGATGATGTACACCGAATAGATCGCCGCCGCGGAGATCGCCAGGGCCACGCCAGTCCAATCGCCGCCCTGCGGATTGGCCGTCAACGCCGCGCCGAACGTGGCTAATGCCAGCGCGATCAACTTCAAGCGTGTCAAGCGATTTTTGAGAAAGATCACCGAGAGGATAGCCACAAACGTCGGGTAGAGATAGAGCAGTAACGCTACTAATCCCGCCGACGCGTATTTGATCGCGGTGAGATACGAAAACGATTGACCCACGTAACCCAACGCGCCCATGCCGATCAAGCGGATGAGCGCACTGCCGCGCGGCAATCCCTCGCGCCGATAGACCAACACGCCCGCCATCAAGACTGCAGCCAGCGTAAAGCGCAGAAATAGCAACGTAAATGTATCAAGGCCGCCTTCGTATGCGTAGCGGCCAAAGATCGCCAGCGTGCCGAAAGAGGCCGCCGAGACGATCACGAGGAGAATACCGATGAGACGATTCAAGATGAGCCTCTAAATCACCCTGTCGCACCATATAGTGCCGTGTGACACGCCACTATCGTTAGTGGGCGATAAACTTCCAGGCTTGTGCCTTGCAGATATCACGGAGATGGCCTGCAGCAGTGCTGGTGTAGCTGCTTTCCGCTCCCCAATCAAGTCCAATCACTCCTTCACGACCACCACCACTCAAAATCTCCACTTCGCATTTTGAATCAGACACGAAGTTCATGAAGACCACCAGCATCAACTCGGAATTGACGCGGAGATAATAGCGCTCACTCACCAACGCCGTTACATGATCGGTGGTGTAGATGTAAGCATCGCCCACTTCCTTCAACAACAAGTCAGGCAGTCGAGTCAGATTGTGGCCTTCAAGGGTGATGCGCACGCCGTACATAGCAATCTCCGTGAACCGCCGCGCTTATGAGCCGTTTTCAGACTTGTACAACTTGATGGTGACGTCTTTGGGGAGCGCCAACTTGGCCTCAACCTCGACGGCCTTGATGATGCCGACGGGCACGGGACAGGCAGCATGGGTGCAATACTTGGCACCCATTTCCAGCGTCTGAGGCATGGCGCGTCGAGTCGAGATTTCTCGAAAGGGATTGACCTGCGTCAGTTCTTCGCCCAACTTCCGAATCGCCGCGCAGTCACTGGTGATGGACAAGTTACACACCTTGCCGTCCATCGTCGCTTCAACTGTGGTGGTGAAGCCGCAAACACCAGAGAAGATTTCAGCCTTGGCCATCAGCATCCCCCGTTAATGAGATGCTGTATTGTACCTCAGATGAGGGTTGATCAACGACCTCGGCGTCAGCCGCCATAATTGCTCTAAGTCCGCATCTTTGCGGGCATAACGTTACAAGCAACCGACCGCGGGGACGCAGAGCGAGGAACAAGGCGGCGACCTACACCCATAGCCGCAAAATCGCGATTTGATCGTAGCGCTGTTCCATTTTCTGTGTCAAGCCAATGCCGACCTGAAATCGGTGACTTTACAGAAATATCGCAGGCTCGCTTTCCAGCCGACTCGACCCGTGGCGAATCGCCACGACCCACTTTCCAGCCGACTCGACCCGTGGCGAATCGCCACGACTCGTTTTCCAGCCGACTCGACCCGTGGCAAATCGCCACGACCCACTTTCCAGCCAGACCGACCTGTGGCGAATCGCCACAACCCGCTCTCCAGCCAACTTGACTCTTCGGGGGATTTTTCAGCGAATTTTTAGCCACGACCCACTTTCCAGCCAGACCGACCTGTGGCGAATCGCCACGACCCACTTTCCAGCCGACTTGACTCTTCGGGGGATTTTTCAGCGAATTTTTAGCACCAAACCTTATCTGAATTACCTCAATGCCGAATCCTGCCGAGACGGCGACAGCCGTTGCCGCCTGGAACTGTGGCCGTTCAGCCTGAAGCACGATCGGCTTAACGAAAGCGCGCCGTGATCCATCGATCACCGCGCGCCTCAATCTGCCATCCACACTCCAAAATCTAAAATCTTTAGCCCCAGCCCTCGTCGCTGTCGTCCGTCTCCTTGCCGATCAACACCATGCGCGTGCGACCCGCCTGTTGCGCGGGGCCAACCACGCCCATCTTCTCCATCTGATCGAGCAGCGCCGCCGCTTTGGGGAAACCCAGATTCAACTTGCGCTGCAACAGCGACGCGCTGGCCTGCCGCTGCTTCTTCACCACCTCGATCGCTTTCGCCAGCAGCACTTCGTCGTCGTCTTCGAGCGCGGCCGTGCTGGGGCTGGCCTGCGCGATCTCTTCAAGTTGCTGCACCTTGGTCATTTCCCATGGCGCGGCTTCGGCCTCTTCGTCGGCGTACTTCTCGTGCCAGAACTCCACCACGCGATCAATCTCGCGTTCGCTGACATAGCACCCCTGAATGCGCTGCGGGCCGTTGGCTGTCGGCGAGAGGAACAGCATGTCGCCTTTGCCCAGCAGCGTCTCCGCGCCGACCGAGTCCAGAATCACGCGGCTATCCACGGCCGACGCCACCGAGAACGAAATACGCGCCGGGAAGTTGGCCTTGATCAAACCCGTAATCACATCGGTCGATGGGCGCTGCGTGGCGATGACGAGGTGGATGCCCGTCGCGCGCGCCATCTGCGCGATACGCGTGATCGTCTTTTCGATCTCGACGGGCGCGCTCAACATCAAGTCTGCCAACTCGTCGATCATCACCGCGATGTAGGGGAGCTTGTCTTCGCCTTGCTCCTGCATCCGATCGTTATACTCGGTGAAATGGCGCACGCCCAATTCGGCGAACTTCTTGTAACGCGCATCCATCTCGCGCGTCACCCAGCGCAGCACCGTCACGATCCGCTCCATCTCTGTCTCGACCTTGCCGTACAGATGCGGCAGGCCGTTGTAGCGGATCAACTCCACCATCTTCGGGTCGATCATGACAAGGCGCAATTCGTCCGGCGTCGCGTTGGTGATCAGCGACATCACGATCGCGTTGATGCACACGCTCTTGCCCGAACCCGTCGTACCGGCGATCAAGATGTGCGGCATCGACGCCAGATCGGCGGCGACGGATGCGCCACTCACATCGCGACCCAGCGCAAACGCCAGCAGCGACTTCGCTTTGGCCTTGTTGAAGGCTTCGCTTTCCAGCACGCCGCGTAGACCCACCATCGCGATCTTGTCGTTGGGCACTTCGATGCCCACAAACGATTCGCCCGGCACCGGCGCTTCGATACGCAGCGACGACGCGGCCAGCGACAACGCTAAGTCATTCGACAACGAACTGATCTGCGCCACGCGCACCTTCACGCGCCGCACTTCGCCGTCTGTGCCGGGTCGTTCGATGTAACCCGGCTCCACGCCGAACTGCGTCACGGCCGGGCCTTGCGACACGCGCACCACTTTCGCTTCCAGCCCAAATTGCCGCAGCGTCTCTTCGATCACCTGCGACTTGCGCTCGATCTCCAATTCGGTAATCGTCGCCGTCGTGTGCTCGTCCAATAGATCGAGCCCGGGCAGATAGCGCGGACGTTTAACCTTCTTCGGTTTCTCTTCGGCCTTGATGACTTTCAGCGGCAACTGCGTGGCTTTAACGGGCGCGTCGTCGAGTTTCTTCGGCTTGACGACAACTTCCTTCGCGGGAACGATGTCTTCCTCGGAAGTGACCTGATCGATCGATTGGGAGGCCACATCCGATCGAGCCGGGGAACCGATCGAGAATTGCTGCAACCGTGCGCTGATCTTGCTCAACCCGATCGCCAACCACGTGCCCCACGGGATCGCGAAGGCAACGGTGAGCGCCATCAGCATCAACACGCTGAAGATCACGCCAGACAGCGGGCGGCTGAAGACTTGCTGCGCCAGCGACAGCAACGCCCAGCCAAACGCGCCGCCGCCTTCGCCGTTCTTTTGCGTCAGCCAAATGTTTTCGCCCGCACTAAAGGCATGCAGCGCACCCAACAACGCAAAGAATGCCACCTCGACGCCGATGATAATGCGCCACGGCAGGGTGTTGGCCGTGCTCTGCGCCACGCGGATCAACAGCCAACCAAACGCGCCGAGCAAAGCCACCGCACCAAACGCCCCCCACCCGAACCAGTGATAGAGGGTCATGCCCCAATCCAGCAGCAGGTCGCCGCCCTTGCCGGTGAACCCAATCAACGCCAGCAACGACAAAATCGCCAGCGCGATAAGCAACACGCCGGCGATCTCACGACCGCGCGCGCCAAAAGTGAAGCGCAGCTGCCGTCGTTTCTCGGGTTCTTTTGATTTGGCGCGTGATGAAGTCTTCGATCGCGCTGCTGACTTAGCCATGCCCTTCGACCACTGACCACAGACCGTCGGCCACCGCTTGCCGATCGCCGAGCAGAAAATCCGATTCGGCGGCCGGCCGTTCGCTGCCGGCTTCTGGCTCATCAGACTGAACTTGCCGCAACGACAAGCCCAGCCGCCGATGCATGATATCGACGTTGAGCACTTTTACCCGGATCATGTCATTCTCGCTCACGACGTTGCGGGGATGCAGGAAATTGCCCTCAGCCAACTCTGAAATATGAATAAGACCCTCTACGCCTTCTTCCAACCGCACAAACGCGCCGAAGTCGACGACCGTGGTCACACGACCTTCGACCACTTGCCCGATGACATACCGCTGCGAAACGGTCGCCCACGGATCAGGCTGCAAGCGCTTCACACTCAACGCCACGCGCCGCTGCGCCCGATCGACGTTCATCACGTACACGTCCACGCTTTGGCCGCTGCGCAAAATATCGCCCGGATGGTTGATGCGCCCCCATGAAATCTCGCTGATGTGCGCCAGACCTTCCAGGCCGCCCAGATCGATGAATGCGCCAAAGTCACACACGGTGGTGACGAGGCCGCAGCGCTTCTGGCCGGGCTGCAATTCAGTTAGCAACAGTTCTAAGCGCGCCCGATCGTTGTACGCCAAACGTTCCGACAATACAAATCGGCCGCGCGCGCGATCCAGTTCGATGATCTTGCCCAGCACGTGCTGGCCCACGCGTTTGGCAAATTCGGATTTGCGCTGTTCGTCATCCGTCACGGCTGGCATGCCGATGAGGTGCGATGATGGTACGAAGCCATGCAGCCCCTGCCAATCGATCAGCAGGCCGCCCCGATTGTAGCCGGTAACATCAACCGTCAGGGCTTCGTCGTTGTCGCAGGCACGCTGGGCCGAGGTCCACAGCACATCGATCGGCCGTTGCCCGCCCGCCGGGGTTGAACCATTGGCGGCACGAGCGCGCCCCGCTGCAGCGGCTGAACCGTCGGGCAGCGTGGCTTCATCATCTTTCAACAGAGCTTGCCAATAAGCTTCTTCCAATGATTCAGTCGTATCGTCCATCTCTTTTTCTCCCGCCAAACTGTCCGATCGCGATCAACAAACCCAACTCTATAAAACCGTTCGCTCATCGGTTATTAATATAGATTCATATTCTACAAAGAAATCGGGAAAATAGCCAAATGGCCGCCGACCCGCGCGCCGCGCACCAAACTCAACGCGTACGTTAATCTACAGAATTTTCTTTAACTTCGGCGGCGTGTTCTTCCATCTTGGACAGCGAGGCGGCCACCGCTTCTACCGCAATCTTCTGCTTGCGATAGAGATCGCTTTCGCTCATCGCCAGGCGCTGCGCGATCTCGCGCACTTTATGGCCTTGAATGAAGCGCAGTTCCAAAATGTTGTACAACACCCACTCGGCCGCTGTGAGGCTGCGCTGACCGTCAGGGCGCAGCTGCTCGATCGCTTCCGCGAGCACCGCGCGCAGCGCTTTGGGGGCGTCGTCGTTGTAATCGGCCAGCGAGCGTTCCACCACTTGCATCTTCAAGAGCGGACTCTCCGTTAATTTTGGTCCGCCCCAATAATGACTCAAAGCTTCTTTCACCCACGTCGGAAATTCTGGATCACTTGTCAGTGTTACTTCGGGCGGCGGCTGTGTAGGTGAATCGATGTAGCGAATCACGCCGCGCTGCTGCTGAATCACATCGATTTCCGGCATAATGCGTTCGACAGCCGCAAACACCTCCTGTTGCAAACGCCGATCTTCCAAAGCGATGGCGGCTTGATAAATCAACGCCTGTAAACTGCGGGCTTCATCCACCGATAGTTCCGGATCCGCCGATTGAGCGGCCACGGCCAGCGCACCCAACATGCCTTCATCGCCGCGCGCCCACAACGGCCACACCCTAAAACCGTCGATCAGCATGGCGCCATTTTCGGTTGGCTGAGATTGGGCATGCCGCATCTCTTTCAACGCCGGGCCAAACAGTTCCACCGGCCCGATGTGAGCGCGCAGCCGCCACTGACCATCGGCATCAAACGAAGCCAAAAACACGCGCTGCACGCGCAACAGATCGGCGACGGCAGTGAGGATGTTTTCCAGAAACTGCTGCAAATCCGTGGTGGTCAACAGGCGATCACTCAGACTCCGGATGTAATCGAGTTCGGCGCGATCCTGCTGAAACAGGATCACGTCGAGGAAAGGCTGCAATGAGCCGCGCGCGATCTGAAAAATGACAATGAAAAACACGATCGCCAGCGCCGTAATCGTGTCGCGCGGCAAGCCGAGAAACTCTTCGAAGCCCGTGAAGACCACCACGGCCGCGGCCACCGTCGCCGCCATGATCGGGCCGCGAAACAGGAAGCGGATCAAGCGATACTTGACGACACGATCGGGCGCGAGCACACCGAAGTAGGCCACGCTGTAGCCCATGACGATCAACATCGCCGCGATCAGGATGTTGCCAGCCACCAGCGCCAGCCACAAACCCAGCGGCACGATGGCGTCGACGTTACTGGACAACAGCAAATACGGAAAGACCGCCAACGCCGGGCCGGTCGATGACAGCAGTAGATACGTCATGCGGCGACGCGAGGTACGCGTCAAACAGCGTCGCTGCGCCGCAACAATCCCGACGAAGCCTGCGATTACGGCGCCAGCAAAGTAGGCGGCATAGATCCAGAACAACGGGCCGGGACGCAGATGCGGAGCAGAATTCAGCAGAATCCCATCCGCCACGATGAAATCGCTGAACAGCGCCAGCCCCATGAAGATCAGGCCGGACACGTAACCAAAGTAAACGACACCACGTCGCCCGCTGCTGAATGAGTTGGTCGTGCGCAGCACGTTGTCGGAGAAATGGAGGTACGCCGCCGGGACTAACGCAATCCCAATCCACTGAATGCGCAACCATAATTCGGTGGCACGTATATCGGTGATGCGATACAAAATCGAATCACCCACGTAGACCAGCATCACGCACGCCAGCAAAATGCTGAACGCGCGGGCCACCGGCGCGCGCCAGTTGTAACGCACGATGTACATCAACAATGAAAAAGCGGTGACAGCCGTTCCGGTGGAGAGAATGGAGTTGATCAGTGCGAGGATAGGCACAAGATCAAAAGAGCCGATCATGAGTCACACGTCCAACTTCTAACTATTAACGTCCAACAACTAGTGCAGCCCCAGCGCAAAGAACAACGCAATATCTTGGTTGGCAAAGTAATGATCGTTGAAGCCGCAGAATTTTAGGCCGTGCTTCTGCGCGAAACTAATGGCCGGATAGTTCTTGGTTTGCAATTCCAACATCAGCCAGCGGGCGCGCTGTTCGCGGCCCCATTGACCACTGGCCTTCAACAAGGCACTGCCGATACCGGTGCGCCGGGCGGTCTTCATCACGATCAGATCATTGACCAACACTGTCGCTTGCGGAATGCGATTGATAAGCGTGGCGTAGCCAATCAGACTGCCACTGGCATCCTCAGCGATCAACATGGCATCGCAGGCTTGCCAGCTTTCGGTCAGCAGTTGGTGATCACGCGGATAAGGCACGCGCATCTGGCGCGGCAGTCGCGCCGTGCGAAAACTGACGGCCAGCTGGCCATCGTGCACGCGGCTCTCCATCTGCCACACGAAATCGGTGACATATGATGGATCGAGCGTGAGACAGCGGGCCAGATCGGTTTTGATCGCAGATCGAATCGAGACGTTAGCCATGTGTCATCATTCTACCACTGTTCAGCCAGCGCCTACGGTTGAATAATCACCGGCACGGCACAATGCGGCGCTTCATTGCCGGTATTATCGACGACCACCAGGCTGATAATGTAGGTGCCGGGTTGGCTCAGCAACGGCGCCGCATCGATCTGCCCCAATACTGCATCGTGGCGCGGTTCGCGCACCACTTCGCCCGCTGTCGTTGGAACGTTCCCAGTGGCTGGTCCTTGCAGCGTAAATTTATAGAAGGCGAAGTTGGCGGTGTCAGCTGTGCCGCGCAACTGAATCGGACCATTGAACGTCTGTCCTGCGGCCGGTGCGACCAACTGCACATTGGGATCAGGACATGAGACGGGCGGCAGTGCAGCCGATGGGGTTGGCGTGGACTGATCGGACGTTGGCTGAGCAGCCTGCGTCGGCGCAGCGGCGCCGGTCGGCGTTAACGTCGGGCGTGGCGTACGCGTGGGCGACGGTTGAAACGTCGGCGTGGGCGTGTCGCTCGTTAAGATAAACGGCGCAGTCGGCGTGCTGTTCGGCGCATCGGAGGGGAGATTAGGCGCAACGTAAGCGGCGATAACATACGTGCCCAACGAAATCGCCGCGAACACGAAGATCATCAACACGCCCCGCACAAGCCGTGAGTTGGCGGCTTCCCGTTCCAACGAATACAACGCCTGCCGCAGATCCTGGCGAGCCGTGACAATTTCACGGATATATAAAACTGCGCCAACTATGCAGGCCACATAGATGAGGCCCGCATAATTGGCGAGAAGTTGAACAAAGAACGCCATGCTCGAATCAGGCGGCGCGTAACACGCCGCGAATGAGGGTGATCAACTTGGGAACGATTGTGCGTCCCGCCTCCAAAACTTCTTCGTGCGTCGTTTCAACGGTGACACCAGGTACCGGCAGCGCATTGCTGATCCCCGAGAACCCCAGTACGCGCATGCCGCCATGCCGTGCCGTGATCGTTTCCGGCACGGTGGACATGCCCACCGAATCCGCTCCGATCAGGCGCAGGAAACGAATGTCCGCCGGTGACTCGAAACTCGGCCCAGCGAGGCCGATGTATACCCCCTGCTTCAGATCGATCTGATTGTCGTGTGCCACTTGCAAAGCCACTTCGCGCAGCGCCAGATCGTACGGCTGCGACATATCGGGGAAGCGTACACCCAACGAATCGTCGTTGGGGCCGCGCAGTGGATTCTGGCCCGCCATGCCGACCAGGTTGATGTGATCGACAATCAGCATCACATCGCCCGCTTTGTACGCCGTATTCAGCCCGCCCGCCGCATTGGTCAAGATTACGGTCTTGATGCCGAGTAATTGCATGATGCGGATGGGGAACGTCACCTGCCCCATCGAGTAGCCCTCGTAGTAATGCACACGGCCTTGCATCACCATAACCGATCGGCCTTCCAACCGACCGAGGACCATGCGTCCGGCATGGCCCTGCACCGACGACACCGGGAAATACGGAATATCGGCGAACGGAATCACATCGGGGTCTTCGACGGCATCCGCCAACGAGCCCAACCCAGACCCCAGCACAATGCCGAATTCGGGGCGATAGCGCGAGCGGCGGTGTATAAACGTAACGGCTTCTTCAATTTGAGCGCGCGTAATAAATTCTGACAAGCCAGAACCTCTTTCGTAAATGACTTAAAGTTTTGCCAACAACCGTGCTTTGGCCGTTTGATACTCGGCGTCGCTGATCGCTCCGCTCTTGCGCAGATTGTCAAGTTCAGCAATCTGCTTGAGCGGGTCATCGTCGTCGTCGGCAGCGGCCTTGGGCTTGGTGCCCATGATCGAGCCGGCGACTTGCACCGGCGGTGCGGAAGGTTGATCGAGAATATCGGGATTGTGCATCGCCGCCTTTTGATCGAGCATGGCGGTCTTGAACTTCACCGGCTGGGCTAAACGCTTGAGCAAGTTGATGCCCACATCGCTGCCCGTGATGATCTCCAAATCGCCATAGCCCATGATCCGGCCCAGAAACGATTGCGTTAGGATAATGTCGTTGACTTTCTCCAGCGACGAGTCAACCGTCTTCTTGTTGACGATGCCTTCGGTCTGCATGACACGCCGATTGGTCACGATGTACTGCTCGGCCTCCCATTGAATCAAATCCCAGCCGAAGCGGCCAACCGGATACAACAACGCAAACAACAGCACCACCATTACGATATTCAAGAATTCCAAGTTCGGATTCTTCTGTGCCACATCACGCAAGACAAAATACAAGATCAACAGGACGATTACGATAAATAGGTTGACCAGGAACGACATCAACAGCGTCGTCCAATGCTGGCGCTCAATCACCACGATCTGCTCGTTTTTACCCAACAGGCTTTCGACGTATCCCATGTCTGACCCCTTTCGCCAGTCTCGATCTGGCGTTACAGTTCAGGTTCCGGCTGCGGCTCGACCGCTGGTTCGGACGGCTGCATGTAGATCTGTGTGGTCGAAATGTTGGCGTGCCCCAGCACGCGTTGAATCTCTGACAGGCTGGCCTTGTTTTGGCGCAGCATATGCGCGGCAAACGAATGCCGCAGCACGTGCGGCGTGACCTCGTAAGCCAGGTTGGCCTTGGCAGCGTATTCTTTAATGATCAGCCACATGCCCTGACGCGTCAACTGTTGGCCGCGCTGATTCAAGAAGAGCGCAGTTTGATGCTGCGAATTCCGCGCCAGACCCGCTCGACCTCGCTCCAAATAGACCGCTACCGCCTGCGCGGCCTGTTCGTTAATGGGCACGCTCCGCTCACGGTTGCTCAGGCCGCGGCCTTCATCATCGTTGCGCACGCGCACTGTCCGTTCCGTCAAATTGACATCCTCGACGTTGAGGGCCACCAACTCCGAAACGCGCATTCCGGTCGCGTACAGCAATTCCAACAGGGCATGATCACGCAACACTTTGGGCGAATTCCCCTCGCCCGGCGCGGCGAGCAGCAGTTCAACATCCTCATCGGTCATCGTGCGCGGCGTGCGTTTGGCGATCTTGGGCGCCTCCAACGCGCTAGACGGATCGGACGCGATGACCGCGTTGGCCTTCAAGAACCCAAAGAACGACTTGACCGCCGCAATCTTGCGGGCCACCGTGGAAGGCGCCACCGATTTGGTCGCGCCGTTGCGCTTGACGATCTGCATTCCGCGCAACTGCTCGACATAGTTTGTCAGTGTGCTTGATGTTACGGCCGACCAGTTCTCAATCGGTGGCTCTAACTTGAACAGGTAGTCGGCCAGTTGATTGAGGTCATTACGATAGGCAGACACCGTGTTGCGCGCATACCCCTCACCTTGAGTCAGCGACCCTAAAAAGCGCTCCAATTCATCTCGCAATTGCCCCGTCAGTTCTTGGTCTGACATGATCTTCGCCTCGCTATCTTGCCTTGTTGCGACCAGTGACTCTTGCACATTGTCCAACGGCATAGATTATAGCAAGGCTTGCCATAAAATCAAAATGGCAAATCGGCCCATGACCGATTACGCAGAGCCGCCAGCCTCACATAATCAACATAGCATCACCAAAACTGAAGAAGCGATACCGCTGCTCGATCGCCATGGCATAAGCCCGATCGATTTTGGCTTTGCCCGCAAAGGCCGAGACTAACATCAGCAACGACGAACGCGGCAGGTGGAAGTTGGTAATCAACCCATCAATGGCCCTAAACTCGAAGCCGGGATAGATGAACAGACTCGTATCGCCACTAAAAGGCTGCAGCCCGTGACGAGCCGCCGTCTCCAGCACACGCACGCTGGTCGTGCCCACCGCGATGATCCGCCGACCGCTGGCCTTAGCTTCGCGCACCTGAGCGGCCACTTTGTCCGTCAACTGGACATATTCTGTATGGATGTGGTGCTGAGTCACGTCTTCAACTTCCACGGGCTTGAAGGTATCGAGTCCAACATGCAACGTCACATAAGTCAAATCGATACCGCGCTCTTGGAGCCGTGCCACCACCCGATCGGTGAAGTGCAGCCCGGCGGTCGGCGCGGCCGCCGAGCCGGGCGTGTGCGAATAGATGGTCTGATAGCGCTCCGGATCGTTGAGCCGCTCGTGAATGTAAGGCGGCAACGGCATCACGCCCAGCGTCGACAACCGATCGTCGATCGGCCTATCAAAGCGAATGAGCCGCTCACCGGTCGGCGTCTGCTCCACGATTTCGGCCACCACATCGTCCTGCACAATGACGCGGGAGCCAACGCGTAAGTTATGACCACGCAATAACGCCTGCCACGTAGCCGGATCGATCTTGCGCAGCAACAAGATTTCTACCTGTCCACCGGTAGGTTTGCGGCCAAATAATCGCGCGGGGATAACGCGACTTTCGTTGGCAACGAGCAAATCACCTGGCTGCAACAAATCGGGGAGATCGTAAAAGTGGCGATGCTCGATCTCGCCGGAAACCCGATCGAGACACAGCAAGCGCGACGAATCGCGCGGCTCGATCGGGGTCTGGGCGATCAACTCCGGCGGCAGGTGGTAATCATAATCTGACGTTCGCAGGCCAGCGTTCATTTCGCGCACCGGAACCCAATATCGTCGCCGCGACCATCGATGGCGGCCTGACCCCGTGCGCTGGTCGTGGCACGTGAGGCTTGGGTCTTGAATGATCCGCCGCGGATTACTTTTTCAATGCCGGTGGCTGGACCAGTGGGGTCGACCTGTGCGCTGGCGGGATAGCCGCCATACCAGTCTTGTACCCACTCCCACACATTGCCGATCATATCGAAGGTGCCGTACGGGCCTACAGCCAGGTAACTACCCACGGCCACTGGCTGGCCTGCACCGGTTTCAAGCGTGTTGGCGATGGCGCTATTAAATTCATCCCCCCACGGATAGACGTTTTTGGTCGTGCCGCGCGCCGCTTTCTCCCATTCAGCCTCAGTGGGCAGCCGTTTACCCATCCAAGCGCAATAGCGCGTGGCATCGTTCCAACTGACGTACGTCACCGGGAACCGCTGCCGATCGGGGGTGTTGAACTTGCGCCAGGTGGTCTCGTCACCGACCTTCTCCGCATCGGTCTGGTAGCCAGACGCCGAGACAAACGCGGCAAAGCGCTCGTTAGTTACTTCCCGCGCATCGATGAAGAAGGCATCCAGCCGCACGCTGTGCGGCGGCGTCTCGTCAACGTCATACTTACCTTTAACGCCGCCCATGACGAACGTGCCTGCCCGCACTAACACCATGCCCGCTGGCGCAGGCGCCGGTGACGGTTGCGGTGCGGCATCTTCAGTGGCGACGATATCGTCATCCAGCGTCGGAGTGAGGACGGGCGTCGCGCTAAGCGTGGCGATTGGCGCAGAGGTCGCCGGCAGTGCGGCCACCTTAGTTGCCGCTTGAGTCGGTGTCGCCGTTGGTGTGACGATCGCGCGCGGCTGAAGCGTAGGCGCGAGCAACAGCAGCGCCACAATTAGCACGATCGTCCCAGCGCTGACGACTAAGGCTTGGCGACGCTCTGATGGCAGCGCGACAAATTTCGATTTCAGTTGCGTCCAGAAGGCTCGACTACGTTCGACGATGCGTTGGCGATAGATCGCCCACGATACACGCGGTGTCGCCTCAGGCTTAGCGGGTGTCTCCGGCTCGATCGGTTCGGCGTGACCCTGCGATCGACCTACAATCGGGGCCGCGGATGGCGCGTTGATCGATCGAACCAGCGCCGCCACCATCATCTCAGCTGACGCATAACGATCCACCGGCTCTTTCGACATCGCTTTGCGAATGACGTGTTCCAAAGCCGGCGACGCATCGGGGCGCAACTCCCGCAGCGGTGGCGCTTCTTCGGTGATGTGCTTGACCACCACGCCCAGCCCGCTGTCGGCATCGAAGGGTAAGCGGCCAGCCGCCATTTCATACAACATCACGCCCAACGAATACAGATCGGAACGGCCATCGACGGCGCGGCCCTGAGCCTGTTCAGGCGACATGTAATCGGGTGTGCCTACGCCCATGCCAGAGCGCGTCAGGTGGCGGCTAATCGCGGTGAGTTTGGACAAGCCGAAGTCGGTGAGCAGCGCCCAGTTGTTGTCGGAGATTAATATGTTGCCGGGTTTCACGTCGCGATGGACGACGCCCTGTCGGTGAGCGTAGCCCAACGCTAGGCCTACTTGTGTGCCGATCTCTTGAATCGTGTTGAAGTCCATCGGCGACGTCATCAAATCACGCAGCGTGCCAGTGGTGACGTACTTCATGACGATGAAGATGTTTTCGCCAATTTGATCGAAATCGTAAACGGGTAGAATGTTGGGGTGATCGAGGCGGGCAACGGCGCGTGCTTCCTGATGAAAGCGTTCGAGGAAGCCCTCTTCGTCAATGAAGTGCGGCGAGAGGACTTTAATGGCGACAAAGCGATCGAGCTTCTCTTGGTAAGCTTTATAGACGGTCGACGTAGCGCCGCGCGCAATGCGGTCTAAGATTCGATATTGGCCTAACGTCTGGCCGACAAGATCTGCCATAATCATCACACACAGTGGCGATGCGGGCATCACCCCTACAACAGACTGGGCTGTTCTGGCCTTTCAGGATACGTCAAATTCAAATGCTCGTACGCGCGTTTGGTGGCCGTTCGGCCACGCGGGGTCCGATCGAGAAAGCCGAGTTGCAGCAAGTACGGCTCCACCACATCCATGATAGTGTCCGACTCTTCGCTGATTGAAGCAGCGATCGTTTCCAAACCCACCGGCCCGCCGCCAAACTTCTCGATGATGGCCTTCAACACACGCCGATCGAGATCGTCCAGCCCCAACGGATCAACATCCAACAGCGACAACGCTTCGGCGGCGAGTTTACCGTCCACCGCGCCATCAGCGCGAACTTGCGCAAAGTCGCGTACACGCCGCAGCAAACGCAAGGCGACGCGCGGCGTACCGCGTCCGCGCCGCGCAATCTCGGCGAGGCCGCTTGCATCGACCGGGACGTTCAGCAACTTCGCAGCCCGATCGATGATCTGCTCCAACACGTGCTGCTCGTAGTAGTCCAAACGATAAACTGCGCCGAAGCGCGCGCGCAGCGGCGAACTGACCAGCGCGAGGCGCGTAGTGGCGCCAACGACCGTAAAATGCGGCAATTTCAAACGAATGTTGCGCGCTGACGGGCCTTTGCCGATCACGATGTCGAGCGCAAAGTCTTCCATCGCTGGATACAGCACTTCTTCGATCGCGCGTCCCAAACGGTGAATCTCGTCGATGAACAATACGTCGCCCGCTTTGAGATTCGTTAGGATCGCGGCTAAATCGCCCGCGCGTTCGATCGCCGGACCGGACGTGACGCGCACGTTGACGCCCATCTCGCCCGCGACGATGTGCGCGAGGCTGGTCTTGCCCAGACCGGGCGGACCGTAAAACAGAATATGATCGAGCGCTTCGCCGCGCTGCTTCGTCGCTTCGATCAAAATGCCGAGGTTTTCCTTCAGCCGTTCCTGTCCGGGAAAATCCGACAAGCGCTGCGGTCGCAATGCGCGATCGAGCGCGACTTCATCTTCGCGGGCTTGAGGCGAGACAGACCGATCAGACATGCTGTCCATCCAGAGTAGAGTGAAACGATTATACCTGAACGAATGAGCGACGCCAAACGTTACACTTGGCTTCGCTTGAGTTTGCGCCTCACCCCAATCCGTCATACAATCGATTGCGTAGCGCAATCTTCTAGCCAAGGAGCGCACCATGTCAGACAAACCAGTTCTCAAAATCGCGATCGAGAAAAACGGGCCGTACGTGATTCATGGCCCGGTGCCATTGGTTCGGAAGCAACAGGTCGTGTCCGAGCACGGCGAGCCGATGACGTGGCAAAAGACCGGCGACATCGACACCGGCACAGACGGTGAATATCGCTTGTGCCGCTGCGGCCAGTCTAAGACCAAGCCGTTTTGCGACGATTCGCATTTGCAAGTCAACTTCGACGGGACTGAAGCCGCCGAGACGAACACCACCATCGAGCGGCGCGTGACGCTGAAGGGCGGCCAGCAGATCGTCGTGCGGCGCGACTATTCGTTGTGTATTGATTCAGGCTTCTGCGGCAATCGCTTGACCAACGTGCAGAAGATGACCAAGCAGACAGATGATTCAATCGTGCGAATGCAAGTCATGGCGATGATCGAACGTTGCCCGTCGGGATCATATTCGTATACGTTAACAGAGGACGGCGCAGATGTCGAGCCCGATCTGCCGCAGCAGATTGCCGTCGTCACAGAGATCTTATCGGAAGGGCCAATCGCCGGGCCGTTGTGGGTCACCGGCAACATCGCGATCGAACGATCGGATGGCAAGCCGTTCGAGACGCGCAATCGCGTCACGTTGTGCAATTGCGGCCAATCCAAGATCAAGCCGTTGTGCGATGGCACCCATCGTTCGCTGGGCCGCAAACCCGATTGATCCTCACCTCCCCAGGAGCGTATCATGAACAAGTTCGGTTATCGTTTTTCATTCGGTCCGTGGAACATCCACGAAGGCGCGGATCCCTTTGGTCCGACTGTGCGGCCAACGCGCAGCTTTGCTGAGAAATTGGCCGTTTACAAAGAACTGGGCTTCGATCTAGTCCAGTTCCACGACGACGACGCTGTACCTGAACTGGACACACTATCGCCCGCGCAAATTCGGCAGGCGGCGCGTGATATGCGCCAACTGCTTGCCGACAACGGCCTCACTGCCGAGTTCGTCGCGCCACGTTTGTGGGAACATCCCATGACCATCGACGGCGCGTACACCTCCAACGATCCGGTTGCCCGCGCGTACGCCCTCGAGCGCTCGAAGAAAGCGGTCGACATCGCGCAGGAACTCGGCACAGATTTGATGGTGCTGTGGCTGGCACGCGAAGGCACGTATTTGCGCGAAACAAAGGACGCAGGTCGTGCGGCGCGGCAACTGCTCGAAGCGATCAACACCTTGTTGGCCTACGATTCAAAACTGCGCATCGCGATCGAGCCGAAGCCCAACGAACCGATGGATCTAGCTTACATCCCGACGATGGGTCATGCCCTCGCGCTCGGTTTTCAGGCCAGCGATCCGGCACGCGTTGGCGCGTTGATGGAAACCGCACACGCCCTGCTGGCCGGACTTGATCCAGCGGATGAGATCAGTTTTGCGTTAGCGTTTGGCAAGTTGTGGAGTGTGCACCTCAACGATCAAAACGGCCTGAAATACGATCAAGACCGATCGTTCGGGGCAGTTAATCTCCGTACCGCGTATAATCAAGTGCGCGTCTTGGATGACAATCGGTTCTGGGAAATCGGCGTGGTCGGCCTCGACGTGAAGGCGCTGCGCACGCAGCCTGCCGCGCTGGCGACTAAACATCTGCGTAACAGTTTACAGATGTTCCTCCGCCTCGTCGAGTTGGCGCGCTCGCTCGATCGGGCGCGTGTAAACGAGTTGATCGCCGCCCGCGATTACGAAGAACTCGACTGGCTGATCTTAAACCATTTGATGAAATAGAGTGCTGTAATCAACTGTCCGCCCACTTTTGTGAGCGGACAGTTTTCTGAAGGCGGTTTGCTATGCGCCACTTCGCCAGTCAGAAGTTTAAAATAGTGTCATTGATTGGCAGCGTTCTACTCGCAGGTGCATGGTTAATGATCATCTCATTGGATGCATTAGCTCAGACTCCCTCGCCTGTTCTTCTCAATTACTTTAATGTCGCCTGGAATCCCGATCTGGCGGCAGTCAGCATCAGTTGGGAAACGGCTGTCGAGTTTGATGTGTCTGGCTTTTCAATCGAACGCGCGCTCTGGCCGTCAGGCACATTTACACAGACCGGCGAATTTGTACCTGCGGTTGGCAACCAAATCATAGGTGCAACTTATGGTCCATTTTTCGATACCGATGTGGTCACCGGGACATTGTATTTGTATCAACTAGTCGTTTATGATGGAAACGGTCACGCCGACCGCAGTGTTCCAAGAGTGGCGGTAGGTACTGCGCACGTTTTCCTGCCGCTACTACGTAGTGGCGGATAAAACCAGATCAGTTGACAAATGCTTTTGCTAGAGTACAATCGCGCCGATCTCACGCGAGGAGCCGCCGTATGTCCCAAGTCTACGTCAGCCAACATCCACTGGTCAAACACAAACTCACGTTGCTGCGCAACACTGAAACCAAGCCTAAAAAGTTCCGCGAACTTGTCCGCGAGTTAGCGATCCTGCTGGCCTACGAAGCCACCGCCGATCTCCACTTGTCCGATAAGACCGTCACAACGCCGATGGGCGAAGCGCACGGCTACGAACTCGGCGAGAAGATCGGGTTGGTGCCGGTGCTGCGCGCCGGACTGGGTATGGTCGAAGGTGTGTGGGAAATGATGCCTGCCGCCGAAGTGTGGCACATCGGCCTATTCCGCGACGAACGTACGTTGAAGCCGATCGCCTACTACAACCGGCTGCCCATCGCGCCGACAGTGGACGTCTGCCTCGTGCTCGATCCGATGTTGGCGACCGGCGGTTCGGCTTCGGCCACCGTGGATATATTGAAACGCTGGGGCGCGAAGAAAATCAAGTACGTCGGCTTGTTAGCCGCGCCAGAAGGTATTGCCAAGCTAACCGGCGATCACCCAGATGTGCCGGTGTATATCGCTGCCGTCGACGAACGACTCAACGATATCGGCTACATCGTGCCCGGCCTTGGCGACGCGGGTGATCGACAGTTCGGCACCGGCTGATATAAACCACGGATTGCGCATGCCCAAGCTAACCTTGCACGAAATCTATATTGCGCAACAACGGCTAGCGCCGTACATCGCGGCGACACCGTTGTCACGCTCGATGCTGCTCAGTGTGCAGTTAGGCTTCGATGTGTGGCTGAAGCAGGAGAATCGTCAACACACGGGGTCATTTAAGCCGCGCGGCGCGCTGAACAAGATTTTGTCGCTCAGCGCGGAGGACCAAGCGCGCGGCATCGTGGCGGCCTCGGCGGGCAATCATGCGCTGGGCGTGGCTTACGCCGCGCAACGCCTGAACCTGCCGCAAGTCGATGTGTTCGTGCAGGCCAACGCGGCTCCAGCCAAAATCTCGAAGTTGCGCCAGTATCCGATCAACCTTCATCTCGTCGGTCAACTCTTCGATGAAGCTCAGGCGGCGGCCTTTGAATTCGCTGCAAAATCCGGTGGAACGTTCGTGTCTGCGTATGACGATATCGACGTGATCGCCGGGCAAGGGACGGTCGGGTTGGAGATCATCAACGCCCTGCCCGATGTTGAAACGATCGTTGTGCCGATGGGCGGCGGTGGCTTAATCGCTGGCATCGCCGTTGTCGCCAAATCGATCAATCCCACGATTCGCGTGATCGGTGTGAATCCCGAAGCGTCGCCATCGGGTTGGCTATCCAAACGCGACGGTTATCCGTACGAAACGTACGACAACGCACCCACGCTCGCGCACGGTTTAGCGGGCGGCTTTGGCCGCGTGCCGTTCATGGTCGGCATGCTGTTGATTGACGACGTGGTGTTGGTCAGCGAAGACGAGATGAAGCGCGGCATCGCGGCGTTAGTCGATTCTGATCAACTGTTACTGGAAGCATCAGGGGTGGCCGGTATCGCTGCAGTATTGGCGGGCAAAGTCACAACCAGTGGTCAATGTGTGGCCGTCTTGACCGGCGGCAATATCGACACGGGCACACTCAAGCAAGTCTTGTAAGACGTGGGCGTGTTTCGCGACACGCCCCACGCCAAACCTCATGACACCATTCCTGCTGGTCTTCTTCGTTTCCTTCTTCCTCTCACTTGTTCTCACGCCACTAGCCGCACGCCTGGGGCTGCGCCTGGGCTTGGCCGACGAACCAGGTGGTCGCCGACATCATTCCGGCAAGATCGCGCGCACGGGCGGCATCGCGCTTGCGTTAAGTTTTCTCGCAGGCGTGATCGTCACGCGACTGCTGAACTTGCCCAGCGATGATGCCAATGAAACAACCCGTATTACCGGTCTGATCATCGGCACAGTGATCGTCTTCATTTTCGGGCTGCTCGACGACAAATTCGAGTTTCGCCCTGGCTTGCAATTCGCCGTGCAATTTGTCGCTTCAATCGTTGCGATTGCGTCACTCATCATCGTCGAACGTTTCAACAATCCGATCACAAACGAGCAGATCATTATCGATAGCGCGTGGCTCATTGTCGGCTTATCGGTCTTCTGGCTGATGGGCATGATGAACACTGTCAACTGGCTCGACGGTCTGGATGGATTGGCCGATGGCATCGCGGCGATTTTCAGTTTCTTCCTCTTCCTCGCCACGATCCAGACCACGGCCAGTCATCAACCACAATACAGTCTCGCGCCACTGCCCCTGGCTTTGCTCGGCGCTACGCTTGGCTTTCTGCCCTATAATTTTCATCCGGCGCGGGTGTTCATGGGGTCGAGCGGCGCGCTGACGTTGGGCTTCGCGTTGGGGAGCCTCGGTATTATCGGAGGCGCGAAGATGGCGACGGTGCTGTTGGTGTTGGCCGTGCCGATTATCGACGTCGCGTGGTTGATCGTATCGCGGATTCGACGCGGGACATCGCCGTTGAAAGGTGGCCGCGATCATCTGCATTTCCGATTGGTTGATCTAGGCCTCTCGCAACGACAGATCGTCGGCGGCTATTGGCTTATCAGTTTCTTGTTTGGGGCACTGGCCTTACTCATCGAAGCCCGCATTTATAAGTTGCTCGCGCTCGGCGCTTTGGGCATCGTCACCCTGGGTGTGATGATCTGGGCTTCACGGACGGACAAGGCATGACGCGTTTAACGATTCTGCATACCAACGATTTGCACGCACGCATCACTCAACTCGTGCGCATCGCCGCGCTGGCCAAGACTATTCGACGCGACGTCGAAGCTGCGGGTGGTCACTGCGTTTTGTGGGATGCCGGTGATGCGGAAGACACGACGCTGGTGGAAAGCAGCATGACCAAAGGCAATGCCGTCATGGCGATGTTACGCGGCGCGGGTTATGAACTCGAAGCGTTGGGCAATGCTTCGCCGCTCCGTTACGGCCCGCAGTGCATCGCCGCACTCGCAGAACAATTCGGGCGGCCCTTGTTGTGTGCTAATTTTATCGATCCGCGCACGCAGCAACTCGCCGCTGGGCTGTCGCCGTATGCGATCTTGAACTTCGGCGACTTGAAAGTCGGTGTCATTGGCCTGACCGATCCACTGCCGGCTTATCGGATCTTCAAACTCATCACGCCAGCGCCCGCCGACATTCTGCCGGGGCTGATTGATGAAGTTCGGGGGCGCGGTGCACAGACGATCATTCTGCTGTCTCACTTGGGTTCACCGAAAGATCGCGCCGTGGCTGAAGCGATCAGCGGCATCGATGTGATCATCGGCGCGCACGATCACCAAGAGATCTATCCGCCGCTGAACGTGAATGGCACACTCATCGTGCAAGCCGGTTATTTTGGACGGCATCTGGGCCGCCTCGATCTTGAGATCGATCCGACGACCGGCCGCATCATCCAACATCGCGGCGAATTGCTGCCGATCACGGACGAGATGCCAATCGATGCCGAAGCACAGGCCGCCGTTGAAGCCGAACGTGAACGTGTACGACAAATTACAGCGCACGTTATCGGGCACGCGCATCAATCGATCGAGGTGGCCTACGATCGTGAATGTGTGGCTGGTCGATTGTTGGCTGATGCGCTGCGGGATCGGATGCAGGTCGAAATTGCGTTGGCACTGAGCGGGCAATGGACCACGCCGCTTGAGGCTGGCCCGATTACGATTGGCAATCTCTTTACGGCGTGTCGTTCAACAGCCAATCCGGGTGTGGTCTCACTGACAGGCGAGCAGATCGTGAGTTTTCTACAAGCCGCGATACAGCCAGAAAATTCGGCGCGCACGCCACGCGGTCAGCGCGGTGTGCCGATCGGCTGGCCGAACGTCGCCGGGCTGCGCGTTGTTTATAATCCGGCTTCGCATCAAATTATCGAAGTTTATGCAAGCGAAGTCCTGTTAGAACCCGATCGGCTCTATCGCGTGGCCAGCACGGATATGGAATTGACAGATTATTCCGGGTATTTGAAATTATCGGATGACCAGATCGAGTATGAGGTGCCGACGATCTCAGCCGAGGTATTGCAGGATTACATCGAGGCGCGCGGTTCGATCGGCGCGAGCGATCAACGTTTCTTTCGACGCGATGAATAGTCCTCAGTAACATCCGTCGAGTATTCCACCGCGTGACCCGTGACGCGGCTGACGGTCGGTTCAAGCAGCGAGATGATCAAGCCGAACGGCACATCGACCACCAACGCAATAGTGAAGGCCGCGGCTAACCAACGCAACACTCCCCCTAAGGCTACTCCCACGCCTTCGACCGCTGTGTTCCAACCGAACATCAACGCGAGCACGAGCATGATGATGCTGAACAGGATCACGGGCGGCCACGTTTGTCGATCGGCGGGACTGGGCAACATCGCGTTGGCGATTACGAAGAGCAGGTACAACCACAACCACGCGTCGGGTGCGCGCAATACGCCGCCCAATGACGCGATCACGCCCCCGATGTTTTCACTTTGAACAGCCTCGCCTAAACTGCTGACGCCAAACGCCAGATACGAAATCAATAAGACGGCGATCGAGCCGAAGACCAACGGCGCCAAGCCAATAAGGCTGGTGCGAAACGCATCAACGTTTTCGACTTGCACCGAACCCAATCGCACGCGGCCATCGGCTGAGCGGCGCGGCACAATCGAGAATTCGCCGGTTTGCACGCCCAGAACGCGCGCCGTTAGCCAATGCGAAAGTTCGTGCAGCGCCACGCCGGGCAGCAATGGCAGCGCGTATAACACGAGCGCCATCTCGGCGTCACGCGAGATCAAATAGGCGATGCCATGCAGATGTTTGTGGATCCACTTCTGCACCAGCACTAGCAGCACTAAAGTCACTACGAACCACACGTACGGGGTTACTGACATACTCGACCTTTAGTAGCGACGCGGTCGGCGCAACAACCACGCCAGCAACGTCAGTACGATCAAGACGGGCACTCCGACGATCAATGCGATGCTGAATGATCCGGCCAGCCACGCTAACGGCACGTCCAGCACCGATTCCAGCGGATGTGTATCAATACGCCCCATCGTCGCGATAAACAGCACGGCGGTAATGAACAACACTAAATACGGCCAGTCGTGCCGATCGGGAGCGCTGGGCAATAACGTGAGTGTAATCGCCAACAACAGATACAACCACGCGCCACCTTCTGGTACAGTGATCATCTCACGCAATGCGCCAATCATCAAGTTGACATCACGCGCATCCACCGCCGCGATCAAGCTGGTGCTGCCAAACACATTCTGGCCGATCCAGATCAACGCCGCACTGCCGAACACCAGCGGCGCGGCACCGATCAAACTCGATCGTACGAAGTCAACTTGCCGCAGCCACACTTCGCCCAGCGAGGCACTGCCATCTTCATAGATCGTCGGCGTTAACTGAATGCGATGCACGCGCACACCGAGTAACAACGCCGTGATCGCGTGTGCCAATTCATGCAGCAGCACGCCTGGCCACAATAACAACGCATATAAGCGGAATGCGGCTCGACCGCTGCCGAAGATCGCATATGATACGCGAAACAGCGTGCGATGGATCAACGTCTGTACGATGAACACACCCGTCAAGGTGATCAGAAACCAACTCAGCGTCGCCGACATATGATGTTTTCTCGGGTTTTTCCTGCGCGGGCGAAAAGAATTGAATTTGCCTTTTTTCCAGACCCTCGATATACTAAGGGCAGCTCTTCCATCCCACCGAAGTGCGAGTAAACAAATTTTTCTCACAAAGGAGAAATGTCATGGCGGGTAAACGAATGACCAAGTCGGAATTCATTGGCGCGATTGCGAAGCAGAGCGGCCTGGAGAAGAAGCAAGTCACCGCGGCCCTTAATGCCCTCAACGTCGTCGTCGTGAAGCAACTCAGCAAGGGCCCCGGCGAAGTAGTGCTGCCCGGTCTGCTCAAGCTGGTCACTGTCAAGAAGCCGGCCACCAAAGCGCGCGAAGGCATCAACCCCTTCACCGGCCAACCGACGATCTTCAAGGCCAAGCCGGCCACCAAAGTTGTTAAGGCCCGCCCTATTAAGGCCCTGAAGGACGCCGTCGTCGGCAAGTAATTGTATCGGTAACAAAATCGCCCCGGTTCGCCCGGGGCTTTTTTGTTTGTACTTACATAGAACCGATTGAGTATCGACCTATCAACGAGTAGCGCGTGGCGAGTCAAGCATCACCTCACGCGTTACTCGTCACTCATTATGCCTTCGCCTTCGCCGTCCCCTTCACAATCTCGGCAAAATCTGCGGCTTTCAACGACGCACCACCGACAAGACCGCCATCGATGTCGGGCATGCCCATGAACTCGGCGATGTTGGCGGGTGTTACGCTGCCGCCGTATTGAACACGTACGGCCTGCGCTACTGATTCGCCAAACATCTCGCTGAGCGGACCGCGCACGTTCAACGCGATGACGCTGTTCGCGCCCGCGCCCGTGGCCGCTTTGCCCGTGCCGATTGCCCACACCGGCTCGTACGCGATCACGATCGACTGCGCTTGCTCGGCGGTCAAACCGGCCAGGCCGCCCTTCATCTGCGTGCTGACCACGCGGGCCGTCTCGCCCGCTTCGTATTGCGTCAACGTCTCGCCTACGCACATGATTGGCGTCAGGCCCTTGGCCAATGCGGCCTTCACGCGCTTATTCACCGTCTCATCGGTCTCGCCGAAATATTGGCGGCGCTCGCTGTGCCCGATGATCACATAGTCAACCAGACCCTTCAGCATGTGCGCGGATACTTCACCGGTAAACGCGCCCTTCTCTTCCCAATGCATGTTCTGCGCGCCGACCTTGATTTTCGAGCCAGCCAACGCATCGGCCACGACACTCAACGCCACGAACGGCGGACACACCGCCACTTCGACAGAATCCACGTCGATGATCAAGCGGCGCAATTCGCGCACCAACTCAATCGCTTCGGCGGGGTTCTTGTTCATCTTCCAGTTACCGGCAATAAACGGGGTTCGCATATTCTGCTCCTTGAGGTGCGCTGAGCACCTGAATGTTATTTGAATCGATCAGCCCGACAATCCAATTCGGCCAACACGAGTTTGATCCACGGCGCGATCGGTCCTTTGTAATCCGACAGGCCAGAGGTGGCAAATTCACGCGCGGCACGGATCGGTTCGTTGCGTTTGAGCAGCAGGCAGGCTCGCAATGCATGAGCAGCCGCCAGATCAGGGCTGGTGCGCAGGGCTTTCGTGAGCGCGGCGTCGGCATCGTCGAGATTGTTTTGCATCAACGCGACTGCCGCCAAACCGACCTGCGGTTCGGCAGTGTTCGGCCCCTGCTGAGCCAAGATCTTTAAGTGCGGCTGCGCCTTGTCTGGTTGATTCGCCGCCAACCACGCATCACTCGCCAGAGCACGCAGCTGAACTTGCTCCGCGATCACAGTCGAGGTTGTCAACACCTGTTCAGCCGCTTGCGCCACCGTTTTGAATTGATCGCGCGCAGTTTTGAGATCGCCTTGCGCGGCGGTGGCATTGGCCGCGACAAATTGCTGTCGTAATGACTGAATGGTATCGGTCGTCGGATTGTTCACAGGTGCAGCGGTCGCGGGCAACGCAGTCGGCACGCTGTTCGACGTCGAAGGCGCGCTAGTTGCTGCTGATTTCAACACCAATAACGCAATCACCGCGACGACGATCAAACCAACACCGCCAATGATCAACCACACCCGATTGTTCGATCGCGGCTGAGCGGTGTCCACAATTTTCGTCGCCAGCGGATCAACCGTTGCGGCTACTGGCTCGATCGGGTGCGTGAGATTGATCGGGGCGGTGGTGACCACCGGCGTGCCGACTTCCGTCAACGCTTGATCCAAAGCCGCCATTAAGTCCGCCGCCGTAGCATAGCGGTCGTTACGATCCTTCGCCAACGCTTTCAGCAACACGCGTTCGAGCGGCTCAGGAAAATCGGGCTTCAGCGAGCGCGGCAGCGGCAGTGGCGCATAAATGTGATCGTGAATCACCGCGTACGGCGTGTCGGCTTGATAGGGCACGCGGCCCACCAGTAATTCATACACCACCACGCCAAGTGAATACACGTCCGTGCGCGCGTCGAGATCACTGAGGCCTTGGGCTTGCTCCGGCGAAATGTACTGCGGCGTGCCGAGCAGCGAATCTTGCGACAGCGTCGATTCACCCGCCTGCGCGATACGGGCTAATCCGAAGTCCGCGAGGAACACGCCGCCGTCGGTGGTCAACAAAATGTTGCTGGGTTTCACATCGCGATGCAGCACGCCCTGCCCGTGCGCGTACGATAACGCGCCGACCACTGCCCGCACGATGCGCACACTTTCGTCACGCGGCAAATCCGATCGGGACAGGCGTGCCTTCAACGTCTCACCCTCGATGAAGCGCATCACCAAATATGGCTGTCCATCGGCTTCGCTAAAATCGTAAACGGGTACGATGTGGGGATGTTCCAGTTTGGCGACGATGCGGGCTTCACGCTGAAAACGCGAGAGGAAGTTGGGGTCTTGCTTGAAGGCCGGATGCAGCACCTTGATGGCCACGAAGCGATCGAGCGCGGCATGATAGGCTTTGTAAACCGTCGCCATACCGCCGCTGCCCAACTGCTCGACGATGCGATAGGGCCCCACCTGTTGACCGACGACGAACGTCATCATCCGCTCCCGGCACAAAACTAAGCCGATTATAGCCGTGAGAGAATGTTTGTGCAACGCACACACACGGTCAGTCTACCTGGAGTGTGGTATGATTACGCCCAGCTTATGGACATTGCGCCCGTTGTCGTCGCCTACTTCATTCCACTGGGTCTCATCCTCATCGCGTGGGGCAGTTGGGATCGTGAGCGTGCCCGCAGCCACGCGACGTTGGCGCTGGTCGTCATGGCACTGGCTGCAATCGCCTATGCCGCGATCGGTTTTGGGTTCAACTTTGGCGGCGTGGGTCTGCGGCCCGATGTGCCCGCCGGTCTGCGCGGACTCGATCAGCTGTGGTCGCCGATCGTCGGAACCGCGGGCCGCAATTGGGGCGTGATCGGTCTGACTGGTTTTCTCCTCAATGCCCGATCGATTTTGCCCGGCGACACCGCTCTGCTCTACGCCCTCTTCATTCATCAACTCCCCATCGTAATGGCCGCGGCCTTGATTCCAACTTTGACACTGGCAGGCCGCGTGCGATCAATCGGTCTGGCAATGCTGAGTGTGATTATCGCCGCCCTCACCGTGCCGATCTTTGGCGCGTGGACGTGGGGTGGCGGCTGGCTGTTCGCGTTGGGGCGCGATGCCAAATTCGGACATGGCCTCATCGATGCGGGCGGCGCAGCGACGACGTTCATAGCAACCGGGGCTATGACGCTGGCGTTGTTGCTGGCGCTGAAGATCAAACGCCCGTCATCATCCATCAACGAAACTTCGCTTGAACTCCCGCTCCGATCGGCCTTCGGCGCGATCACGTTGTTGATCGGTTGGCTGGCGTGGCTTACCACTGATCCGATCTTACGCGCGCTGCCTACGATCGATCTGGCCTTCGCAACCACAAATGTGCTGCTGAGTGCGACTGCTGCTTTGATCGTATCAACCGCCTATGGCTGGTTCACAACCGGCAAACCGAGCGCGCAATTCGCCGCGCGCGGCGCGATCAGCGGCGCGATTGCAGCTGCAGCTGGCGCGCCCTTCGTGCCGACAACGGGCGCGTTGATCATCGGCGTGGTCGCCGGGCTGTGGACACCAATCGGGGTGTATTTGATCGAACGCCGCCTACATCTGGATGATGCCGCGGGTTTCGTCGCCGCGACCGGTCTATCGGGCGTGTGGTCGATCTTCGCCGTAGGCCTACTGGCCGATGGCACGTACGGCGCAGGCTGGAACAACATCGGCGTGACGGAATATCTGGGCGTGTCCGGTCAGGGTATCACGGGACTGTGGGCGGGTGCGAACCTGCAAAACGATCCGGGACAGATGTCAGCGCAATTGACGGGTTTGCTGGTGATTGCGTTGATGTCGTTCGTCGTGACGTGGCTGCTGGCGCGGCCATTTCGCCGTTCGGCTCCGAAAGAACGATCGAGTGAGCGTGTAAGCGAATCGCCCGTCAGCCGCTTCGACGCCTGACGATTTTCAGCGCTCCAAAAACGGGTCGATCTAAAAACTAACGCCCTCGCCATAGTAATATCGGCGAGGGCGTCGTGTGTTTATTGCCACACCACTCTCAGTGCGGTCTGGCCGGGTTGCGGCCACGAGGCCGGATTCTCGAAGGCCGTGAAGATCGGCAGGGTATTGGCGCTGGCGTTGAAATGATCGCCGCCGCCGTTGGCGTGGCACTGCACGCAGTTGTGAGAGTAGTTGTTGACTTCGCGATGTTTGGTGTCCATCTGCGTGTAGTTGTGGCACGTTGCGCACGTATAGGTGCTGGTATCGCCACCGGGATGGCATTTGTTGCAATTACCATTCGCGCCGCCATGATTCAGCGGGAACTGGTGCTGGAAATTCGAGTCCCAGTTATTGGTGCTGTGACACTGGCTGCACTGACCCGGGAAGTGATTGGCCGGCCGCGTGTGGCACGATTGGCAATCGGTTAACCCCGTGTGATTGAAGTTCACATTGCCCCAGCTCGATGTGTTGTGACAGTTACTGCACTGTCCCGCGTAGTGATTGGCTGGCTTATCGGGCGTATGGCACGAAATGCAGTCGGTCTGCCCGGTGTGATTGAAGTTGGCTGGCTGCCAAGCATTCGTGTTATGGCATGTGCTGCACTGCCCTGCAAAGTGATTGGCCGGTTTATCGGGTGTGTGGCATGAGATGCAGTCCGTCAAGCCAGTGTGATTGAAGTTGGCGGGTTGCCACGCATTCGTGCTATGGCACGTGCTGCACTGTCCCGCAAAGTGATTGGCGGGTTTGTCTTTGGTATGGCACGACGCACAGTCCGTTAAGCCAGTGTGATTGAAGTTGGCGGGCTGCCACGCATTCGTGTTGTGGCACGTGCTGCACTGCCCCGCAAAGTGATTGGCCGGCTTGTCTTTGGTATGGCACGACGCACAGTCGGTCAAGCCGTTGTGATTGAAGTTCGCCGGCTGCCACGCGCTCGTACTGTGGCACGTGCTACACTGCCCCGCAAAGTGATTAGCCGGCTTGTCTTTGGTATGGCATGACGCGCAGTCCGTCAAGCCGTTGTGATTAAAGTTGGCGGGCTGCCACGCATTCGTGTTGTGGCACGTGCTGCACTGCCCCGCAAAGTGATTGGCCGGCTTGTCTTTCGTATGGCACGACGCGCAATCGGTCAAGCCGTTGTGATTAAAATTGGCCGGTTGCCACGCATTGGTCGTGTGACACGTGCTACATTGCCCCGCAAAGTGATTGGCTGGTTTATCTTTGGTGTGGCACGACGCGCAATCGGTTTGGCCACTGTGGTTGAAGTTGGCGGGCTGCCATGCGCTCGTGTTGTGGCATGTACTGCACTGCCCGGCAAAGTGATTGGCGGGCTTGTCCTTCGTATGGCACGACGCACAGTCCGTTAACCCAGTGTGATCAGGATGAGCGGGGAGCCAACCGTCAGGGTTATGGCAGTTACTGCATTGCCCGTCGAAGTGATTGGCCGGCTTGTCCTTGGTATGGCACGAGGCGCAATCGGTTAGACCGTTGTGGCTGAACTGAGCCGGTTTCCAGGCATTAGTCGAGTGACAGGAACTGCACATACCGGGAAAGTGATTGGCGGGCTTATCTTTCGTGTGACAATCCGTGCAGACCGTGAAGCCGGTGTGATTGAAGTTCGCCGGCTGCCACGCACTCGTCGTATGGCAGTTGCTGCATTGCCCGGCAAAGTGATTCTCGGGCTTGTCCTTCGTATGGCACGACGCACAATCGGTCTGGCCAGTGTGATCGAAATTGGCCGGTTTCCAAGCCACGGTCGTGTGACAGTTACTGCATTGCCCGGCAAAGTGATTTACGGGCTTATCGGTCGTGTGGCAGGCTGCGCAGTCCGTTGCGTTCTGATGATCGAAGGCGGCCGGTTTGAAGGCCACATCGGTGTGGCAACGCTCGCACGACAAGCCCATCTGCTGGAACTTGCCCTGGTGTTGATCGGTGTGGCAGCTTACGCAGGCCGCCGATAGGCCGGTAGTCTGTCCGTTGGTGTGACATTGACTACAACTAATCTCGGCGTGCTTGCCATGAAACGGCGGCTGATGTTTGGCGCGCAATTCCGGCGGAATAGTGATGTCGCGCGCGGCAATCGTCATCGTACTCGATTGTCCCGCGGCGCTCAACGTCGATCCGTCTAGCACCAGCAGTAATTCGACCGCGGTCACCGCTGGATTAGCGGCAGCATCGGCCAGGGCTTGCGCCAGCTTAGCGGCGTGTGCGATCTGCGGATCTGTACCACCTGCTTGCTGCCATTGATCGAGTTGCGCCACCATCTGCAGGGCGAGGCGGGCCAACGAGGCTCGCATGTCACCCCCGGCTTCAGGCGGCAATGCCGCGACAGCTTTCGTAGCGTTGATCAGCGCCGTCTGCGCCTCATCCAGGGCCAGCATGGCCCGCTCGGTGCCTTGCAGACGCTGCAGTTCATCAAGCCGCTGCGCCAGAAAATCCAGTTGAAGCCGCGTATGCGCGATCTCACCACTGGACAGATCAAAACGCAGTTGTTCGAATGACAGTTTTAGATTGTAGAGACCATCGCCGGGCAAGCTGCCTTGCGCAGCCGCAACCACGCCCGCGCCCATGCCCAACACTAGAAGGAACGTCAAGCCGATAAATATGAACCAACGATAGTGACGCATGATTCGCCTTCCTCCGGTAAATAAGTCGGATTAAGGGAAGGTAAGTCACGCGCGGGAATGGACTATTTGAGTACCTACCCAAAAGGATAGGCGCTTAAGGACGCTAGTACTAGCGTCAGGAGTTTTGCGAGTTGGTACGCCGCCCCGATTGTTCTGCCAGCCCGATCAATCGCCGCCGCCGTCTTGGTGGCACGTCACGCAATTGTGATTGTAGTTATTGACCTCACGATGCTTCTGATCCATCTGAGTGTAGTTGTGGCAGGTCGCGCATGTGTACGTCGTCGTATCGTTGTTGAGATGGCACTTGCTGCACACGCCGTTGGCATCGCCATGATTGAGCGGGAAAGTGTGATTGAAGTTGGCGGGTTGCCACGCATTGGTGCTATGACATTGACTGCACTGCCCCGGGAAGTGATTGGCCGGTCGCGTGTGACACGACTGGCAATCCGTGAAGCCGGTGTGATTGAAATTCACATTGCCCCAACTCGACGTGTTGTGGCACGTGCTGCATTGACCCGGATAGTGATTCGGTGGTCGCTGCGGCAAGTGGCATGACTGGCAATCGGTGAAGCCAGTGTGATTAAAGTTGGCGGGTTGCCACGCCGTTGTCGTGTGACACTGGCTGCACTGGCCTGGATAGTGATTGGGCGGTGCGTTGTTGGTATGACATGACACACAATTCGTCAAGCCGGTGTGATTTACGAAGGCCGGTTGCCATGCCGAGGTAACGTGACAACTGCTGCACTGGCCCGGCCAGTGGTTCGCCGGCCGATCGGGTGTGTGGCAAGCCTGACAGTCGGTGAAGCCGGTGTGATTGAAGTTCACGTTGCCCCAACTCGACGTGTTGTGACATTGACTGCACTGACCCGGATAGTGATTAGGCGGCGCGTTGACAGAGTGACACGCTGCACAGTCCGTCAAGCCAGTGTGGTTGACGACGGCTGGCTGCCATGCACTGGTCGTATGGCAACTACTGCATTGCCCCGGCCAGTGATTCGCCGGCCGATCGGACGTATGGCAGGCTTGGCAATCCGTAAAGCCGGTGTGGTTGAAGTTCGCCGGTATCCACGCATTCGTGGTGTGGCAGGTGCTGCATTGACCCGGGAAGTGATTGGCCGGCTTATCGCCCGAATGGCACGACGCGCAATCAGTGAAACCAGCGTGATTAAAGTTGGCGGGCTGCCACGCCGTCGTGGTGTGACACTGACTGCATTGACCCGGATAGTGATTGGCAGGTCGATCGGGAATGTGGCACGCCTGGCAATCTGTCAGTCCAGTGTGATTGACATTCGCGGGTTGCCACGCGCTGGTTGAGTGGCACGAACTGCATTGACCCGGGAAGTGATTGGCCGGTTTGTCGTTCGTGTGGCACGACACACAATCAGTAAAACCGCTGTGGTTAAAGGTCGTCGGTTGCCACGCGTTCGTGGTGTGACACGTGCTGCACTGACCTGGATAGTGATTGGGCGGTGCATTTACAGCATGGCACGCTTGGCAATCCGTGAAGCCCGCATGATTGAACGTGGCGGGTTGCCACGCCGAGGTCGAGTGACATTGGCTGCACTGGCCCGGGAAGTGATTGGCAGGCCGATCGGGAATGTGACAGGCCTGACAATCGATCTGGCCAGTGTGATTGAAATTAGCGGGCTGCCACGCCACGGTGTTGTGACACGTGCTGCACTGGCCATCAAAGTGATTAGCCGGTTTATCCGGTGTATGGCACGCCAGACAATCGGTCAGGCCGATGTGATTGACGCTGGCAGGCTGCCACGCCGTGGTCGTATGACACGTGCTGCATTGACCCGGGAAGTGTACCGGGGGCCGATCGATCGTATGGCAAGCGAGACAATCGATGAGGCCGGTGTGATTGACGTTGACCGGTTGCCAGCCGGTCGTGACGTGACATTGACTGCACTGGCCGGGATAATGATTGGGCGGCGCGTTGTTGGTGTGACATGACGCGCAGTCCGTGAAGCCAGTGTGATTGAAACTCACCGTGGTCCAGTTCGCCGTGATGTGACAACTGCTGCACTGGCCCGGATAGTGATTAGCTGGCCGATCGGATGTATGGCACGCCTGGCAATCGGTGAAACCGGTGTGATTAAACGTCACTTGATTCCAACTCGACGTGTTATGGCACTGGCTGCATTGACCCGGGAAGTGGTTGGGCGGTGCGTTGTTGCTATGGCAGGCCACGCAGTCCGTCTGCCCGGTGTGATCGAAGGTGGCTGGTTGCCACGCGTTCGTGGTGTGACAGGTGCCGCATTGACCCGGCCAATGGTTCGCAGGTCGATCGGGCGTGTGACAGCTCTGGCAATCCGTGAAGCCCGTGTGATTGAAATTGGCGGGCAGCCAACCACCGATCGTATGACACGTGCTACATTGACCCGGATAGTGATTGGGCGGTGCGTTGACGGCATGGCACGCCTGGCAATCGGTGAAGCCAGTGTGATTGAAACTCGCCGGTTGCCACGCCGTGGTGTTGTGACATTGGCTGCATTGGCCCGGATAGTGATTGGCTGGCGCGACGGTGCTATGACACGCCGCGCAGTCGGTCATGCCGACGTGACTGAAGTTCGCGGGCTGCCAGGCCGTAGTCGAGTGACATTGACTGCACTGGCCCGGGAAGTGAATGGGCGGCCGATCGGCTGTGTGGCAGGACAGACAATCCAATTGTCCGGCGTGATTGAAACTCGCTGGCTGCCACGCATTCGTCGTGTGACATAGATCGCATTGACCCGGATAGTGATTGGCCGGCCGATCGGGTGTGTGGCAAGCCTGGCAATCGGTGAAACCAGTGTGATCGAAGTTCGCAGGCTGCCACGCATTGGTCGTGTGACACTGGCTGCACTGGCCTGGGAAGTGATTGGCAGGCTTATCGACAGTGTGGCACACCGCACAGTCGGTGAGGCCAGTGTGATTGACCACCGGCGGCTGCCACGCCGAAGTTAAGTGACAACTGCTGCATTGACCCGGCCAGTGATTGGCCGGCCGATCGGACGTGTGGCAGGCCTGACAATCGGTGAAGCCGGTGTGGTTGAAGTTCGCGGGCTGCCACGCGCTGGTTGAGTGACATTGACTGCACTGGCCCGGGAAGTGATTGGGCGGCGCATTAACGGCATGACACGCTTGACAATCCGTAAAGCCCGTGTGATTGAAGTTCGCGGGTGTCCAGCCACCGGTGTTGTGACAGGTGCTGCACTGGCCAGGGAAGTGATTGGCGGGTTTATCGGGCGTGTGGCAGGACGCGCAGTCGGTGAAGCCGGTGTGATTGAAGTTGGCCGGTTGCCACGCATCCGTTGTGTGACACGCACTGCACTGACCCGGATAGTGATTGGGTGGTGCATTGACAGTATGGCACACCGCGCAATCGGTGAGGCCAGTGTGATTCACGGCGGGCGGCTGCCATGCATTGGTCGTATGACACGAGCTGCATTGACCCGACCAGTGATTGGCGGGCTTATCGGGTGTGTGGCAGGATGCGCAGTCGGTGAAACCCGTGTGATTGAAGTTGGCCGGTTGCCACGCTGTAGTTGAGTGACACGTTGAGCACTGACCTGGGAAGTGGTTAGCGGGCCGATCGGGTGTGTGGCAAGCCGCGCAGTCCGCTGCGTTCGAGTGATCGAACGTAGCAGGAAGCCAACTCGCCGTAGTGTGGCACGTGCTGCATTGCCCCTCAAAGTGCGGCTGCGGCTTATCGGTCGTGTGGCACGCAAGGCAGTCCGTTTGGTTCGTATGATCGAAGTGCGCGGGCTGCCACGCGTTCGTTGTGTGGCACAGACTGCATTGACCTTCGAAGTGCGGATTGGGCTTGTCGCTGGTGTGACAGGCCTGACAATCCGTGAAGCCAGTGTGATTGAAGTTAGCCGGTTGCCACGCTGTTGTCGAGTGACACGAACTGCATTGACCCGGGAAGTGGTTGGCAGGCCGATCGGGCGTGTGACAACTTAGGCATTCGGTTTGACCAGCGTGATCGAACGTCGCTGGTTGCCACGCAGTGGTTGTATGACACGTCGAGCACTGGCCCGGGAAATGATTGGCAGGCCGATCGTTGGTATGACACGTGAGACATTCGGTTTGTCCAGCGTGATCGAACGTCGCCGGTTGCCACGCCGTGGTCGTATGACAATTGCTGCATTGACCCGCGTAATGGTTGGCCGGCCGATCGGGTGTGTGGCAGCTTTGGCAATCCGTCTGCCCGGTATGATCGAAAGTGGCGGGCTGCCAGGCGCTCGTCGTGTGGCAGTTGCTGCATTGGCCCGGGAAGTGATTAGCAGGCTTATCGGGCGTGTGACAGGCCTGGCAATCCGTAAAGCCGGTGTGATCGAAATTGGCCGGCTGCCACGCCGAGGTGTTGTGACATTGACTGCATTGACCCGGGAAGTGATTTGCGGGCTTATCGGATGTGTGACAAGCCGCGCAGTCAGTTAAGCCAAGATGGCTGACGTTGGCACGCTGCCACGCATTCGTCGTGTGACAGGAACTGCATTGACCCGGCCAGTGTATGGCCGGCCGATCGGACGTGTGGCATGAGAGACAATCGGTCTGCCCCGCGTGATCGAAGTTGGCAGGCAACCACGCATTCGTCGTGTGACACGCACTGCACTGACCTTCGAAATGCGGCGTTGGCTTATCGGCCGTGTGGCATGATAGACAATCCGTCTGTCCGACGTGATTGAAGTTAGCGGGTAGCCACGCGTTGGTCGTGTGACACGTGCTGCATTGCCCCTCGAAGTGATTGGCCGGTTTATCCGGCATGTGACAGGCCTGACAATCCGTAAAGCCCGTATGATTAAATGTCGCCGGTTGCCATGATGTGGTCGCATGACATTGACTGCACTGACCAGGGAAGTGGTTGGCCGGCTTGTCGGGCGTGTGGCATGACGCGCAATCGGTTTGTCCGGTGTGATCGAATGTAGCCGGTAACCAACCCGCCGTCGTGTGACACGTGCTGCATTGACCCTCAAAGTGCGGCTGCGGCTTATCGGGCGTGTGGCATGCAAGGCAGTCCGTTTGATTGGTGTGATCGAAGTGCGCGGGCTGCCACGCGTTGGTGGCGTGACACAGACTGCACTGACCATCAAAGTGCGGATTGGGCTTATCGGTTGTATGACACGCGATGCAGTCCGTCAGACCTTGATGGTTGACGCTGGGGGGTGTCCACGCGCTCGTCGTGTGACAACTGCTACACGGACCTTCGAAGTGCGGATTGGGCTTGTCATTGGTGTGGCATGCAGCGCAATCCGAGAAGCCAGTATGATCGAAGTTAGCCGGTTGCCATGCCGTGGTGGTGTGACACGTCGAACATTGACCCGGGAAGTGGTTGGCAGGCCGATCGGGTGTGTGACAACTTTGGCAATCCGTTTGTCCCGTATGATCGAACGTGGCTGGCTGCCACGCGTTTGTGGTGTGACAGGTGCTGCACTGCCCATCGAAATGCGGATTGGGCTTATCGGTGCTGTGACATGCTAGGCAGTCGGTTTGCCCGGTGTGATCGAAAGTGGCGGGCGTCCACGCGCCAGTCGAGTGGCACTTACTGCACTGACCGTCAAAGTGCGGCGCAGGTTTATCGGCGGTGTGACAGGACACACAGTCCGTCAAGCCGGTGTGATCCATGCTGGCGGGTGTCCACGCGTTGGTGGTATGACACGTTGAACACTGGCCCTCGAAGTGATTGGCCGGCTTGTCTTTGGTATGGCACGATGCGCAGTTGGTTTGGCCGGTATGATCGAAGGTGGCAGGCTTCCAGGCCGTCGTCGTGTGACAGGTCGAGCACTGGCCATCGAAGTGATTGGCCGGTTTATCGACGGTGTGACAGGCCAGACATTCGCTTTGCCCGGTGTGATTGAAACTCGCCGGGAGCCACGCATTGGTGATGTGACACAAGCTGCACTGACCCTCGAAGTGCGGCTGTGGCTTGTCCTTTGTATGACATGACGCGCAATCGCTGAAGCCGGTGTGATTGAAGTTGGCGGGCTTCCACTGATTGGTGGCGTGACAGTTGCTGCACTGACCGGGGAAGTGATTGATCGGCGCATCGGTTTGATGGCACGTAATGCAGAAGACATAGCCGGTATGATCGAAGTGCGCGGGCCGCCAGCCGGTCGTGGTGTGGCACTTGGCGCACTGACCCTCAAAGTGATCGGCCGGTTTATCCGGCGTATGGCAAGCTAGACATTCAGTCTGGTTGGTGTGATCGAAGTGGGCGGGTTTCCAGACCGCCGTCGTATGGCACGTGCTGCACTGGCCCTCGAAATGTGGCTGCGGCTTATCCTTCGTATGGCATGACGCGCAATCGGCTTGGCCGGTATGATCGAAGTGGGCGGGTTTCCACACCGCCGTCGAATGGCAGTTGCTGCATTGGCCTTCGAAGTGCGGCTGGGGCTTGTCTTTCGTGTGACACGCAACACAGTTGATTTGCCCCGTATGATCGAAATGCGCCGGTTGCCACGCGGTGGTCAAGTGACAATTACTGCACTGCCCTTCAAAGTGATTGACCGGCTTGTTCTTGGTGTGGCACGCGAGGCAATCCGTGAAGCCGGTGTGATCGAACGTCGCGGGCAGCCACGCGGTCGTCGCGTGACAGCGGCTGCATTGCCCTTCGAAGTGATTGGCAGGCTTGTCTTTCGTATGGCACGACGCGCAATCGGTGAAGCCGCCGTGATTGAAGTTGGCGGGTTTCCACGCGTTCGTCGCGTGACAGGTGCTGCATTGACCGGGGAAGTGATTGTCTGGCGCGTCTTTGGAGTGGCAGGTCACGCAGAATGGAAAGCCCGTGTGATCGAAGTGCGCGGGCTTCCACACTTCGGTGGTGTGACAGTTGCTACACTGGCCCGGAAAGTGATTGCTGGGCGCGTCAACTTGATGGCACTTCTGGCAATCGGGAAAATCCTTGTGGTCGAAACTGGCGGGTTTGAACGCGACATCGGTGTGACAACGATCGCACGTCACACCGACCTGTTCAAACTTGCCTTGATGTTTGTCTTCGTGGCAACTCACGCACGTTGCCGAAAGGCCCTGCGTCTTGCCATCAACGTGACAGGTGTTGCAGGCGATCTCGGCGTGTTTGCCGCTGAACGGCGGGCGATGTTTATCGCGCAGTTCCGGCGGAATGGTGATCGTGCGCGCGGCAATCTCACCCATACTCGATTGATCGCCCGTGCCCCCCGATCCGCCGCTCACGATGAGGAGCAGCTGGCCGATCGAGATGTTGAGATCCGCAGCCGCTTCGGCGATGGCCTTGCTCAGCCGGATCACCCGATCGAGATTGGGATTCGAGCCGCCGGTTTGCTGCCACTTCGTTAGATCGGTGACTGCCCGCAGCGCCAGTCGGGCGAGTTCGGTTCGCAGGTCGCCCTGCTCCCCAGCGGGCAGCGCCGTGATCGATCGGGTGGCTTCGATCAACGCCGTTTCCACCTCGCCCAGCGCCACGTTCATTCGATCGGTATTCAGCACCTGTTGAAGGTCGTCCAGCCGATGCTGCAAAGAGTCCAGTTCAAGCCGGGCATGGCCGACTGGATCGGGCGTGAGGCCGTGGCTAATTTGTTCAAGGGCGAGTTTAACGGGATACAAACCGTCGCCCGGCAGACTAGCCTGAGCGACGGACGCAAAGATAATCGTTAAGGCGCAAACGAGCAGGAAGACAATTCCGATGATGGCAAACGTGCGTAGGCGGCGCATTGTTTGAATTTGATTTGAGAAAGTTGGCGTCTGTGCATTATAGTCGCATTAAACAAAAATAAGAAACGGCAAAAAAGGGCAGACTTTTAGCCTGCCCTTAAGGGTAGTTTCATTTTTGATTAAACTTTACCTTCGCGTTTGAGGCGAGTCCAGGTGTCCATAACTGCGACCGACATGGCCGTTCCACCGGACATAAGTTGCTTTTTCACTCGTTCTACGTTGATCCGGCGCTCAATCAGGTCGCGGAGGGGATCGGCGAGGCGTTGATTGCCCAGCAGCAACGCTCCTACAATGACGTTGTCGCGCACAATCAACCGCTGCGATGAAGTACCGTCGTCGGCCCAGGCGCTGGTGTAGCCGGTGCCCGCCGTCGAAGTCCACACCTCGCTGGCACCGCGCGAGATGAACGACAGTTCTTCGGCGTCGGTGTCGTCACGCCCGGCGGCGGCCACCTGCCCGATCGCCGTGAGGTGCAGACCGAACAACAGGGCCGCGTTAAAGGGCACGCCTTTGCGATAAGGCTGTTTGAGTCCGGACATGTTCTGCGCCGCAATCCGGCCTGAGGCAATAGCCGTGGGCCACAGGCTGTCTACACGCTTTTCGCCGCTCCATGTGTCGTAGATCTGCGCACAGTCACCCGCCGCGTAGACATTGGGGAGGTTGGTCTGGAGGTATTCGTCGGTCAGAATGCCGCGATCGACCTCTAGCGATGTGCCTTTCGCCAGCGACAGATTCGGCTTCACACCGATCGCCACGCCAACAACATCGCAGGGAATGACCTCGCCCTTGTTCGTTTTCAGGGCGGCTACGCGGCCATTTTCGCCACAGATTTCGCTCGTTTCGTGGCCGTAGTGGATGTTGACACCGTGATGCAGGATTTGTTTTTCGACCAACTTGGATTCTTGATCGTTTAACAACGCCGACCAGAGGTTGTTCTTGCGCACCAGATAGTGCGTCTCGACCTTGTGATGTGCCAGCCCTTCAGCCATTTCCAGCGCCGTGATACCACCGCCCACCACCACCGCCGATCGGGCCGTCTTGGCCCGCTGAAGAATCTCCAACGTATTGTCGAGATTATCGAGATACACGATCCCGTCTAAATTACCGCCCGGAAATGGCGCTTTGACAGCCGTAGCGCCAACGGCAATCAACAGCGCATCGTACAATAAGCCGCGCCCGTTGGCTAACTGAACCGTGCGCCGCTCAAAATCGATCTTCTCAGCGCGACTGGTGATCAACTCGATTCGATGCTGGGTGTACCACTCCGGCTTGCGCGCCAACGATTGTTCAACCGACACTTCATGGATCAGAATGTAAGCCAGGCCAGGCCGACTGTACATCGGATACTTTTCGTCGGACACCATGGTGATGTTAGCGCGCGCGTCACGCCGCCGCAGTTCTTCGGCAGCCGTCACACCCGCCGCTCCATTGCCGATAATCACATATTGACGCATAAGTCTCTTTTAGCGAAGATTCGTATGAATCAGTGGGTTAGTTACTCAACGCCCGGTCCGACTGGTCACCACTCGCGGCTCCGGCACATTGGAGACCGCTTTGTCTTTCGGGCGCAGCACCGTTTGAGTGCTGGGCGGACGCGAACTGACCGGAATATCATCGTAGAGCGGAATCGGCTCGGAGTGGTGCGTCTCTTGCACGGGCAGATTGACGCGCTCCATAACGGCCATGTAGAGTTCTTCATTCAATGCGCGAATGCGATCATCGGCAGGCACGCGGATCATCGCACCAGTCGGACATTCTTTCACGCAGGCACTTTCTCCGTAGCCTTTGCACAGATCGCACTTGTCGGCGCGCATCAAGGGCGTGGGCGCTTGCGGAATCGTCACCCCGTCCGTCGATTCCCACCGCAGCGTGCCGCGCGGACACTTCTCGATGCACAGGCCGCACTTCACACACCGATCATCGTCGACGAGTTTGCCTTCGCGGGCGTAATCACGCACCTGAATGCCGACCGGACAGTTGTAGCCGCAGATGCCGCACTGCACACAGCGCGTGGCATCGGCGGCGACGCGCCCTTCGATGACGGGTTGATGGCCGTTGCCGAGGCCGCGGGCTTGTGAAACGACCCGCTTGAAGAAGCCTTCGCGCTTTTGATGCTCGCGCGGCAGCAAGACGATGACACCGTACGGGCACGCCTCGACGCACTTGTTGCAGCCGCGACAGGCATCCGAAACGAAGGTCTTGCCGTCGTGCAGATGCATCCCGTCGAGATGACAAGCGGTGACGCACGGCTGATCGGGGCAATTGCGGCACACGTCCGGCAGTTGATAGTGGCCGAACACCGCGCCCGTCATCGTCATACGCGCTCGACCGTGCCGCGTGCGACAGGCATCGACGCACACGTCACAGTTGATGCATTTACCTAAGTCTCGAATTAAGACTTCTCTCACCGATAACCCCGCTCGCAATTAACAAGTAGCACTGAACAAGTAATACGTTAATCACACTAAGATATTTCACATGGCTTATTGTTCATGCGTTTTTCCATCCGCATGGCACTTCATGCAATCGCTGAATTCTGGAATGCCCGCATTCACATGCGTGACGCGATCTTCTTCGGCATTGTGCGCGTGGCAGTTGTAGCACGTATATTCCGTGTAAGTCTTGGTATGACACGTCGCGCAGGCAATCTCGCCCTCGCCGCCGTGATCGATCGGGAACGTGTGTTTCTTCAACTCCGCCGGTGTCCAGGCCACGATCGTATGACAGGCCGCACAATCGGTACCGAACATGCCTTTGTGAATCTCTGGATCGGCATGACAGGTGGCGCAATCAGCCTTGGCTTGCGTAAAAGTGCCGTTGGTGTGGCACTGCGTGCACTTGACTTGCGCATGCCCGCCGACCAGTCTGAACGTGTGATGATCAAACGGATCGAGTTTCTGATGGCAGGCCAGACAATCGGCGCTGTACTTAGCCACGTGCTTATCGACAAAAGCATTGTCGACTTTGCGATGGCACGTTTCACATGTCGACAGGCTGAACGCGTACGCCGCACTCGATTGGTCGTGGCAGTCCTGACAGTTGAACTGTTTGCCGTCCGGCCATTTCTGATGCTTCACCAGACTGTAGCCCGTCTGCTCGTGTGGAAACGTCAACATGGCCTTGGTCGTCTGGTTCGCTTGCCGCCCCTCGTGTTCAACGTGGCACAGCTGGCATTCGTGCGTCTGCTTCAACACACCATGCACGCCGGTACTCGTTTGGCGTTCAGTGGCCACATTTGTGTGGCAGGTTTCACACAAATCGGCTGTAACGCCCAGCCACGGCGCATGGCAAAACTCACAGCGACCTTCAAACTCAGCGTGCGATTTGAAGTTTTGCAGCGGCTGACGCTCGACGCCTTGAGCGGACAATTGCCCTGGACTGAAAAGCACGCCGCCCAGCACAGCCGTCGCCGCCAACATCCCGACGATGAAGACCAACGCCGCGATACAACCCGGCAGTGAGAAAAACGGATGGCGCTTCATCAGAACAACTTCACGGCGCCGTAATAGAGTGTGCCGATCACATGTAGAAACGCCGATAGAAACAGCGTCACGCCTAACGGCACGTGCACGGTATGCCACGCGCTCATCAACCGGTGCGCCGAATGCAGTGTGGCGATCTGCCGCTCCAATTCACGGCGGCGGCGCAGCAAGCGCGACAACTCTTTGGAATACTGTCGCTCATCCCGATCGAGTTGACCCAGTTGCCGATTGAGATCGCGGCGATAGCGCCAGTCGGTCAACGCGCGGCTCATGATACTGCCCACTGAATCCCGCTGCAGTTCGGCGCGCCGCGCCGCATCGGCTTCGACGATGGCCTGCACGCGAACCGATCGGGCAGCTGTAAACTGATCGATGGCGGTTTGCACTTCGGCTTCTTGCTCGGACACTTCGCTCAGACTCAATTCGGCACCGGCGCGTGAGCGCGGAATCGCCGTGTACAGATAGCGCCCGACAAAACCGCTGCCCACCACAATCGCGGTGAAGATCATCGACAGTCCTGCCAGGCCGTTGAACTCGAAGGCGCTGTGGGCCAACACCAACGCCGGTCCCACAATGCCAGTGAAAATGTGAAACGACAGCCACGCACGCAAACGCCCCACCTGAAAGCTTTTGACGCGCTTGCGAAACGTGTACAGCACCTCCGTCATCAACATCATCGTCATGCCGACGATGCCCATGACGTGGCCCAATGGATCACTGCCGCGCGGCGAGCCGAAATATTCATAGGCCAGATAAGCCGCCCCTACCACCAGCACGGCGAAAAAACTCCATTCCAATTCCCGGTTCGATTGTTCGACCAAGCGTTGTGCTCCCCAGCGGCAGTCTCTCGATTAGTCGCCAGATGATACATCGAGTTACGGTTAAGGCAAGCAAGACTACCCGAATGGGTAGCCGCCTCGCCAATCGGGAGTAGGCAGAGCGCATTAAAGTAGATTGAGTGTTGGGAGAAAGGTCCTGTCTACTTCGTCGAGGCGGCTGGGCGGAATCGAGCCAAAGCGGCGACAACAGCGGCGTCAGTAACTTGATCGAAGTGCTCATAGTGGCCGCTGACCGACCAAAAGTCATATGGCGCGAACAGCATCTCCACGCGATCGGCCAGGTGCTGCAACCTGGGTTTGATCAGCGCCGGTCCGATCGGCACGGCGGCGATTAAGCGCGCGATCGGTAAGGCGCGCACCGCTCGCAAGGCCGCGATCAACGTCGAGCCAGTTGCGACGCCATCGTCGATCACAATCACAATCTGATCGATCATATTCAACGGGGCGCAGCCGCGGCGATAGATCTGCGCCCGACGTTTCATCTCAGCCCGCTGGCGATCGATCTCACGCTGCAGATAAGCGTGCGAGACCCACAGGTGGCGAATCAATTCGTCGTCCAACAGCGTGGTGCCGTCTTCGGCGACAGCGCCGATGGCGAGTTCGGGATTGTCGGGCGCGGTGAGTTTATGGGTGAGGCAGACATCCAGCGGAGCATTGAGGGCGGCGGCTACTTCGGCCGCGACGATGACCCCGCCGCGCGGAATGCCGAGCACGACGACGGGCTGCCGCGCCTCACGGACATCGCTCAGTGCGGCGGCCAACTGTCGACCGGCATCCACACGATCTTCAAACATGATCGGTTGTGTCCGCTTGGCCCGCATCGACGCGGGCGGCCGAGGCTCAACGCCAGACTCTCGTCCAGCGCGAGCGCCTATTTGGCCGTCAACGGCGCCTGGGCTAACACCGTGTATACTGCGCCAGACGGCTGCAGATCGCTCTTGATCAACGCGACGTTAGCCACTTCCCAGCGACCCAGCAAGCCAACGTTGCTAGCGCCGACGACATCGCCCACCTTTTTCAGCTCACCCGGTCGCACGTCGCGGGCCAGACGCCCCAACGTCAAATGCGGCGAGAAACTGCGTTGTTCCGTAGGATAGCCCAGTGGCGAGATGGCATTTTCGACCGAGCGCTGCAGATGCGCTAAGCGATTGCCCGGCGCATCTTCCTTCACGCCGACCCACACGACGCGCGGTCGATGCAAATTAGGGAAGCAGCCCGCTTCAGCGACTTCCAGCGAGAACGTGTGATGCGCGGCCACCGCCGTGCGCAGTGACGATAGAATCAACGCGATCTGATCCGACGGCACTTGCCCCAAAAACTTCAGCGTAAGATGAATGCTGTCCGGCTTTACCCAGCGGATGCAGTCGGGCGGCATCTGCGGCTTAAGGCGCGCTTCAATCTGACCCAGTTGATCGAGGATTGACACGGGCAATTCGATGGCAATGAAAGCGCGGATGGCATCCATAGTTTAGCCTCGGCTGAGTACAACGTCAGACAGCTGGCGGCTCGACGCACCGATCGAGTTCAGCGGTTCGATGATGCTGGATTCAGCGGCAAAGCAGGCACAGCGTGACTCAGGTGCTCAAGTAACAATTCATGAAACTGCTGCGGACGATCGTCGATGAGACCGTGGCCGACGCCGCGCCACTCGACCAGCTGGGCGCCGGGGATCAATCGGGCCGCGAGTTGGCCTTGTGTAGGCCGTACGGTCAGATCGCGCGTGCCAATCAAAATCAACGTCGGCGCGGTTATCGATCGCAGGCGTTCTTCCAGATTCAGATCGATCAATGTCCGCAGGCTGCCCGTCGCCGCAGTGTAGGTCGTGCGACCCAGGTCTTCTTGATTGCGGCGCTGCGCATCCGTGCGTGCCAACCCCGGCATGATCACGGGCGACATTTCGCCTAGCACGGACAACAAGGGATGAGCCTGCCAGCGTCTGACCATACGCCGAGTGGGCGCGGCCGTCAAAAACCGATGACCATACAGCCCCCCGTTGACGATGGGCGCACAGGCGACAACGGCTCGCACCGGCACAGTTGCGGCCAGACTCAAGGTTAGCGTTGCGCCCAACGAATGCCCCACGACAGCCGGTTGCTGTAGATCAAACCGCTGAACGCAGGCCTGAAGTAACTGGGTGTATCGCTCCAATGAGTACCAGTCGAACGGCGGACGATCGGAATCGCCGAAGCCGGGCAGATCGAGCGCAGTGGAGCGATAACCTGCCGTGGCTAATCGATCTTGCGTGTCTGCCCACATCCGCAGCGACGATACCCAGCCGTGGATCAGCAACACGTCAGGGCCATGGCCAACCTGTCGATAGTTAAGGCGGAGGTTATCAAGCGTGATAGACGACACAGCAACTGTCCTTGGCTTACAACTCTATTCGATTATAGCATGAGTTAATTCGGATATGCACACGCAAGTCAATCATTTCAAGGGATGCAGTGTTGGGACTATCAATAAACCGTGAACCAAAGGCGATGAGAAAGCGTTGGCTGTCGAACCGGCTAATTCGCTTCAAGCCCGCGTCCACGCGGGCGTTTTCACCCGATCGACCGCGAGACGCGATCGATGAACCAGACCCGATGAACCCCAGCCGCGAGCGAACGTAGCCCGGTTCAGGGGTTTGAACCTCCAGTCACAGTTTCGGGTATACTTGTCAATGTGCCAATTCCACGTGGAGCAATCAACTCATGTCTGATCCAAAAGCGGTTGCCACTCAGATTGTCGAGAACGTTGGCAAAGTCATCGTCGGCAAATCCGAAACTCTCCAGTTAGCCATCATCGGGTTGTTGTGTCAGGGTCACTTGCTTATCGAAGACGTGCCGGGGGTCGGCAAGACGATGCTGGCTAAGTCGCTGGCGAAGTCGATCGGCTGCGTATTCCGCCGTATTCAGTTTACGCCCGATATGCTGCCCAGCGATGTGACGGGCGTGCGCATCTTCGATCAACGCACGCGCGAGTTTGTCTATCAGCCGGGTCCGATTCAGGCCAACATTGTGTTGGCCGACGAAATCAATCGGGCCACGCCTAAAACGCAGGCGGCGTTGTTGGAGGCGATGGAAGAACGGCAGGTCACCATCGACGGCGAGACACACAAACTCGACGAGCCGTTTATGGTGCTGGCGACGCAGAACCCCATCGAATACGAAGGCACCTTCCCCCTGCCCGAGGCGCAGTTGGACCGCTTCTTGCTGCGCTTGCATCTGGGCTATCCCGATCCGACCGATGAGATCAAAGTGCTGGATTCGCAGCAAAGAGTGCATCCACTGGAAAGCATCGGGCAAGTAGTGTCGGCGGCGGAACTCGTTGCCGCGCAGGCCGCCATCCGCGACATCTACGTAGACGTGCTGGTGAAGTCGTACATCATCGAGATTGTGACGCGCACGCGCAAACACGCCGATGTATATCTAGGTGCGTCGCCGCGCGGTTCGCTGACGCTGTTCCGATCGGCGCAGGCGCGAGCCGCACTGGAAGGTCGCGCGTACGTGATCCCCGACGACATCAAGGCGCTGGCGCCGTATGGTCTGGCGCATCGCATGATCGTCAGCCCGTCGGCGCGTATCAAAGACGTGGACGCGACGGCCATCATCCGCGACATCCTGGCGAGCGTGCCCGTGCCCGGCGGCTCGGTGAAACCCAACTGATAGCAATCAGTTAGTAGCGCTCAGTTATCCGACATCACATGTTCGCAACCCGCTCGCGGTTATCTGCCGGCCACTTGCGACTGATACCTAATAACTGACACCCACTCACTGATAACTAATCACTGACAACTCTCTATGACTCGCGTTCGATCGGTTGCCATCGTCGGTCTGGTCGCGTTGGTGCTGGGCTTAGCCACCACACGCTCCCTGTTTTTCACGGTGTTTTACGCCGTGGTATTGGTGCTGCTCATGTCGTATTTCTGGGCGCGCACCGCGTTGAGCCGCGTGCAGTTGGTGCGGCAGACGCGCATGCGACGCGCCCAAGTGGGCAGCGCGATCGCGGAAACGTTCATCCTCCGCAATCGCAGCGCCATTCCCAATATGTGGCTGGAGATGGACGACGAGTCCGACATGCCCGGTCACCACGTCAGCCACGTCGTCTCCAACATGCCGGGCCGCACCGAGTATTCGTGGACGGTGCGCACCATCTGCCGCGAACGCGGCCGCTTTCGGCTGGGGCCGATCTCGCTCACCAGCGGCGATCCGTTCGGGTTGTTCCGCATCAGGTACCATCTGCCGCACACGTCGGCGTTGGTGGTTTATCCGAATACCGTAAACCTCCGCTCGTTTCCGCTGCCGATCGGCGTGCTGCCGGGCGGCGATGCGTTGCGCCGCCGCACCCACTACGTCACCACCAACGCGGCGGGCGTGCGCGATTACGAGCCAGGCGATCCCTTCAATCGCATTCACTGGAAGAGCACCGCGCGCAAAGACCGGCTGATCGTGAAAGAGTTCGAACTCGATCCGTTGGCCGATGTGTGGATCATGGTCGATCTGTGGTCAGGCGTGCATTACGGCGATCGGCATCTGCCCGAACTCGATCTGCAAGAGGAACCGGATGCTTTGCTGCGTAAGGCCGCCATCCCGATCATGCTGCCCCCCTCGACGGAAGAATATGCTATCAGCGCAGCGGCGTCGATCGCGATGTTCTTCTTGCGCCGCGATCGCACGTTGGGTCTCGTCGCACTGGGGCAGCGCCGCGAAGTCCTACAAGCCGATCGGGGTGAGCGACAACTCGAAAAGATTCTGGAAACGCTGGCCGTACTGCGCGCGCGCGGCATTGTGCCGTTTGAGGAAGTGCTGTATCGCGAGACACCCGCGCTGCCGCGCGGCACCACACTGGTGTTGATCTCGCCGTCTACCGATCCGAAGTGGGCGCAAGTGGCGCGGCATTTGAAGCGCAGCGGCTTGCACGTAACAACCGTCGTGCTCGATGCGAAGTCATTCGGTGGGCCGCCCGGCACCGATAAGGTCGTGGCCGAACTCGGCGCGTCGAGCGTGCCAGTGAGCCTCATCCGCAACGGCGATCGCCTGGAAGATGTGTTGGGCGCGCCGATGTTTGCGAAGTAGTGGGCAGTTTTCAGTTGTTAGTTGTCAGTCGTCAGTCACGAACCGCGCAGAGTGATTTGCTCATCGATTACTGATAACTGACTACTGACCACTGATGACTAACCCCTGAAACAGCGCTTGCAGCAATGAGCCGTCGTCACTGCTGAGGTTCCACATCATCGCGCCGCCCAAATGATGGGCGCGGACGTAATCGGCTTTGAGGCCGATCGATTGGGGATCATCGTAGGTGATGAAGATCCGATCGGCGGCGTTGTACAACCACGGGACTTGCGCTGCTTCGCTCCAATATCGCACGTAGCCGTTGCGATCGATGTAGTTCTCCGCTAAATCCCAGTACGTATACGCACTCCCATCGAACGTGCCTTGAGGCAAACGCGTGCTGCGTTGATACAGTCCGTGATTATCGGCGGAAACACCCGCCCAGCCGTGCCCATAGAACGGGACCCCCAACACGATCTTCTCCGGTGAGACATTGGCTTTCAAATAGGCCTGCACGGCCGCGTCGACGTTGTTGAGCGGGTAAGCATCGTCGGCGACGGGATACAACGGCGCGTTGAAGTTGGTCGCCTTGCTCCACGGGCCATGAAAATCATACGCCATTAAGTTGAACCAATCAGTCGTCGCTGACAAGTCCTTGATCTCATAGAAATTCAGTAGGCTCGCGCCGCTGGGCATCGCAATCGTGAGCAGATACGGACGCTGCGTGCGTTTGGTCCGCTCGTCAAGTTGACGGCGGAACTCTTGCATCAACAACGTCAGGTTGTGCTTATCGTCGGGCCGCGCCGTATCGCCCACGCCGGGAAATTCCCAATCGATGTCGATGCCGTCGATCACATCGGGATACGTGTCGAAATAGAGATCGAGACACGACTTGACGAAGGCGCGCCGTGACTCATCCGTAAGCGCGGCGTCAGAAAAGCCGTTGGACAGCGTCGCGCCGCCGATGGCGATGAGCACCTTCAAGTGCGGAGCCGCCGCCTTCACCTGCCCCAGATCGATCAGGTTCCGGTGATCGGTATATTCGTCGACGTACGCGCAGTGCGACGTGACCCGATCGATCTGGCTGAAGGCGTAGATGACGTGCGTCAACAAATTCGTCGTGATGCTGTACGGCGTGTAGTTGTGAGCCGAGATACCCCATGACGGATAGTAGCCGACGAGGCGATAGTGAATCTGCTCGATGGACAACGTGGCCGTGGGGGTCGGCAAATCCATCGTCGGTGAGGGCAAGGGCGTGGGCGTGGCCGTCGAGGTCGCTTTCGGCGGTTGCGTGCGGGTAGCCAAAGGCGGCGGCGTAGCCAGCGGCGTGGGCGTGGCGAGGCTCGGCGTAGCCGACGCGCAGGCTGTCACTGCGAACACGCTCCATACACTGATTAACACCATCGCCAACCGTCTCTGTCGTGTCATGCGGGGGATTATACTGTATTCGTGTTCGCACAATTCAAACTCCGCAGTGCACCAAGCCCGCGTCCCCGCGAACGGAGAGCAAAGCTTTAACGAACTCAATCATTGGTCTCACCAAAACTTTCATCGCAACCACACGCTCGGAATCACGCCCGGCGCACACTCCCTCATCGGCGATCCGCGCTTTATCGATCCGAATTCGGACAACTATGCTCTCAGATTTGGCTCGGCAGCCATCGATTATGGTACAGATGCTGGCATTTCAGTCGATATTGATGGCATTTCTCGCCCGCAAGGTCACGGATTTGACATCGGAGCCTACGAATATCACCTTCCAATAGCCTATTACTTCCTGTCTGTTATCAGAAAGTGACTTTTGGCTATCAGAATGTTCTGAAAGTGCAAAGGAAATATCTGATAGTATAAAATAAATATCTGATGATATAAAGGAAACATCTGGTAATATAAAGTAAATATCTGATAGATAAAAGGGCATATCTGACTGTTCAAAGGAAATATCTGATTGACAAAAGGTATAATCTGATGCTATAAAGGTAACATCTGATTGACCAGAGGGCAGAATTATGGCTTATACTCGCAAGGCAGAGATGCTGGAAGAGGCTCGCATTGCGCTATCGGCAGCGCGGACGGACCCCGATTTGGGCGTAGCCCTCAATGAGGTGGGCCTGACGCCCGAGAAGTTGGCCGAGGGCTGGGCGTTGTACGAAGCGGCGGCCAGTCGGCCGGTCAGCGCCAATTCGCAGTACGGCAATCGCTTGCTGGCGACGCGGCAGGTGCAGGCCCTGCGGCGGCAATTGTGGGCCGAGTACAACGCGGCAGCGCAGGTGGCACAGGTGGTGTTTTGGGATCAACCGGGCGATTTGATTGCGCTGGATATCGCGCAGCCGCATAAGACCGGACCGAAGCGGACGCGCGGGGGAGCGGCGGATCCGATCGAGCCGGAGACAACCCCGGCGGACGTCCCCCAATCCGATCGACCCCGGCGGCGACGCCGCGCCCGGTCAGACGCGCATTTAGATGGAGCCATCAAGGTTTTCTGCGGCGGCGCGCGGAACGATGCGGCGCGGGCGGCAGCGTTAGCCGAGGTAGGCTACTCGGCCGCACGGTTAGACGCCATCGAGGCCTTGGCCGCTCAGTGGCTAGCCGCGCGAACGGCGCAGATGACGGCGCTGGGCGAGGAGTTGGGGCAGCGGGCGCAGCAGCGCGCCGCCTTTCAGGCGCTGCAACAATGGTGGCGGCGCTTCAACGGTCTGGTCAGCGCGGGTCTGTACCATCGGCCAGACGTATTGAGCAAACTCGGCGTCAAGACGCGGGGAAGAAAGCGCCGCATCGCGTAAGGGCCAATCCGTAGGGGCAGACCTGCGTGTCTGCCCGTCATTCGGGGAACACGTCGGTTCGCCCCTACGGTTGATGCGCCACTTTCGGCAAGCCCCACGCCACCAGCAGACCCAGCACCGGACCGAGGACGGCGGCGATGAACAACACCGGATACGAAGTGGCTTGTAACAGAATGCCACCCAACAACGACGCGATGACGGTCAACCCGCCGATCGTGTTGGCGAGGCCCGTATAGGCCGTGCGTTCCACCGGCGGCGCAATCTCGATGATGTATTGCAGGAAGCCCAACAAGAACGAACCGTCCGTCGCGCCCATCGCCGCAAAGATCAACACGTTGCCGACGATCAACACCCCCCCACCCTGCGGACCGATGAGGTTCAGCAGAATACCTAACACGGGCGGAATCATCGCCAACAGCATCGTCATCCGAATCACAATCCGCGCCCCGTACCGCTCGCTGATCGAGCCGGTGATCAACGCCGACACCACTCCGCCGATCGTCTGCGCGGCCAGAAACGCGCCCAGCAAATCTTCTGGCAAGCCCAGATACTTGATGGCGTGCACGGCGTAAAACGGCAGGGCCAGCGCGTTGATGCCGATCAACAGCCGCGCGATCGAACTCTGCCGGAACGCCCGATCGTTCTTCAGGATGTGGCGGGCGTGCGCGCTGATGTTCAACTGCCCGGACACATTGTTGCTCACATCGCCGGGCGGCTCGATAAAGAACAGCAGCGCGCAGGTGGAAACCATCAGGCCCAGACCGGCCAAACCAAACAACAGCGCGTAATTCTGCGGAAAGGCGGGCGCACTGGCGCTGAGACCCCACGTTACCAGAAACGACACGCCGAACTGCAGCACAAATGCAATGGCCTGCGTCCAGCCCAGAATCCGGCCGCGAATGTTGGGCGGCAGCATCTTGCTGATGCTATCGAACCACGCCACCGCCGTCACCGAATCGCCGCCGCGGAACATCAGCACCATCAACGTCAGCAGCGCAAATAACAGCATCCGATCGAGATTCAGTGCCAGCGCCAACGCGAACAGCAGCACCGGCACGCGGGCGATGACGGCGGTAACGAGCAAAATCGGTTTTTTGCGCGGCCGATCGGCCATCCAGCGCCCGGCGGGCAACTGCGGCAGCAGCCACATCCCCGTCCACAGCGTATTGATCAGCCCCACCAGCGGCTCGGAACTCGTCAACTGAAAGACGAGCGCGGGCATGACGGTACTGTAGCCCATGAAGCCCAGCGCGCCGCCAAACGCGCCGCTGTCCGTGAGCATGGCGATGACGTTTTGCCGCAGCGCCTTGCGATCGGGCGGATCGGATTTCGGAGTTTGAATTTCGAAAGAGTCCATGTCACCTCGTGAAGCAGACAAAAGCCGACCCAGTGGTCGGCCTGTAGCAGTTTCGATTATAATACCGCGGGGGGCAATGAGCAATGAGCCTTCAGCAATCAGCCGTCAGCGGTCAGCCGTCGGTGGTCGTCAATTCCATGTCTTCAAATCCAACCTCTAAACTCCACAATCCAAAATTGCTATTGGTAGTCTTCTTCAGCGGCCTCGTCACGCTCGCCGTCGAACTCTCCGCGTTCCGACTGTTTGCGCCCGTCTTCGGCGCATCCAACTTGATCTCGGCGGTCGTCATCGGCTTGATCTTGCTCTACCTAGCGGCGGGCTACACGCTGGGCGGCCGCTGGGCCGATCGATCCCCACGCGTCGAAACGCTGTATCGCATCATCGTATGGGGAGCGTTCCTCGTCGGCCTCATTCCCTTCATCGCCATGCCGCTGTTACGCATCGCCCGCGACAACTTGCAGAACCTCGCCAATCTCAATGCCGCGCTGATCGTCTTCGCGTTCGCCGTCACGTTGATTCTCTTCTCGGTCCCCGTCACCCTGCTCGGCTGTGTGTCGCCATTTGCGGTGCGGCTCTCCATGACGAACGTGGATCAAGCGGGGCGCGTGGCGGGCCGCCTGTACGCCATCTCGACGTTGGGCAGTTTCATCGGTTCGTTCCTGCCCGAACTCGTGCTGCTCAATCTCGTCGGCACGCGCGGCACGTTCGTCGTGCTGGCGTTGACGTTACTCGTCATCGGGTTGATCGGCTTGAAGCGGAAGGCGCTGCCGTTGATCGTGCTGCCGATCATCTTGATCCTGCTGCACGCGCTGTTGCCGATTTCGTTCAGCGACATCGCCGGTACAGTGTATCAGGATGAATCCTCATACAACTTCATTCAAGTGGTGCAGCGCGGTGACACGCGCTATTTGCTGCTGAATGAAGGGCAAGGCATCCAGTCGATCTACAATCCGACGACGCTTCAAACCAACGGCACGTGGGATTACTTCAACCTGGCACCGTACTTCAACGTCCCGCCGACTA
>JAXLWI010000016.1:0-72458 GCA_046328575.1 Anaerolineae bacterium
TTCACGCGGCGGTTGCTGCTGGCGCGCACGACGACTGTTGATGACGAGGATGATCAGCACGACGATCAGCGGCGCGCCGAACAACAACAGTTCGTCAAGAATACCGGCCGAGCCATGAAGAGCAGGTGAGAATAGCATCGTGTGTTCCTTAACGAGTAATGAGTAAGGGCGCTGCGCGTTACTCGTTACTCGTTACGCAGCGCCTGTCTCAAATCCTCGATCAAATCATCGACGTTTTCGATGCCAACCGACAGCCGGATCAACGTCGGATCAACTTCTAGCGGCGAACCGGCGACAGACGCGTGCGTCATCGGCGCGGGCAACTCGATCAGCGATTCGACGCCGCCGAGTGATTCTGCCAACGCGAATAGTTTCGTTTTCTCGGCGATGCGCTTGGCCGTCTCAGCGTTGCCCACCGGTAGGAACGAGATCATACCACCATACAAGCGCATCTGTTTCTTTGCGACGGCGTGATTGGGATGATCCTCCAGACCCGGATACAGCACTTTCTTCACACCGGGATGATCGGCTAGAAACTCTGCGATTTTCTGTGCGTTCGACGAGTGTCGCTCCATGCGCAGCGGCAGCGTCTTCACGCCGCGCAGGGTCAGAAAACAATCCTGCGGGCCAGGCACCGCGCCGATCGCGTTTTGCAGGAACTTCAGTCGCTCATAGGCGGCATCGTCGTTGGTGAGAATCGCGCCGCCCACCACGTCGCTGTGGCCGCCGATGTATTTGGTGGTGGAATGGATCACGAAGTCGGCGCCGAGATTGATCGGTTGTTGCAGATACGGCGACGCAAAGGTGTTATCCACCGCGAGTTGTGCGCCTGCTCGATGGGCGATCTCGGCAATGGCGGCCAGATCGGCGATCTTGAGTAGCGGGTTCGTTGGGGTCTCCACCCACACCAATCGCGTGTGGGGTTTGATCGCCGCGCGTACTTGATCGAGATCGCTCATGTCCACGAAATCGAACTGCAAGCCGTATTCGCTGAGGACGCGCACGAACAAACGATATGTGCCGCCATACACATCGTTGGCGGCGAGGACGTGCTGGCCGGGTTTGACGAGCCGCAGCAGCGTGTCGATGGCGGCCATGCCCGACGAGAAGCACAGACCATGTGCGGCGTTTTCCAACGCGGCGAGACAATTTTGCAGCGCAGTGCGCGTGGGATTGTCGGTGCGGGCGTAGTCATAGCCATTGTGATCGCCGACGCCACTTTGCACATAGGTCGAGGTCTGATAGATCGGCGTCATCACCGCGCCGGTCGCGGGATCGGGTTGTTGTCCGGCGTGAATGGCGAGCGTTTCGAAGTGAAGGTGATCGGTCATGAAGTCCCCTATTTTCCTTGGTAAAGTCATTGTAACTGTGATAGGGACGACGGTCAACCATGAAATGCGCATGGTATAATCGCGCGCGTTCAGGTGCAGTTATCAGTCGTTAGTTATCAGTTTTCAGTGGTCAGTGAATCATATGGACGAACACGAACATCATCACGCTGAAAGTCAACGCCCGCCGTTGACGCTGGTCATCGCCGCCGCGATCATGTTGATCGCGCTGGGTGTGATTGGCCGATCGAACGCGCCATCGATTCAGGCGCAAACGAATCCCAATGAAGAGACGGTGGAGGCGCGCGTCATCACCGTGCTCGATGAGGGGGTCACCGATCAAGGCGGCATTCAACAGCCGTATCAGAAGTTACGGCTCGAAATCTTGACGGGCAGCCGCGCCGGTCGCGCCGTCGATGTGGATTACGGCACGCAAGGCTTCGCGTCGAGCAGTATTCTCTACAAGGCCGACGATCGCGTGCAGGTGTCGCAGATCATTCGCCCTGACGGCGGCGAGATCTATTTCATCACCGAACCCGATCGGTTGGGATCGCTGATCACGCTGTTGGTGTTATTCGTCGTGGTGATCGTCGCGGTGAGCCGCTGGAAGGGCGTGCGCTCGCTGCTGGGCATGGCGATCAGTCTGTACGTGATCACGCAGTTCATCCTGCCGATGATTCTAGCCGGGCGTGATCCGGTGCTGGTGAGTGTGTTGGGCGCGTTTGGTCTGTTGGCCGTGACGCAATATCTGATTTATGGCTGGTCGCTGAAAACGCATGCGGCGGTGTTCGGCATTTTGATCAGTTTGATCATCACCGGCGTGCTGGCGTCGATCTTTGTGGATGCCGCGCGCCTATCGGGTTTTGGCGCGGAGGAAGTGGGCTTTCTGCAAGTCGCCGCCGGATCGATCAATCCGCGCGGCTTGCTGCTGGCAGGGATTCTGATCGGCGCGATCGGCGTGCTGGACGATTTGACGATCAGTCAGGCGTCGGCAGTCTTTGAACTGTCGCGGGCCAATCGGGCCTTGGGGTTGCGCGATCTGTATCGGCGCGCGATGAACATCGGGCAGGATCACATCGCATCGACGGTGAATACGCTGGTGCTGGCATATGTGGGCGCATCGCTGCCGCTGTTGCTGTTGTTTGCGATCTATCCGCAGCCGTTTGGGCAGATCGTCAATCGCGAGTTTGTGACGGAAGAAGTGGTGCGGACGCTGGTGGGCAGCTTAGGCTTGGTGTCTGCTGTGCCGATTACGACGCTGTTGGCGTGCATGTTGGTGGGCACGCCACGCAGACGCAATGGATAGGGGCGAGGCCGCCTTACCCCTACGATTTCGATTTCTTGCTCGACGTGGTCTCCGACTGTGATCGTCGGGCGGTGACAAAATCCGTCGCTTCGAGGCTGCTTGCGGCGACGGTTTCATAGATGCCGGAGTAGAACCACCCCGCGTATCGAATGCTCTTCCTCACCGCGATGATGGACATCGCTATGAACAGCACGCACAAGATCGCGTGCCAGATGTAGAAATTGCTGACCACAAATTGAATCGCTTCACACACGGCCAACAACGCGAGGCCGAAACTGACATTGCGCAGCATGATGTTGGTGGCGTTGTGTTTGTCGATCTCGGAACCCAAGTCTGCGTTCAACCGCCGGATGTACGCAAGCAACAGCGGCCAATCGCTAGCCTTGAATTTCACGTCGAGGTTGGGATGTGCCTTTTTGAATTCGTCTAACTTGATGCCCGATAAGTCTCTGGAACGGAATAGGTGCGACCACCGCATCGCAATCGGATCGACGATCAGTCCGCCGATATACGCACACATCGCCAGCGCAAGGGCTTGCAGACCGGCGAGATTGGCGAGCCATTGAAAATCGAGCGCGGCCAATCCGAAGATCGTCGCTAGATAGCCAATCGCAATGAGATACAGCGCGCCCGGTATCGTATAAGCAAAGAAATCATAAATCCCAATTCGAATCGACATCGTGTGGTTCTCCTCGAAAAAATACTAAATTGATGAAGGAACAATCTGCGGAGTAACTTGGTGCTTAGTAAGTGAAAACTGGAATTTAGTATAGCCCCAACCCAATTCAAGTCAAGCCACCTTTTGCTCCCCAACCGCGTCCTAGAAGATGCCGAACGCTTTGGTCGGCTCGCGGTCGGTTAATTGTCCATCACGCCTGCGCGGACGCGGGCTTTGAGCGACTGTTTTCTCACGGTCGGTTCTCAGCCAAACTGACCAAAAGATCTTTTCTCACACTCGGTTTCCAGCCAAACCGGGCAAAAGAACTTTTCTCACGGTCGATGTCCAGCCAAACCGAGCAAAAGAACTTTTCTCACGGTCGGTTCCCAGCCGAACTGACCAAAAGAACTTTTCTCAAGGTCGATTTCCAGCCAGCCTGACCGAAAGAAAACTTCTTTCGGTCAATTTTTAGGCAAACTCTTTAGAATAATGCCGTTTCTTAGGTCGATTTCTTGCAAAATCGGCTCAGTGGAAGCCACCAGACCCAGTTTCCAACCAGCTCGACCCCGGTGGAAGCCACCAGCCTCAGTTTCCAGCCAGATCGACCTCGGTGAAGTCCACCGAACCCAGTTTCCAGCCGAACTGACCCTGGTGGAAGCCACCAGACCCAGTTTCCAGCCAGATCGACCTCGGTGAAGTCCACCGAACCCAGTTTCCAGCCGGATTGACCTCGGTGAAGTCCACCGAACCCAGTTTCCAGCCAGATCGACCTCGGTGAAGTCCACCGAACCCAGTTTCCAACCAGCTCGACCCCGGTGGAAGTCACCGCACTCAGTTTCCAGCCAGATCGACCCCGGTGGAAGCCACCGCACTGGGTGTCTGCATCGTGTGCCCGAATTCGTGCGGGCTGGACTGAGCGGCGTTCGCTAAGAATTATCAACTATCAACTATGCACTACGCATTCAGCAGTGCGCATTGTACATTGTCCATTCCTCGGTGATATAATCGGCGCGGGAGAAGGCACTCATGTCGATGATGTTCTTTGCCGATGAAGACGAAGTTCCTCTGCCGCCGAAAGAAGTCCGCATCACGGACGCGACGGCGCAGGTCGCGCCCGACGGACGGCGCGTGGCCCTAACGCTCACTCTGACACCGTTTCTCGAATACCCGAATCTGGAAGTGATCCTGTATCGACCCGATGGCGAAGAAGAACGCAGCCTGACCATCGTCGGCACGATGGAACGGCACTTCATGGTCACGCTGCATATCAGACAGCCGCAGCCCGGCCAGTATCGCATCAAGATCGATCTCATCCACGAGAACGAAACACTGCAAACACGCGACGTGGTGTTTGCCTCGCCGATTGTGGCATGAACCTTGACGATCAGATCACGCAGCTGTTAAAGACCACTCGCACGATCGGGGTGGTTGGTCTATCGGATCAACCATGGCGCGCGAGTTACGGTGTCGCTGCGTATTTATTGGATGTCGGTTATACCATCGTCCCGATCAATCCCAACATCCGATCGGTCTTCGGGCTGACCGCCTATCCCGATCTTCGAGCGGCGGCGCGTGACTTCACGCTCGATCTGATCGATGTGTTTCGCCGCTCGGAGTTTGTGCCGGACATTGTCGATGACGCCATCGACATCGGGGCTAAGGCAATCTGGCTGCAACTGGGCGTTGTGCACGACGCCGCCGCGCAGCACGCGCGGCGGGCCGGTTTAATCGTCATCATGGATCGTTGTCTCAAAGTCGATCATGCCCGCTTGATGTCGCAGAGGACTTAAATTGATGAATGACCTAATCGGCAAGACCATTGGCCGTTATCGCATTATCGAGCATTTGGGTCGCGGCGGCATGGCGGAAGTCTACAAAGCCCATCAGCCCAGCCTCGATCGCTACGTGGCGATCAAGTTGATGCACACGTTCCTCGCCGACGAAAAAGAGTTCCTCGCCCGCTTCGAACGCGAGGCCAAAGTCGTCGCCACGCTGCGCCACCCCAACATCGTGCAAGTCTATGACTTCGACGTCGAAAACGGCGTCTACTACATGGTCATGGAATTCATCAACGGCGAGACGTTGAAAGCGCGCCTACAGGCGTTGGAAGCGCGCGGCGAATGGGTCTCGCGCGATGACGCCGTGCGGATTACGTTGGCGGTTGGTTCGGCGCTGAAGTATGCGCACGAACGCAACATGGTTCACCGCGATGTGAAACCCGCCAACGTCATGATCACCACCGATGGGCAGGTCATCCTCACCGACTTCGGCATCGCCAAGATCGTCAGCGCGTCCAACCTCACCGCCAGCGGCGCGATGGTGGGCACGCCCAGTTATATGGCGCCGGAGCAGGGCATGGGCCAGCCCGGCGACGAACGCAGCGACATTTACTCGCTGGGCGTGATGCTCTATCAACTCGTCGTGGGGCGGTTGCCGTTCGATGCGGATACGCCGCTGGCGGTAGTCTTGAAGCACATCAACGAGCCGCTGCCGCTGCCGCAAGTCCTCAAACCCGATCTGCCGGATGCGCTGAACGCGGTGATTTTGAAAGCGCTGGCGAAAGATCCCAACGAGCGTTATCAAAAAGTGGCTGAAATGCTGACCGATCTGCGCCGCGCCGTGGGCTTGCCCGTCGACGAGAGTGAAGCGCACACGGCCAAAGACTCATCGATCAAACTATCCGGCGCGACGATCGTCGGGCGCGTCAGCGGCCTAACGCCGCCCCCACCGACCGCAACGACCGGCACCGTCGCCGCGGCGGCTGCGACTCAGATCGCCAGTCCGCAGACAGTAGTGTCGTCGGGCGCGGTAGGCACGGTCGTCGTGTCGCCCACGCCGACACCCGTCGGTGTGAAACCTGCCAAACGTCCCGCGTGGATCATTCCTGTGATCATCATCGCCGGGCTGGCCGTCGTCGTGGTAGTCTTTGTCGTCATGAATGGCAATCAGGCGGCCAGCGTCCCGCCGACGGCTACAGCGACAGCGACGGCAGTACCCACCATCGGGCCGACTGACACCTCCACGCCGCCCGCCGTTACAACCGTGTTATTCACTTTCAACGCCGATCAAGTCCAACTGCACGACGCGCCGGATGCTGCAACCCGATCGGTCTTGCTGCCGAAGGTGACGCAATTTCATCTGCGGGCGCGCACGGGCGATGGGCAGTGGCTCAACATCGAAACGCCGGACGGCGTGACCGGCTGGGTACAGGCCGCACAGATTGATTTTGGGGCGACGGCGTCCGATCAACTCAATCAACTGCCTCTAAGAACAACCGTCATTCAGCCCACGGACACGCCGACGATTACACCGCTGCCGACTGAGACGCTCAGCCCGACGGCCACCGCCACTGAGACGAGCACGCCTCAGCCGACACAGGCCGCCACGGCGACCAAAGTGCCTGTCACGCCGAAGCCCACCAAATTGCCGGCGACCGCTGTGCCAACCGCGCCAGCGGCGACCGCGACGCAATCTGCCGCGATTCCGTTGGGCTATGGCTTCGAGTTCAAGTCGTGCACGTATGACGGGCCAAACTACACCTGCAATGTGCGCGTCTGGGGCAATGGCGGCGACGGCCGCTATCACTACGCCATGCCAGATGAGAATGGCACGTTGATCACAAAGGATGGCTCGGAGGCGTTTTACGTCCTGCGCTATCGCCGTTGCAAGACGGCCAACATTGAACTGCGGGTGTTCGATGACTCAGGCGGCAATCTGGTGGCTTACGTCACAATGGACCCCAACGCGCCGCCTGTCTCGGACTTGCTGCCCGGACCGTGCACGCCGCCGTAAACAACACTCGCCCTCGCGAGATTGCTCCGCCTGAGAATATCAACAGGCGGAGTTATTTTTAACGGACTTCGTTTAGCCAGGAGGAGGCTGATCATGGAAGCGTTCTATCAGACTGTCGCGACGTTTTGTTTTACGCTGTTGGGACTGTGGTGGGGTGTGGTGCAATTCCGCCATTCCGACTGGATGGCAGACACCAACTGGCGGCGCATGGCGTACAGCGTGCAGCTGTCGCTCATCGTACCGGGGGCAATGAGTCTGGGCGCGCAGACCGCGGGGGAGATCAAAATCATCTGGCGGCTGGTGTTCCTGGTCACGTGCGGTTTGGGCATCGTCGCGCAGATTTACCTCGCCCAGGCCACGCGCACCCGACCGTATCGCGGCTGGTTTCTGCGCTACGGCCGCTGGCTGATGGCCTTTGCCTACGCCGTCATCGCCATCATCGCCTTTGCGCCCGAAATCGCCCAATCGATCGATCCCAAATTAACTGCCCTCCAGATCGAAGGTCTGCTGCTCACCTTTGTCGTCTTCCTCAGCGTCAGTTTCGTCTGGGACCTGCTGGCGGAACCGAAGGAATAAATTAAGGCACAATGCGCAATGCTCAATTCAAATGATTCAAGCAGCCTTGGAAATTGCCAAGATCCTGTCTAATATTGTTTCGACCACGCGCAAAACCTGAGCGCCCCAGCGGGTTAACTATGCACGATGAACTGTGCACTAAGAATTACCCTGTGTTATACTTAGGTCAGCCAAACCATTCCCTGCGAGGAAACGAAATTTGAAGAAGCATCTGCGTATCATCATCGTCGATGATCATGAAGTCGTCCGCCTGGGATTGCGGTCGCTGCTGGAGCGTCATCCGAGTTTCAGCGTCGTGGATGAGGCGGGTACGGCCAAAGAAGCGGTGCAGAAGGTTCTGCAGCACCGGCCCGAGGTGGTCGTCATGGACATCCGCTTGCCGGGTGGCAATGGCATCGAAGCCTGCCGCGAAATTGTGGCGCAGGCGCCCGATACCAAGGTCATCATGCTGACGTCGTTTGCCGAAGACGACATGCTCTTTGAGGCGATTGCGGCGGGCGCGTCCGGCTATGTGCTCAAGCAGATCGGCGGCGACGATCTGGTGCACGCCATCGAGTCGGTAGGGCGGGGCGAAGCGCTGCTCGATCCGATCCTGACGCAGCGGGTGTTTGCGCGCGTGCGCGAAGCTCAACGCAAAGACGAGCAATCGGCGTTCAGCCAACTGACCGATCAGGAAATGCGCGTCCTCGGCCTCGTCGCGGAAGGCAAGACTAATCGCGAGATTGCACAATCGCTCTTTCTGGGTGAAGGCACGGTGCGTAACTACGTCAGCAGCATCCTGAGCAAACTCTCGCTGACCAATCGCGCCGAGGCTGCCGCCTACGCCGTCCAGCACAACATCCGAGCGTACCTGACGGAAGAGTAGTAAGCAAGTAACCAAAGCAACCGCCCGATCGGGCCACTGGCCGATCGGGCGGTTTTATTTGCGCATTGTTCATTGCTACTTGTTAATTGTGCCGGTCATGCTCCACGGGCCGGTCTTGTCGATCTGGACGTTGACCAGTTGGCCGCGCCACTCGCCGGGCGCATCGAAGAAGACTAGCTTGTTGGTGCGAGTACGCCCGCGCCATTTGCCTTTGTGCTCATCTTCGACCAGCACTTCCACCACTTGATCCTGATAGCGATGATTGATGACGCCGGAAATGCGCTCGTGCTGATCGTTGAGGACGCGCCAGCGGCGCTCCTTTTCCTCTTCGCTCACGTCGTCGCCGAGATTACGCGCCGCCACGGTGCCAGGCCGCGTCGAATACTTGGCGAGGTGCGCCACGTCGAGTTTGAGTTCGTCCAGCAGATCGTACGTCGCCTGGAACTGCGCTTCGGTTTCGCCCGGAAAACCGACGATGATGTCAGTGGCGATCGAGGTGTTGGGCAGCTTCGATCGGATCTTCTCGATCAAACGGCGATAATCGTCGGTGGTGTAACCGCGCTTCATGCGCCGCAGTACTTCGTCATCACCGGCCTGCACTGGCACTTCGATGTGCTCGCACACTTTCGGTAACTCCGCCACCGTATCAAGCAACTTGTCGTTCATCCAGTTGGGATGGGATGTCAAGAACCGAATGCGCTCGATGCCGTCGATGCCGTTGATGACGCGCAGCAAATCCGATAGGTCTGGCCCGTCGTCGAAGTCCTTGCCATACCGATCGACAATCTGGCCCAACAGCGTCACTTCCTTCACGCCTTGTTCCGCGAGTGATCGCACTTCGTGCGCGATCTCGCCGATGGGGCGGCTGCGCTCGACGCCGCGCCGGAACGGAATGATGCAGAAGGTGCACGCGTGGGAGCAGCCATACACGATCGGGACGTGGGCGGCCACTAAGTTACCGCGTTCGTGCGAAGGGAGAACTAAGTCGCCATCTTGAATCGCAAAGCGCTGATGCGTTTCGTGCTCCATCAACGCGAAGGCTTCGCGCTGGCGCATGAAGTTGACCAGCGGCGCCGTCTCCGAGGGGGCCATAAACACATCCACCCACGGGAATTGCTTCTTCAATGCGGCATTGCCTTTGACGCCGACCATGCAGCCCATGACGGTGACGATGGTGTCAGGCCGCTTTTGCTTGATGGGCTTGAGGGTGGTGATGTAACTATACGCTTTGTCTTCGGCGCTCTGGCGCACGACGCATGTGTCCAACACGATCACGTCGGCATCGCGCGCATGATCGGTGTAGGTGAGGCCGATTTTTTCGAGTTCGGACCCCACGCGTTGAGCATCGGCTTCGTTCATCTGGCAGCCGAAGACGTGTAAGTGATACTTCATTCAGGCTCCTGACAACAAGTAACGGGTGTTGCGCACAACGAGGCAACTGCGTTCTTGGCTAGCGAAATTTTACCACAGTCTAATGTGCCAACATGGTAGAATTCGATGCATGGCTGTGAGTGAACTCATCATCGAACGCGCCTATGAACTTGGCTTCGATCTCGTCGGCATTGCGCCGGCCGGTGTTGCGCCGCATGCAAAGGCGTATGCCGATTGGATCGCGGCCGGTTACGCGGGCGAGTTGACGTACATGACCCGCGACCCCGATCGGCGATCTGATCTACGCCGAGTGCTGCCCGGCGCGCAGAGCGTGATCGTCGTTGGCCTAAGTTACTACACGCTCGATGTGTCGGATGAGATCAAAAACGATCCATCACGCGGCTTGATCTCGCGTTATGCGTGGGGCGTAGACTATCACGATCTGATGACGCCGCGTTTGAAAGAACTGGCGGAGTTTGTGCAGGAACTGCATCCTGAGCGGAACGCAGTGCAGTCGAAGGATGCGCCAACGCGGGTGTATGTCGATACCGGCCCCGTGTTGGAACGTGATTGGGCGTTGTCAGCGGGGCTAGGGTTCATCGGCAAGAATACGTGCCTGATCAATTCGCGCATGGGATCATGGCTGTTTCTCGGAGTGATTATCACCACGGCGGCCCTCACCCCCACGCCCTCACCCCGGCCCTCTCCCAACAGGGGAGAGGGAGTCGGCTGCGGCAGTTGTACGCGCTGCCAGAGCGCATGTCCGACGAACGCTTTCCCACAGCCCTATGTCCTCGATGCGCGGCGCTGCATCTCGTATCTCACGATTGAGTTGAGAGGCTCGATTCCAATTGACTTGCGTCCGCTGATGGGTAATCACATCTTCGGCTGTGATGTCTGTCAGGACGTGTGTCCGTGGCCGACGCGTTTCGCGCGCCCGACGAAAGAACGCGCCTTCTTCGCTGCGGAGATCGATCGGGTTGCGCCGCGATTGATCGATCTGGCGTCGTTATCGGAAGCAGCGTTTCAACAGCGCTTCGCCGGCACGCCGATTTTGCGATCGAAGCGGCGCGGTTTGCTGCGGAATGTGGCGGTGGCTTTGGGCAATTGGGGCTCGGATGAGGCTAGGTACGCACTGCGCGTGCTCGCCGCCGATCCTGATCCGATCATTGCCGAGCACGCGCAGTGGGGATTGACGCGTTAGTTATTCGCTCCAGCGCAGGATTTCTTCTTTGCGGCTAATCTCCGATTTGCGTTCCTCAACCAGACCTGGCATGAAGTAAGCCACGGCGCGTTCACCATCCATCGAGATTTCCAGCAAGTGACCGGGGCGATAGGCGGGCACTTGGATCACTTTGAGAGTCTCGCTAAAGGCAGCGGCATCAGGCAGCAGCTGCGTCAACTGATTGCGTGCATGATCGAGCATAGACTGGTTCAGCAGATCACCGGGTTCATCTGGATATACGGCCAGCGGATAGATCTGCGACTCGACCAAGTCTTGGAAGAAATGCGTGCCATACGACGGCTCAGGTGTGATGCCCTTTTGCGTGTGCGCTAATTCGATTAACGCCGATGAGTTGTAGATGTCGGCGTAAGATACCGGTACGCCCAGATCGATGTTGGATGAGCCCCAACGACCCGGTCCCAGCATGATGAACTTGCTGCGACCTTCCAACACTTTATTCAAGCGGCCGATGACGCGTGCCAGTTCGATGCGTTGTTCGCTTGCCAGCTGCAAATAGCGTTGCGGATAGACGTAGAAGATATATTCAACGCCGCTGATCTGACCGTTGGGCACCATCCGCGACGAGATAAACAACCGATCGGCTGGTTCGAGATCCGGCGGCACCGGTTTCACTTCGCGTTCGCGCAAGCCGCTTTGCGGGCGGCATTGCAACAGGTGCAGCATGATCGACGGCTTGGAATCCTTCTGATTGATCGTCGCCGCAAATTCCATCTCCACCGGCGATTGATAGTGTCTGGCCAGCGTGCTGAGGGTTTCTTTCAGCGTCGGCACGAAGTCACCGCGCTGGATGAGATTGTCGAACGTAAACACGATGCGATTGGGCGGCACGTTGCGGCCGATCGACATCATCGGCATCAACGTGTCATCTTCGTCGACAGACACCATATACCGCAGCGGGGCGAGATCCATGCCGACCACTTCGCTCAGCGGTTTGGTCTGAAATTCATTCGCTTCAAGATTGATCAAATCGATGTAATGTTGTGAGTAGCGTTTGATGGCTGTGGGCGAAGTTTCTGGCCGCAAAGTAGGATGGCTCAGCGTAATCAACCGCGGATAATCATCGGCCACCCGATTGACCGCCCGGGTCCCCAGGCCGGTCACTAAGCGCACAAAACCCTCGTCGCGGCGCAGGCGCGGATTCCACACGATCGGCACGCGGCTCAACGCCACACCGGCCAGCGCCGGGAAGAAATAGTTCTTGTATTGATCGCCTTGCACCACTTGCAGCAGAATCGCCATGCGCTCGTCGTAGTCTAGCAGGCCCATGCGGCGGCGATAGAACAACGCATCGGGGTTGTAGACGCTGGCATAGATGCGGCGGATAGCCGTAGTCAGCGCGCGCAGATTTTCTTTCGGTGTGCCTTGATTGGGGCAGAAGTAACTTTCGTATTTGCCCGCAAACGACGTGCCGAAGTTGTCTTCGAGCAGACTCGACGATCGCACAATCAGCGGGGTCTTGCCCGCCCGATCGAGAATGGCCCGCAACCGATCGGCCACCTCTTCGGGGAAGCGCGCGTTTTCGTGGCGCGTTTGAATGCCCGGATATTCCGATCGAATTTGATCAGCGGGCTTGTACTTCTGGTTGAATTCCAGATTGTTTAGCGCGCTGAAGTCGTAGAACACATCCGCGCCGATGAAGTACGAATCGGGCAGGGTGATGCGCTGCGCCAGATCGGGCACGGTCTTTAGCAGGATTTTGTGCGCCAGCAGCATGCCCGCCGCTTTGCCGCCAATCTTGCCGTTACCGATGCGGCGCGATCGGATGGAATGGAAATCCTCAGCATCGAAGAACCCTTTGGCAACGCGGATGAAACTGAGTTGATCGCTAATCATCGTCTTGGTCAGCACCACGATGATTTCTTCGCGATGGTGTTGGATCTTGGCACGCATGTCGTCCGGCATGGCGTCATATTGTTGCGCCTTGGTCAGCAGCAGATCGAGCGGCGCCAGTTCGGGATTGAAGTGCAGCTCGTCTGTGGCCGGATGGCCCATACGCTGGGCCAGCAGTTCGTTGACGATGGTGGTTAGCAGCTCCAGCGGCAGATTGTAGGCGAAGTAGAAGTCGGTCAGATAATCGCGAATGGTCCGCTTGCGCTGCAGCCAAACACCTTCATCTTCTTGACCGTAGGGATCGGTTAGGCCTTCGCGCTTCTGCGAGAGGATGGCTTTTTCCTTGACTTCGTGCTCCAGCCGCTCGGCCGTGATGATGCCGCGCCGGAACAGTTCATCACGCATCCGCCCGCGAATCTGCGGCGCGAGTATGGGGTACTGCGCAATCTCGAGATAGACTGTTACGATATCAGGTGCTTCGGCAAGTGGTTCGAGCATGCTCAACCTACCCAATCAAGATAGGCCGAATTATACCCGACCGTAGACGAAAAACGAAAGACGGCTGTCGATCTCAAGGATCGTCAGCCGCCTTCTTAGATCAATTAGCCGATCGAGTGTAGTAGCTCAATCGGGTAGCCGTACGACTAGACCCAGCCGCGGAGGCGCATCGACTTCACAACTTTGTCGATGGCGACGAGATAGGCGGCGTCGCGCATGTACACGCCGCGATCGACCGACATCTCTAGCACGTCGTGGAAGGCCTTGGTCATCTTGTGATCGAGGCGATCCAGCACTTCCTGCTTGCTCCAGTAGAAGTTCATGTCATTCTGCACCGACTCAAAGTACGACGTGGTCACGCCGCCGGCATTGCACAGAAAGTCGGGGATGACGAAGATGCCGCGCTCTTTGATGACGGCATCGCCTTCGAGGGTGGTGGGGCCGTTGGCGCCTTCGGCAATGATCTTCACGCGCTTATGAATGCGCGGCGCAGTCTCGCTGGTGATCATGTTTTCCAGCGCCGACGGGATCAGCACATCGGCTTCCTTGTCGATCCACGCCATTGCGTCTTCTTGCACATAACCGGCCGCCTTCGCCTTCGTCGCATCGATCGTGCCGTACTGATCCGTGATCGATTGCAGGAAGATCGGATCGACGCCATCGGGATGCGAATAGGTATACGGCTTCTTATCGCCGTTATCCCAGCACGACACGCACGCGACCTTGCCGCCCAGCATCTGCACAAAGCCGATCGCCGCGTATTGCGCCACATTGCCGAAGCCCTGAATCGCGGCGACGCTACTCTTAGGATCGATGCCCAAGTGCTTCATCGCTTCGCGGACGGTGTATATGACGCCATAGCCGGTCGCTTCGGTGCGGCCCAGCGAACCGCCCATATCCACCGGCTTGCCCGTGAATACGCCCGGCGTGAAGTTGCCGACCAGCTTACTGTACTCGTCCATCATCCACGCCATCATCTGCGGCGTCGTACCAACGTCGGGCGCGGGCACGTCCATGCGCGGCCCGATGTTCTTCCACATCTGATTGACCCAGCCGCGGCACGAGGCGCTCTTTTTCAGTGACCGACAACGTCGCCGGATTGACAATGGCCTGCGCCCTTACCGCCGCCGAGCGGAATATCAGCGACGCTGCGCACTTCCACGTCATCCACGTCGCCAGCGCGCGCACGGTGTCGATGGTCTCGTTCAGGTGGAAGCGAGAATGCCACCCTTGTTGGGGCCGCGCGCATCGTTGTGCTTTGCGCGATAGCCAGAGAAGACGCGCACACTGCCGTCGTCCATCTTGACCGGAATGCGGAAGTGGAACTCACGCAGCGGCCAGCGCGGCAACGCCCGCACATCATCGATCAGACCCAGCAGATCGGCGCTTTGTCGAACTGGGCCTGCGCGATTTCAGGGATTCTTCGATTCGGACATGATCGTACTCCTTGAGGTGGTTTGATAAATTCCCGGCAGTGGGGGCGCCGATCGGTCTCTCGAACGAAAACAGCGACCGGTAGGTTGGTCGCTGTTCACTAGATAAAAAATTTGTCCCTTCGCGGATGACCACGCTCATCAACTGGGCAGCGTACTGAACGGTCAAAGATCGGCTCCAACGTATCGGGACTGGCTTGATGATTATAGCATAGCGCAGATGACCCTTAGTCGCCCGTATCGAAGATGACACTTAACCTGATATTCGTCACATTCATAGCGCTTCGCCTGCAAGTGCTTCTTCAGGAACTGCCCCGTGTACGATTAATTTTTGTTCGTCGCGATCTGTTCCGGCAGCGCTCAGCCACGATCTGCCCGCCTGCCGCTCGCCGCCTTCCGGCCCCAGGTCGATCAGCCAGTCGGACACTTTGATGTCCGGATGGTGCTCGATGATGACGAGGCTGTTGCCCTGATCGACGAGGCGGTTCAGCACGTCGACTAACTTGTGAACGTCCGCAGCGTACTGGCCCACCGACGGCTCGTCGAGGATGTACAGAGTGTGATCGGTGGCGCGCTTGCTCAGTTCTTTGCTCAACTTCCGCTGCGCCTCGCCGCCTGACATCGTGGGGGCAGGTTGGCCCAATCGGATGTAGCGGGCAAAGCATCTTGCAGCGTCTGTAACCCTGCGCTGCAACGGCGGGATGTTCTCGAAAATTCCAGCCCTTCACTCCGCCGTCATGTTCAACACTTCGGCGATGTTCTTGTCTTTATAGCGAATCTGCAGCGTCTCGCGATTGTAACGTGCGCCGTGGCAGACATCGCCGCATTACATATCGGCCATGACTGCGTACCGATCTGAGATCTCCCCCTGGCCTTCACACGCCTCGCAGCGCCCGCCCGCCAGCGTTGAACGAAAGCGGCCAGCGAAGTAGCCGCGTACTTTCGATTCGGGCAGTTCGGCGAACAGTCACGGATGTCATTGAAGAAACCGACGTACGTCGCCGGGTTCGATCGGGGGGTGCGGCCGATCGAGGTCTGATCGATGTTGATGATCTTGTCGATGTGCTGCACACCTTCCAGACCTTCGTTGATACCTGCTTTTTCATGTGCGCCGTGCAGCATCTGCGCCAGCCGCTTATACAGCAGTCTCTACGACCAGCGTCGACTTACCGGAACCGCTGACGCCCGTCACGCACGAACTTGCCCAGCGGAATCGACACGTCGATGTTCTTGAGGTTAATTTCTCTTTCGCGCCATGAATGATCAGGCACTGGCGTTGCCTTTGCGACGTTCTTTCGGGATTTCGATCCGCAAGCGGCCGGAGAGATAACCGCCCGTCAGCGACGTCTTGTCCTTCGGGATTTGATCGTACGTGCCTTCGAAGATCACCTTGCCGCCGTGCTCGCCCCGCGCAGGCCGCTGGATCGACGATCCAGTCTGAGGCTTCCATCGTGTCTTCGTCGTGCTCGACGACAGGCACCGTGTTGCCCAGATCGCGCATCGATTACGGCGTCTTGATCAGGCAGGCCTGATCGCGCGGGTGCAGACCGATGCTGGGTTCGTCGAGGACTGCCGCCCGTCAAACGCGAACCGATCTGCGTGGCGACGATAGAACAGGCTTCGCCGCCCAGAATGGGGTCGCGGTGGTCGATCGAGCGTGAGATAGTCGAGGCCCACATCGACCATGAATTGCAGTCGGGCGTTGATCTCTTTGAGAATCTGCTTGGCGATCGTCATCACAACGCGGCGTGAGTGTGCCGTTGCCTGATTCCCTTTACTGATCAAGTCCGTGGATGACGGGCAGTGATGTGACTTGCGCGATGTTGCGATTGCCAACGGTGCAGCCAGCGCGGCGGGCTTGAGTTTCTTGCCCGCTTACGGGTGGGGCAGGGCACTTGCGCCATGTAGCCTTCGATCTTGCTGCGGGCGATGTAATCGCTGGTGGATTCGGTAGCGACGACAAATTGTTGATGACGCCTTCAAACGTCGTCGAATAGATGCGCTGATCCGCCGAGCCGGTTCTGATAATGCGCACAAATCTTCTCGTCGCCGCTGCCGTAAAGGATGATCTCGCGCTGTGCCGAAGTGAGCTCTTTACGTTGACGCGTCCAGATCGATCTTGTAGTAGGCAGCGGTCGCTTTCAGCAGTTGCCCGTAGTAGGTGCTTTCATCACGCTGCCGCTCTTCGGTGCGCACCATTCCATTGCCGCGATCGCGCCGTCGTTCAACGACAGATCGGGATTGGGCACGACGAGTTCGGGATCGATCTCGAGTTTAGTGCCAGGCCCTGACAAGTTTCGCATGCGCCGTGCGGCGGTTGAACAGGAAGGTGCATAGCTCCGATCTCAGGCAGCGATGTTGCCGTCGTAGGGGCAAACAAATTTTTCGCTGTAGATGTGATCGACTGGTTCTTTGTCGGTAACGTCGTTGACGATCCCTGTGCCATCGCCCAGGCGCAGCGCCGTTTCGATCGAATCCGCGAGGCGCTGCGTTCAGATCGGCTTTGATGATCAAGCGATCGACCACGGCCCTCGATGGTGTGGTTCTTGTACCGATCGAGTTCGATGGCGATCGTCGTTGACGTCGTGCGGACGCCGTCGACGCGCGCAAGCGGACGTAGCCTGCTTTGCGGATGTCTTCGAAGACTTGTTGATGATGACCCTTGCGATCTTTGATCAACGGCGCGAGGATCTGGATGCGGCGGCCTTCGGGCATGGCGGCGACCGCGTCGATGATCTGATCAGGCGTCTGCATCTGCACTTCGCGACCCTGAACCGGACAGTGCGGCGTGCCGACCCGGGCGTACAGCAAGCGCAGGTAGTCGTAGATCTCCATCGTCGTGCCGACAGTCGATCAGGAGTTCGCTGCTGGCCCCGCGCTGATCGATCGAGACGGCGGGACTCCGGCCTTCGATCTGGTCGACATCGGGCTTCTCCATCTGCCCGAGGAACTGCCGCGCGTAGGCCGGAGAGCGATTCGACGTAGCGACGCTGTCCTTCGGCGAAGATGTCAAAAGCCAGCGACGACTTGCCGCTGCCGCTGAGGCCGGTGATGACGACCATTTTGTTGCGTGGAATATCAGCGATGTTCTTCAGGTTGTGGGTGCGTGCCCCACGAACGGTAATGTAGTCTTAGCAGGACATTGCTGATCTCTGATTTTGAGGTGTGGGTTGGCGAGCAAAGATCATTATATCACGCGCAACAGGCGAAAAGTTGATCTTTTAATCTGGCGTTCTGATGGTAGGAGCAGTGCTATAATCGATGCGGCAATAAGATTCGTACCCAACAGTCATCTCAAATCCATGGCCAAATTCTCCTCGTTGAAGACACATCCGATCTGGCCCAGAGTCATCGCGCACGAACTCGAAGCGGCAGGCTATATCGTCATCCGCGCGAGCGACGCGGCTTGATGGCGCTGCAACTACATACCAATACCCAACCCGATCTCATCATCCTCGATTGGATGCACCCAAACTCGACGGACTGGAAGTGTTGCGCCGCATCCGCCGGACCTCGGCGGTGCCGGTGTTGATGCTGACCGCGCGGGGCGAAGAAACCGATCGGGTGGTGGGGCTTGAAGTTGGCGCAGATGATTATCTGACCAAGCCGTTCAGCATGCGCGAGTTGATCGCGCGCGTGCGGGCGATGCTGCGCCGCGTGGAGCAAATCCAACGGATGGTGACCACCGATCGCAGCGGCGACGAGTCGCCCATTCAGCGTGGTGGCTTGCGGCTCGATCCGCAGGCGCATCTCGCCACGCTCGATGATGAGGCGCTCGATCTCAGTCGCACCGAATTCGATTTGCTGCATTTGCTATTGCGAAATCCGGGCCGTGCGTTCAGCCGCGCTTATCTGCTCGACACCGTGTGGTGAAACCTACGTCGGCGGCGATCGATCCGTCGATAATGCGATGCTGCGGCTGCGCGAAGAAGTGGGCGCGCTAGGCGATGACATCGAGACGGTGTGGGGCGTGGGGTATCGACTGAAGGCTGCAGGATGAAGGCTGAATCGATCCGACCGCCGTCGCGTTTCCTCGCCAGCGTTTCGCCGTTGCGAGCGCTGCTCGGGGCGTACGCGTTGGGCGCATTTTCCCTGCTGATCTTGCTGTCGCTGCGTGCCGAATTGGTGTCGGTGGTGGTGCAACAAGGCTTGTTCTTCATCAGCGCTGGCATCGCGGTGTGGTCGGCGCTGCGACTGCGTTCACCGACCGGTCCGTGGTGGCGTCGCGCCCTCAGCGAAATCGTCGCCGGCTTGATCGCCAGCGCGCCCTCCGCGATCTTCGAAGTACTCTTCCGCGTCCAACTCGTGACCGCCGATTGGCTGGGGCGGCTTCTTCTTGCTCGTCGGCGCGATCGGCTTTTTGTGCTTTCGCGTGGGCGTCGGTGTCTGGCTTTCTTCTGGGATCGATTGCGCCATCGCCGTTTGATCTGGTCGTTCACGCGATTCTCGACGGTTGTAGTAGTGGCGCTGTTGGTCGTTGTGGTGCTGACGTTGCCTCCGTGAATTACGGCCCCACCAGTGGTTGCTGCGCCGCAGGCCTCGCCCTTCGCCTCGTTCGCCGCGCAAATCGTCAACCGATTTTTGCCGCTGGCCAGCATCATGGTGGTCTTCACCATCATCGGCCTGGCGTTAATTCTGCCGCCCGCGCTGATCTTTTCCTACTTCGTGGCACGCGGCTTGACGAAACGTCTGGAACGATTGGCCGTTGCGACGCATCAAGTTCAGGCGGACGATTATACGGTGCGCATCACTGCGACAGGCCAGGACGAGATCGCGCAACTGCAAGGAAGGTGACTTCCAGCGCGATGACGGCCGCGCTCGATCAGGCTGTGAGCGAGGTGCAGGCCGAGCGCGATCGAGTGGCGGCGCTGCTCACTGAGCGCCGTGAACTCATCGCCAGTGTGTCACATGAATTTGCGCGCCCGTTTCGACGCTGCGCGGCTATCTGGAATCGGCCCTGACGAATTAGGATGCAACTCCGCCAGAGACGCTGCGTCACGATTTAACAATTATGGATCGCGAAACCGATCGCTTGCAGACGCTGATCGATGATCTCTTCACATTGGCGCGCGCAGAAGTGGGACAGTTAGCGTTGGTCTGCCAGCCGATCGATCTGCCTCAATCTTTAGCGGCCCGCGTGGTCGAGACGATCGCGCCGTTGGCCTGGCAAACCAGTCGGGTCAGGTGGCCGCGCGGAAACCCGATCGGATGTTAGCGGACTCGCCGATGAAGGCCGTCTTGAACAGTGCTGCGGAACTTAATTCACAATGGCGTGCGACACACGCCGCCGGCGGCATCGTCGCGGTGATCGTGCAAAAACAATCAGACAGGCGCAACGATCGAGGTGCGAGACACCGGCGAAGGTATTTCGCCTGACGACGTGCCGCACGTGTGGGAGCGTTTCTATCGCGCTTGCCGAAAATTCGCACGCGCAGTGACAGCGCGGGGTTGCAGGATTGGCGTTGGTCAAAGAGTTGGTCGAAGCGATGGGCGGCTCGGTCGGCGTGGAGAGCAAGTTAGGCGAGGCAATGCTTCTCGGTGAGGCTGCCACAGCCATGATTGAGCGTCGATATCAACCTGCTGGTTTCACCCAGGACATCCATCGCGATGTCCGCTTTGTTCACCGCGCAGTTGCCCTTTGCGACAAAGTTGCGACATCTCCACGATTAGGCCGCGACAGCCGCCCGATATATTGAGCGTGTAAGACAAACAGGAGGCCACATCATGCAGACCACATCGATCACGTTCTCATCAGCGACGCGGAGCGCCCGTCAACACATCAAACGCGTGCTGCGCGGTCGGCGCGACCTGCGCATCGTGGGCGAAATCGGCGAAGCGCAAGCCCTGCGCCCGGCCGAACGGCTGACCGCCGACCTCCATTCCATAACAAACTGTGCCATGTACGATGTCAACGCGTTATTGGTGTTGCCGTGGCTCAAGTAACGCCAACAAGTCGCGCGTGATCGCGCTGGGCGCGATCAGGACAACGTAAGAACAGCGCTTGCTGACGGAATTGGGCGCGGCGGCGTATGCCACGCTCGAGTCGCCGCAGACGTTGATCGATGTGCTGCTGCCATCGGCGGAAGTCGACGCGACGGCGGTGTCGGGGCTGCAAGCGGCGCGTACCTAACACATAGTGCGGTGTCATTCTGAGCGAACGTCAGTGAGCGAAGAATCCACTCGCGCGAGCAGAGCACCGCGTTCGTCAAGTCAGAGATTCCTCTCCGCTCAAGAATGACACACACGGGCGGGATAGTTGATACAGTCGTAGATCACCTTCTTCGGAGATAACATGACACACTTATGCAATTGAAACTTCGTTACTAACGCGCCACTTTGGCAAAGTGATGGCCGTCGATCAGGTTGATGTGCGCGTGCCAGAGCGCAGCGTGTCCTTCCTCGGCCCGAACGGCGCGGGCAAGACCACGACGATCCGACTGTTGCTCAACCCGATCAAAAACCCGACTACGGCGACGTGCGCATCTTCGAGCGTTCGATGCGCCAACAGCGGTTGAGTGTGCTCAGCCGTGTCGACGCTGGTCGAATCGCCGTCGTTGTATCCGCACCTGACCGGCCGCGAGAATCTGGAAGTGACGCGGCGGCTGATTGGCGCGTGGCCGGAGCAGATCGATCGTGTCCTAGAGATCGTGCGTTTGGAGAAGATGCCAATCGGCTGGTGCGCGGTTACTCGATGGGCATGCGGCAACGACTTACGGCATTGCGTTGGCGCTGCTCAGCGAACCCGATCTGTTGATCCTCGACGAACCGACCAACGGCCTCGATCCGGCAGGCATCATCGAGATGCGCGATCTGATCAGCCGCTTGCCGCATGATACCAACACGACGGTGTTTCTATCAGACCACCTGCTGAACGAAGTGGAGCAGGTCGCCACGCATCGGCATCATCAACGAAGGGCGGATGTTGTTTCAAGGCACGCTCGATGAACTGCACGCGCAGCGCCGAGACGGTAAGCCTGGGCGTCAATCGGCCCGAGGAAGCCACGCAGGCCTTGACGCAATTGGGCTGGTCGGTGCATCACAACGGCAATCGCTACTTGCACATTCCGGTGAAACGCCGCGATGAACCCGCGCGCCTCAACGCGCAGTTAGTCGGGCTGGGCTTCGAGGTGGATCACCTCAGCCTCGATCTGCCATCGCTGGAAGAAATCTTTTGGAATTGACGAACGGCCGTTAACCTCATGATCGTAGAGCAGGCATCCCAATACCCGCTTACCGGCGATGGGATGCCTTTTTGCTGGATTGATATTCAAGGAGAACTTAGCATGTCACCTATCATCGCAGTTCGCCGCGCGTTGAGCGCGGAGACGCTGAAACCCAAACGCACGCTGGCGCTGTGGATGGTGCTCATCGCGCCGCTCACCGTCGTCGCGTTGAACTTAGCGATGTTGTGGCAGCGCGGCGCTGATTACTTGTTGAGTAACTCGCCTGGGGAAAGCCTGGCCCGGAATATCATGACATTCTGGGCGTTGTTGATGCTGCCCTTGTATGTCACGCTGGAAACATCGCTGCTGGGCAGTGTGGAACACAACAACCAACAATGGAAACATCTCTACGCGCTGTCGCTGCCGCGCTGGTCGATTGCAGCCAAGTGGTTGATCAGCATCGCGCTGGTGGCCGCCAGCACCCTTGTGTTGTGGATCGGAACGATCGCGTGCGGAATTGCTGTTGAACGTGATTGAACCGGCGCTCAAACTCGGCGGATCAATTCCGCTGTGGACGCTCCTGCAACCGATGATGTTGATCGGGCTGATTGCCGTGCTGATCGTCGCCATCCATCTGTTCGTCGGCGTGCGCTGGCTGGCTTTCACCGTCTCGATCGGCTTCGGCATGGTGGCGACGACGGCTAACATCATGATCATGCAATCGGAGAAGTGGTCAAGGTGTATCCGTGGTCGCTGCCGCTCTATGCGCTTGAAGACACCAGCGCGTATTTGAGTACGGCCTTAACGCTTGGATTGGTGGGCGGACTGATTATCGGCTGGCTGGGGCTGTGGCGGATTGCGCGACGTGAAGTGCTGTAAAGGAACAACCGGCGGCCTTGCATACGCCCGATCGGCCAGCTTACACCGATCGGGCGTGTGTGATCTGAACCCAGCGGCCTCTCATCAGAGTATTATTACGCTGATTTCTCAATCAAGGAATCGACTTTCACGGGAGGCCGCAATGACCATCGACCAAATCCGATCGACTTTGCAACACTTTCAGGACGGTTACACGCGACGGGACGTATCCCGCGTGGACGAGATCATGACGCTGTTTGCCGACGACGCGGAGGTTATCGGCACAAATGGTTCGCGGCCGGGCGGGCGAATGGTGCCGGACAAGGCTGGCGCACGTGGCCTGGTGAAGGGCGGTGGGAAGGCTGGGGCGATCTACGGCTGGATGTGGCCGGGGCGCATATCGAAGCGCGCGGCGAGGTTGCCTGGCTGGCCACATACGCCACCGTGACGACCACTATTCGGGCAGCGGATAGTTACGAGAATTTTTGCAGTACATCAAGGACGTAATTGACCACACTGGTCCTTCGGCCGAGGCCAGAAGCTGTTGGACATCGTGCGCGGCGGCACGAACACGTTGTACGAATTGCGGCGTGGCGAACAGTTTGTGTGGCCGCTGCGGTTTACGGCCGTTTTGGTATTGGAGGGTGGTGAATGGTTGTTTAAGCAGATGCAGTTTTCGTTGCGACCACGCGCTTCCCCGACGAACGACTGGAACTCTAGTTGTCGCCAGCCTTTAATGTCGTGTTCTATTGACACGTCCAATTCCTGTGCTATCCTAAAGTCCCCCACAAATTGAATCAAATGTCGCACCGCGAAATCAGTCTTTTGACTGATTTGTTCGCTACGCCTTAAGCGTAAACTGATTAAACGATTAGCCATTCGGAAAGGCCTTGCCATGTCGTTTCTCAGACGCCAACGTCGCAAAGTTGTGAGTGTCTATCGCGAATATCGCCGCTCGTTTTGGGTACTGGTGGGCGCCACCTTCATCGATCGGTTGGGCGGCTCGTTGCTGTTTCCATTCTTCGGACTGTACATCACTAAAAAGTTTAACGTCGGGTTCACCGAAGTCGGCGTGCTGTTTGCGCTGTTCTCAGTGTCGAGTTTCGTGGGCAGTTTTCTGGGCGGCGCGCTGACCGATCGGATTGGCCGCAAGACGATGTTGATCTTCGGCCTGCTGGCAAGTTCGTTCAGCACGCTGGCGATGGGCTTCGTCGAGTCGCTGCAGGTCTTCTATGTGCTGGCGCTGGTGTCTGGCATCTTTACGGATGTCGCCGGTCCGGCGCATCAGGCGATGGTGGCCGACTTGCTGCCGGAAAACAAACGCGCTGAAGGCTACGGCATCATCCGCGTGGGTTTCAACCTGGCGGTGACCATCGGCCCGGCGATTGGCGGCTTCCTGGCGACGCAGTCGTATCAGCTGCTGTTCATCGCGGATGCCGTCATCAGCACCATCACGGCGGCGATCGTGTTCTTCTTCATCCGCGAGACTAAGCCCAAGGCGCGACCGGGCACGCAGCCCGAAAGTGTCGGGCGGACGTTCGTGGGTTACTTCCGCGTTTTGCGCGACGGAACTTTCATGCTGTTTGTGTTCGCTTGCATCCTCATGGGACTGGTGTACATGAACATGAACGCGACGCTGGGCGTGTACATGCGCGATCACGCGGGCATCGTCAACGCCGAATCGCGTTACGGCCTGTTGCTCAGCATCAACGCGATCATGGTGGTGTTCATGCAGTTCCCGATCACGCGCCGTATCGAGGACAAGCCGCCGCTGTTGATGATGGCCGCCGGATCGGCACTCTATGCGATCGGGTTTGCGATGTATGGCTTCGTGAATGGCTACGCGCTGTTCGTGCTGGCAATGGTCGTCATCACGATCGGCGAGATGGTCGTCGCCCCGGTGTCGCAATCGCTGACGGCCCGCTTCGCGCCGGAAGATATGCGCGGTCGCTACATGGCGGTATTCGGCATTTCGTGGGGTATCCCGTTTGCCGTGGGGCCGCTGCTGGCCGGGTTGATTCTGGATAATCTCGATCCGCGCGTGTTGTGGTATGCAGCGGGCATGGTGGGTCTGCTAGCTGTGTTGGGCTTCCTGTTCTTGCAGCGGCGTGCGCATCTGCATGAGTTGACTCCAGAAACCGAATAGACGGAATAAAACTTTCGCTTTGAACTGGCGCAGGCGGTATGTCCTGCGCTAGTTTGCGTTAAGCGTCTCGATGCTATAATCAAGCTACTTCGAACTGGATCTAACCTCATGGCTCAAGCGTTAGTGATTGGCGGCAGTGGTTTTCTGGGCCGCGCGATAGTTGATCAGTTGGTACAACGACATCAAGCGGTACGCGTGTTCGATCGGGTGGCCGCGTCCGATCCGCGCCTTGAATCGATCGTCGGCGACATCGTTGATTTCGACGTTGTTGATCGTGCCTGTGCCAACGTTGACACGGTGTATCACACGGCGGCGTTGGTGGATTGGCGGCCGGGTCAAAGTCAGAGACTGTATGACGTGAACGTGCGCGGGACGCTGAACGTGATTCGAGCCTGCCAATTGCAAGGCGTAAGGCGCTTGATTTACACCAGTTCGGTTGACGTGGTGTTTGACGGCCACCCGATCGTGAACGGCGACGAGCGATTGCCTTATCCTGCGAAGCACCTGGACGATTACGGTCGCACGAAAACGATTGCGGAACAAGCCGTGATCGCCGCGAACGGGCAGGGCAGAGTGGCAACGTGCAGTTTGCGCACCGCTGGGATCTACGGCCCGCACGATCGGCATCGGCTGCCCGGCGTGCTGCAATCTGCGCGGCGCGGGCAGTTGATGCGTATAGGTGACGGTCACGCCCGATTCAATCACGTTTACGTCACCAATGCTGCGTACGCGCACGTACTGGCCGCGCAGGCATTGAGCCTCGATTCGCCAGTAGCTGGGCAATGCTACTTCATCACCGATTACGCCGCCACTAATTTCTTTGAGTTTATGCGCCCCTTCTTGACAGCGCTGGGCTATTCGTGGCCGACCAAATCGATGCCATATGCCGTGGCGTATGCGCTTGCATCCGTGACGGAAGCAGCGGCTCGGTTTGGGATAGGGCAACCATCGGCTTCGGCGTTGACGCGGTACGTGGTCGCTTCCACTGGCCGCGACTTCAACTTCACGCATGCCAAAGCGACGCGCGACTTCGGTTACGAACCGAGTGTGCCACTCGAACAGGCCATCGCCGAAACGATCGAGTGGTTGAAAGCCAATCAACACACCTTCGACGCCTAAGGTACATTCTAAGGAGAGTGACAATGCAATATCGGACGTTTGGACGAACGGGCTGGTCGGTCAGCGATGTCGGTTACGGCATGTGGGGGATGGGTGGCTGGACCGGCTCGGATGACGACGAGTCGATGCAGGCGCTGCATCGTTCCGTCGAATTGGGCTGCAACTTCTTCGATACGGCCTGGGGCTACGGCGCGGGTCACAGTGAAGGTCTGCTCGGCCGGTTAGTACGCGCGTATCCCGATCGGAAGTTGTACACGGCCACCAAGATTCCGCCGAAAAACTTCAAGTGGCCGTCACGACGCGGCTACACGCTCGACGAGTGCTTCCCGCCCGATCATATTCGGCAGTACACCGAGTGGAGTTTGCGCAACCTCGGCTTGAGCAGTGTGGACTTGATCCAGTTTCACGTGTGGGAAGACGCTTGGGCCGAGGACGTGCGTTGGCAACAGGCCGTGGCTGATCTCAAGCGCGAGGGGCTGATCAAAGCGATCGGGATCAGCATCAATCGCTGGGAACCCGATAATGCGATCCGTACCCTGCGAACTGGCTTGATCGACGCGGTGCAGGTGATCTACAACATCTTTGATCAAAATCCGGAAGACAATCTATTTCCGGTCTGCCGCGAATTCAATGTAGCCATCATCGCGCGGGTGCCGTTCGACGAAGGTACGTTGACGGGCACGTTGACGCTGGACAGCAAGTGGCCGGAAGGCGATTGGCGCAATACCTATTTTGTGCCGGAAAACTTGAAGTCCAGCCTTGCTCACGCGGACGCGTTGAAGCCGCTCATTCCGGCGGGCATGACGATGCCGGACATGGCGATGCGCTTCATCCTATCGAATCCCGATGTGAGCACTGTCATTCCCGGCATGCGCAAGATCAAGAATGTGGACGCCAACATCGCTTGCAGCGACGCCGGGCCGCTCAGCGCGGACTTGATCGATCGGTTGCGCGCGCACCGCTGGGTCCGCACGCCGACGAATTGGTCGCAATAACGGACGATGTCCAAACAGGTCGCCGCTCAGCCGCGTCGACGCGGTTGCCGCTACTGGTTCAAGTTGTTGTCGGTCGGCGTGATCGGCGGCCTGATGTGCGCTTATCTTGGCTTGTTGGGCATCGCGGTCGAAGCGACGCTTGCGCCCGCGCCTTCCAAAATTGATCGCACGCCTCGTGCTGACGGCTTCGCTTACGAAGACCCCACGTTGCAGACCACGGACGGTTTTGAGTTGAAGGGCTGGTATTTGCCCACTCACAACGGCGCAGCGATCATTCTCCTGCACGGCTACGGCGGCAGTCGACTTGAGATGTTGAGCCGCGCCGAGTTGTTAGCGCGGCATGGTTACGGTGTACTGTGGTATGACGAGCGCGGCTCAGGCGAAAGCGGCGGCACGCGCACCTTCGGTTGGCTCGATGCACAGGATGTCCCCCTCGCGCTGAACTACCTGCAAAACAAGGCCGAAATCGATCCACAACGGATTGGCCTGTTAGGCTTCTCCATCGGCGGCCAGATCGCGCTGCGCGCCGCCAGCCAAACCGATCGGATTCGCGCCGTGGTCGCGGAAGAGCCGGGCTTTGCGCGCACCTCTGATGCACCAGATGTGCCAACGCTGGAAGAGCGATATTACTTGGTGAGTTACTGGCTGGGCGAACGTTGGTTGTCGCTACGAATCGGTGTTCCTATTCCTGAAGGCGTGGTAGATGGTCTGCCGCGCATTGCGCCGCGCCCAATCTTATTCGTCGCGACTGGGCGCGATTACGGGCGGACGCTGGTGCGATACTTTTACGATCGAGCCAGCGAGCCGAAGCAGTGGTGGGAAGTGCCGGAAGCCACGCACGGCGCCAGCCCGATTGTTCGCCCTGACGAATACGAAAACATCGTTGTCGGATTCTTCGATCGAGCGTTGAAGTAGGTGCGGCGTTACAGCATCCGCAATCGAGCGTATGTAACGATCGCGTAACGGCTCGGTTAGAATCTTCAAATTGACTTAGGTCGCGCTTCAATGCTATAGTGATTTCGGTGTAACGCAGTCGATCGAACGGCACCCACCTGAGGTCACTATGACCGATTCCTCGCTGCTCAAGCCAGGGCAGCCCGCCGGAACTGCGCCTAACTTACCTTCTCTCACCACGACGATCAGCGGCGGTGTGGAGTTTACGGCCGAGCGCATTGCCGTCGGCGGTGATGTCATCGGCCGTGACAAGATTGTGCAAGGCTACTCCGCCGACGAAGTAAAAGACCTCCTTGAGCAAATCACTTCGACGCTGCAACCACAACCGTTTACTGGTCAGTGCCCCTACGTTGGTTTGCGGCCGTTCGCCGAAAGCGATGCCGATTTGTTTTTTGGCCGAGAAACCATCATCGCCGATCTGACGACGCGGCTGAAAACGACTCGCGCTTTATTCATCACCGGGCCGTCGGGCAGTGGCAAATCGTCGTTGGCGCGTGCGGGACTGATGGCTGGCTTGAAGCGCGGGGCGTTGCCCGGCAGCGAGCAGTGGCTGTATGAAGCGCTGAAACCAGGCCGCGATCCACTGGCGGAGTTGGCGCGTGTGGCGTCGAGCCTGACGGGGGCACTCAGTGCTGGAGAGGACATTCGCACGAAAGGCGCGGCTGATCCCGCCCTGTTAGCGAATTGGCTCGAAGTCGCGTTGAAAGACGATCGGAACCGGCGAGCCGTAATCTTGATCGATCAGTTTGAAGAGACGTTCACGCAAGTCGCGCCTGAAGCCGATCGCGCCGCGTTCCTGAATCTGCTGACACAGGCCGCAACCGCGGAAGGCGGCCGGGTCTCGATCGTGTTCGCGATGCGATCGGATTTTGTGTCCAACTGCGCGGCTTATCCGCACCTCAATGCGCTGCTCAATCACCAGTTCTGGCAATTAGGGGCCATGTCGCCCGATGAGTTGGTGAACGCCATCGCACAGCCCGCGTTACGGGTTGGCTTGAAAATCGACCCGGACCTGATCGTGCAGATCATCGCCGATATGAAGAGCGAACCGCGCTCGCTGCCACTGGTGCAGTTTGCACTGCGCGATCTGTTCGAGACGAGTCAGGCGGCTGGCGGTGTGATCGCGTTGAAGTTGGCGGATTACCTCAAAGGCGGCGGAATTCATCGGGCCTTGGCACGCCACGCCGATAGTTCTTTCGCGCAACTGAGCGAAGGCGAGCAAGCGATCGCGCGTGAGGTCTTCAGCGGCCTGGTTCAAATCGGGCGGGGCGCTGACCATACGCGGCGAACGGCCCTCGTCGATGAGCTGGTGCCGCAGGGTACTGACGTTGCTCAAGTGGTGGCGGTCGTCGGTAAGTTAGCCGATGCGCGCTTGATCATCACCGACGAACAGAGTGGTCGCGACACCGTGACACTGGCGCACGAAAAACTGATCGACGCGTGGCCGTGGCTAACCAAGCTAGTCAGCGAGCGGCGTGAAGCGCTGAATGTGCAGAATCGGATTGCGCAAGATGCGCAAGATTGGCTGCGCCTCAATCACGAGGCGGGAGTGTTGTATCGCGGTGTAAAGTTGGATCAAGCTCTGAACTGGCAGACCCAGTTTCCCGCTTTGGTGCATGGCCCGTCGCAAGACTTCCTGCGCGCCAGCCTTGATGAGCGTACGCGCGAACGCCAGCGCGAACGCAGTCGGCAGCAGGCGCGACGCCTCACCGTCGGCTTGAGCGCCTTGGCGGTTTTGCTGATTTTCTGGCTGATCCAGCCGCCGCTCGATCATGAGGTGCGTCGTCAGCGCGCTCTGAGCATGAATCCACTGAAGAACATTGAGCCGTTAGCGTTGCAAGTGGATGTCGGCCCGGTGACTAATCAACAGTATCGTTGGTGTGTACAGGCTGAGTATTGCATTGCGCCCGCACCACAATTTAGCACATATACCGCAACCGACGACGACAACGACGATCAACCGGTGACCGGTGTGGATGCGCTTCAAGCCGTGCGCTATTGTGAGTGGCTGAAACGCCGATTACCGACGATTAAAGACTGGCGGGTTTTACTGCAATTCATCACTGAGCATGTGTCCGCTGGAATTCAACTGCCGGTCGAAGATAATTTAGAATGGACCGCTTCGGATTATCCTAAACAAGCGACGTGGGATGGGAGCCTGGAACACTTGCCCGATCGGCTGATTTTAGTCGATTCGACGCCATCACGAATCCAGTCGCCGGATGTCCACGCCTCGCCCAGTTTTCGCAATCAGCAAACGGGTTTTCGGTGCGTACAAAGTATCGTCAAGTGAACGGGACGGCGCAATCAGCTGCGATGTCCTGACGCGACTATGGGCTGAAGTGGTTGTGTCTGATAAGGAGCAAACTCATGGCACGTTCTCCCAAGCAAAACTTCAAGCACGAACAGAACTTGACGGTCTACAGTAAGAAGCACAAAGACACGGCGGGCAATCGGTGGTCGCTGCGGTTGTATGGTGCGCCACAGTCGGTCAATGCGCTGTTGACCAAAGGCCAGATCAACTACCAGGCCGTGCCGCTTTCGAAAGATGCCGCGCAAGCGGAATACGATCGCAACTACGTCGAGTATCAAAAGTTCATCGATGGACGGCGCGAGCAAGTTGCCAAGGCCCTAAATCCCGATTTGCCTGCGCGCAAACTCAAGGCGAGCTTGACCAAACTTAAAGCCACCGGCCCGTATCGAATTGAATTCCACATCGATCCGGATCTATCCGATCCGGACACCTACAGCCTGGGCACCGATCAAAACTGTGCCGGGCGGATCGACTACGCTGCTAACCTGGGCACAGTTAAAGTCACGATCGAAGGCCCCGGCCCGACAATTGAATCGACCGGCGTGGGTGAAACGTTGTGGGTTCAAAGCAACTTCCCGGCGGTGTGGCGCATCACTGTTTCCAAAGCTACCGGGCAGCCCAGCTATACCCTCACGGGCAGCATCGTCGTGTTGGAATGATCGCCGTGAGCGGTCAGTGACGTGCAGTGAATCATCGTCTCGATCGGATGACAGGCCGCAGTCTCATGCTCTGCGGCCTGTTGGCGTGTTATAATGCACCGCAAGCCAAGCAGACCTCATCGTATCTTGGGAGGAGACGATGACGGATCCTCAGCAATCCGAGACCGAAGCAGTTCCTCCAAGTCAATCGACCGCAACCATCAGCGGCGGCGTAGCTATCGAAGCCGATCAGGTTTCGATCGGTGGCGATGTCGTCGGCCGCGATAAGATCGTGTCGTATCAAGGCTACACCGCCGCTGAAGTCCGCACGTTACTCGATCAGATCTCGACCACCTTTCAGCCCCGGCCGTTTGATGGCCGCTGCCCTTACCTCGGTCTAGTCAGCTATGACGAAGACTCCGCCGATCTGTTCTTCGGGCGTGAAGCGGTAATTCACGAATTAATCTCGCGAGTCAAAGACTCGCGCTGGGTGTTTGTCACCGGTCCGTCGGGGAGCGGCAAATCGTCGTTGGTACGGGCTGGTCTGATCTACAACTTGAAGCACACGGCTTTGCCAGATAGCGATCGTTGGTTGTATGAAGCGTTGAAGCCGGGCCGCGATCCGTTGGCCGAGTTGGCGCGCGTGGCGTCGAGTCTGGCCGGAAACCTCAACGCCGGCGACGACATCCGCACGAAGGGCGCGACCGATCCAACGATCTTGTCGCAATGGGTTGAGATCGCGCTGAAAGACAAGCGGGATCGCCGCGCCGTGATCCTCGTCGATCAATTTGAGGAGACGTTCACGCAGATTGCGCGCGAAGCCGATCGACTGGCATTCCTGAACTTGCTGACCTACGCGGCAACCAACGAAAACGGGCGGACCACGATCGTGTTCGCCATGCGATCGGACTTTGTGTCGAACTGCGCGGCTTATCCGCAGTTGAATGACTTGCTCAATCAACAGTTCTTACAGGTTGGTGCGATGACGCCCGCCGAACTGGTCAGCGCCATCGCGCAGCCCGCGCTGCGTGTCGGCTTGAAAGTTGAACCAGAGTTGGTGGCACAGATCATCGCGGATATGAAGGGCGAACCGGGTGCGCTGCCGCTGGTGCAGTTTGCGCTGCGTGATCTGTTCGACGCACAGCAGGCTAAAGGCGGCATCATCGCGTTGACGCTTAAGGATTATCTGGAGCGGGGCGGCATTCACAAAGCGCTGGAACGGCATGCCGATAGTTCTTTTGCTCAACTTGACGAGGCCGAACAAGCGATCGCGCGCGAGGTCTTTGGTGGCTTGATTCAGGTGGGCCGCGGCGCAGACGACACGCGACGCACCGCGCTGTTTGACGAATTAGTGCCAGCCGGCATCGCGCCGTCGCAAGTGACCGCCGTGGTGGGCAAGCTGGCGGATGCGCGCTTGATCATCACCGACGAGCGCGATGGTCACGACATCGTCACGATCGCGCACGAGAAACTCATCGACGCGTGGCCGTGGCTGCGCCGTTTGGTCAATGACAATCGGGACGCGATCGAGTTGCAGAACCAGATCGCCGAAGATGCCGTCGAATGGGCCAAGCAGCAGCGCGACACCAGTTACTTGTATGTCGGCGCGCGGCTGGCGAATGCGCGCGAGCAATTGGCGTCAAAGAAGATTGTGTTGAATGGTTTGGCGCAGGCGTTTGTCAACGCGGGCGTGGAGGCTGAGACACTCAATCGGCAGCGTGAATCTGCACGGATTGAAAAAGAACTTGACGATGCGCGGAAACTGGCCGAATCGGAAAAGCAGCGGGCGGAGGAGCAAACCCGATCGGCGGTACGGTTGCGACAACGTGCCATGTATCTGATCGGCGCGTTGGGCGTTGCGGTATTGCTCGGCATTGCAGCGGGCGTGTTTGGCGTGCAGTCGAATCAAAATGCCGAGTCGGCCAGGCGCAGCGCGGCGACAGCCGAAGCCGCGAGCACGTTGGCCGTCGCCAATGCCAGCACGGCCGTGGCCGTTGAGGGCATTCGCGCCACAGCGGAGAGCAACGCTAACGCACAGCGCGATGAAGCTCAGCGGCAAAGCCGTATCTCATTGGTCCGCGAATTAGCGGCGAAATCGACTAATCAGGTCCAGCACAACGGCGACATCGGGTTATTGCTGGCCGTTGAGGCGGTGAAGTTAGCCGATCGACTTGGACCTAACACGGTGCCTGAAGCGGCCGCCGCGTTGTATGAGGCTTTATCGACCGCGAATTTCGATCGAGTCTTGCGTTGGCATGCCAGTCGGTTGACGGTCGTGGCGTTCAGCCCGGATAGTTCACTGATCCTGACGGGTGATGTCGACGGTCAACTGCGCCTGTGGCACATCGACGGCACTGAAGCGGCAACGTTGACGGGGTTGTCAAGTGAGATTCGGTCGGCGGCGTTCAGTCCCAATGGGCAGTTCTTTGTGACCGGCAGTGCTGATAACAAAGTACAGTTATGGCGCAGCGATGGAACTCTAGTTTCGACGCTGGGCGAGCTGGGCAGCAGCGTGAATTGGGTTGAATTCAGCCCGAACGGCCAGCTCATCGTCGCGGCTGATGCGGACGGCAATGCCTTTGTGTGGCGACCAGACGGCGCCCAAGTCGGCGCTTTCAACGACCATAGCGACGGAATTAACTCGGCGCATTTCAATCGGGATGGATCGCTGATCGTCACTGCCAGTTCCGATCGGACAGCCCGTGTTTGGAAGCCCGATGGAACGCCCGTAGTCGAGTTGAAGGCCCACACGGCCAACGTGTATTCGGCTGTTTTCAGCCCAGATGGGCAGCGCATCCTCACCGCAGGGTGGGACAACACCGCGCGCTTGTGGACTCTAAACGGTGAACTGTTGACAACTTTGACAGGGCATGCCGATGCGCTCAATGTGGCTGCATTTAGTCCGGATGGGTCGCTCATCTTAACGGCCAGCGAAGATGGCACAGCCCGGCTGTGGCGAGCCGATGGTACGCCCGTGGCGACGCTGGCCGGTCACACCAGCTTCATCAACGCCGCCGTTTTCAGCCCTGATGGCTCGCTCATCGTTACAGCCAGTTCGGATGATACGGCGCGCGTGTGGCGAGCCGACGGCACGTTTGTGACCGCATTGCGCGGGCACAGCCAAGATGTCAGTCGGGTGGCGTTTAGTCCGGACGGTCAATGGATCGCGACCGGCAGTGACGATAAAACCGTGCGGTTGTGGAAAGTCGATCGGTTGTTTAACTCAACGTTGAATGGTCACACCGATTGGGTTAACGTAGTGGCTTACAGCCCCGATGGCGCTTCGATCTTGACGGCCAGCGATGACAGCACGGCGCGCTTGTGGGATAAAGACGGTCGCTTGCTGCAGGTGCTCAGCGGTCATACATCCGTCATCCGATGGGCGGCGTTCAGCCAGGACGGTTCGCGTATCGTCACGGCCAGTCAGGACGGCTCGGCGCGGCTCTGGAAAAGCGATGGTACGTTCATCAACGTCTTCGATGGCAGCCAGGAATTCTCTTGGGCCGCGTGTCTCAGCCCGGATGGCACGCACCTCGTGACACGCAACGACAATGGCCCGGCGCACCTATCACGTGACGACGGCACGCTATTAGCTGAGTTAGACACGCCGCCTGGCACGAACTTAGTCGATTGCTTTAGCCCGGATGGCAAGTTGCTAGCCGCGCCTGACTCAAGCCTGATCAATGCGCGTGTCTGGCAAGCCGATGGCAAACAAGTTGCCACGCTGACGGGACACACCGCCGCCATCAACAGCGTGCAATTCAGTCCCGATGGCTCACAACTCGTCACGGCGAGCAATGATGGGACCGCGCGCCTTTGGCGTACCGATGGCACGCTCATTCGATCGCTTAGCGTCAACACGGCCACACTCAGTTCAGCCATGTTCAGCGCGGACGGACAGCGAATCATCACTTTTCACGAGGATGGTCTGACACGTATCTGGTCAACGACCGGAACACTTGTGGCTGAGTTGCCCGGTTTCTCTGCGCCGTTTGCCGTCAATGCCAAGGCACAAGTGATTTTGACGGCTGTTGGCGGTCAGGATATTCACCTCTGGCACGACGACGGAACGCCGATGAGTACGTTTACGTCCACCCTGCCGGCTGGCCTGTCCAGTCTGGCTTTCAGCCGCGATGGACGCACGCTGTTGTTGGGTGGCAGTGACGGCAGATGCAATTATGGGATACGGCGCAAGGCCGTTTGATGGGTGCGCTAACCGGCCACACCGATCAGGTTTGGTCGGCCAGCTCAACGCCGATGGCTCACGTGTAGCCACCGCGAGCCGGGATGGCACTACGCGCCTGTGGCCGGTGTTCGGCGATGTCGAAGCGATGGCGGCCGAAGCGCAACGCAGAGTGGGGCGTCCGTTGTAATGACGACGAATGTCTAACGTGGCTGGGAATGCCTTGCAGTGCGGTGCCATAAGCCACCTTTGAAACTCGTGTTATAATCAAATTAGAAAAGATTCATGGCGCGTGGCGCGCCAACTCACCGGTTGCTCCGCGCCATGATGAGCATACAGATGTCATTGCGATCAGCTGCGGCTTGGCGCAATGACATTTTCGTTCTGTAGCCGCCATAACCCAAAGGAGCGCCATGCACACTCAGGACTACATCGATCTCGAGAATCAATACAACGCCCACAACTATCATCCGTTGGATGTGGTGATTGAAAAGGCCGAAGGGGTTTGGGTCACTGACGTTGAAGGCAAGAAGTATCTGGACTTTTTATCAGCATATTCAGCCGTGAATCAAGGTCACAATCATCCGCGCATTGTCAAAGCGATGATCGATCAACTGGGCAAAGTGGCGCTGACTTCGCGCGCGTTTCGCAACAATCAATTGCCGCTGCTGGCGAAAGAACTGTGCGAACTTACCGGCTACGAGATGATGCTGCCCATGAACTCCGGCGCCGAGGCGGTGGAGACGGCACTGAAAGCCGCGCGCAAGTGGGGGTACACCGTGAAGGGCGTGCCCGATGGCGAACACGGCCAGGCGGAGATCATCGCGTGCGCGGATAACTTCCACGGGCGCACAATCTCGATCGTGGCGATGAGCACGGAACCCCAATACCGATCGGGCTTCGGACCTTTCACGCCCGGTTTCAAGACCGTGCCGTATGGCGATGCCAAAGCGCTGGCGGAGGCGATCACGCCCAACACGGTGGCGTTCATCATCGAACCGATTCAGGGCGAAGCCGGGGTCAAACTTCCGCCCGATGGCTATCTGCGCGAAGCGTATGAGATTTGCCGGAAGAACAACGTGCTCTTTATCGCCGACGAAATCCAATCGGGGCTGGGACGAGCCGGAAAATTGTTCGCACATGAGTGGGAGGCATCAAGGCCGACGTCGTCATCATCGGCAAGGCGCTGTCCGGCGGACTGTACCCGGTGAGCGCGGTGCTATCGAGCAAGAGGTGCTGGGCGTCTTCAAGCCCGGCGATCATGGTTCGACCTTCGGCGGCAATCCGTTGGCCTGCGCTGTGGCGCGCGAGGCGCTGCGTGCTGCAAGATGAAAACCTGATCGAGCGGTCGCGTGACTTGGGCGAGTATTTCAAGGGCCGCATTCAGCGCATCGAAAGCCCGCACATCAAAGAAGTGCGCGGGCGCGGCCTGTTCATCGGCGTTGAGTTACAGCCCGAAGCGGGTGGGGCGCGGCATTTCTGTGAAGCATTGAAAGAGCGCGGATTGTTGTGTAAAGAAACGCACCAGCACACCATCCGCTTTGCGCCGCCGCTGATTATCACTAAGGACGAAATCGATTGGGCGGTAGGTCACATCGAAGAAGTCCTGATGAACAATTAGCAAGTAACAATTAGCAAAGAACAAGTAACAAGGTACTGCTTGCATGGTTCATTGTTCATTGTTCATTGCACATTGTTAATTGCTGATTTATACTTGCGGCACGGCGGGGGAAAGTCAACCTTTTCGGAGGCAGAGCATGGCAACTCGCATGGCGCGCTACGATGTGCGCAATGACGGCATCGGTCCATACGCCGTGTTTTACTGCGATCGCTGTTCGCGCGAGTATCGCAGTCAACCAGACGTCAAGACCACGATCACCAAAGATGTGGGCCGCAATGTCTTGGGCAGTTTCCTGCGCAACATCCCGCTGGTGGGCGGGGCGGTGGCGAACAGCGTCGAGAATGATAATCCCCGCTATCAGTATTCGATGAACGAAGCGCAGGTGCAGGCGGCGTGGGATCAGGTCGCCGATGTCTTTCATGAATGTCCGACGTGTCATCAGTTGGTCTGCAATTCCGATTGGGATTCGCAAGCCGGATATTGTTCCGATGATTCCCCGCGCCGAGGCGAGATCGCTGAAGCACAGGCGCAGCAAGCGGCCGGTGTGATGAAGGGCCTGGCGAGTGCGTTTGGGTTGGGTGATGCGTTGAAGAGCGTCGGTGATGCAGCCAAACAGGCCACAGCGATGTCGGCGCGCTGCCCCAAAGATGGCACACTGGCGAAGCCCGGCACCAAGTTCTGTCCCGAGTGCGGCGCGGAAATGATTCAGCCTGCGATCGATGCGTGTCACAAGTGCGGGACGCCGGCGGCCGGAGCCAAGTTTTGCCCGAACTGTGGCACGAAGATCGAACGGGCAGCGGCTTCGACTAACTGCCCCAGCTGTGGCACGGATGCGAAGGGCGCGAAATTCTGTCCTGAGTGCGGCACGAAGATTTAGGACACTGAGCCTGGCACGGCACGCCAGAGCAAGTGTTTGCGCGGATATCCGCGGATGAAAACAAAGTCCCACGCTGGTTGTGGGACTTGTTGTTTCTAGCGCTTGCTTGAGGTATCTGGAATGAACTCAACGATTATCTTGATCGGTCCACTTGGCGCTGGCAAGACCACAGTGGGACGCATGCTGGCTGCACGGCTGAAATTACCCTTTTGTTCGGTCGATGAGGTGCGTTGGGATTATTATCCGCAAGTCGGCTATGATAGGACCACAGCGGCACAGATCGCGACTTCCGAGCAGGGTATTCGAGGCGTACTGCGCTATAGCCAGCCCTTTGATGCACACATGATCGAACGGGTACTGGCTGACCATCACGGCATCGTCGATTTCGGTGCCAGCAACTCGATCTATGATGATCAGGCTCTTCTTACCCGAGTTGAAACGGTTCTCGCCCCTTATCCCAATGTAATTCTGTTGCTGCCATCGCCGGATGTGAATGAGTCCGTTGAGATCTTGAAAAGTCGCTTGATCCGGCTGTTGACCGAAGCAGGCAAAGAGTTTACGGATGAGTTGTTCGAGTTGAACGAATACTTTGTCCGGCATCCATCAAATCACCGATTGGCCAAACTGATCATTTACACCAAAGACAAAACCCCCCAAGAAGTTTGTGATGAGCTGGTGCAACAACTGACTTAACGGAAAAATGCTTGCGTTGTAACTTCATTCATACAAAACAAACGCCCCGACAAATCAAGCGGGGCGTTGTCGTGTCGATTAACGTGAGTTGATGGATTACACCACTTTAATCTCTGTGGCGACGACATCCTTCACATCGCCTTGTACGAAGTCATCGTCGTAGGGCGCGACCGGATTAGTCCAGAAGTAGACGAACCGCGCGACATCGATCGGTACGTTGACGCAGCCATGACTGCGCGGCAGACCGAAATCGTTGTGCCAGTAGGTGCCGTGAATGGCGATGCCTTCGTAAGTAAAGAAGGTGTTCCACGGCACGCCCGGCAGATCGTACCACGCGTCAGTGTCGCGCTCGTTCTCGGGCGCGCGCATGTGGCGACTAGGCATCTTGAGGATCGCCGTGAAGTCGCCGATCGGTGTGCTGAAGTCCACCTGTTCCTCGCCGATCTTGAACGATGCGCCGGTTGCACACCGCGACGTCAACACCGCCTTATCGCCTTCGAAGCAGGTGATGGTCTGTGCCCGCAGATCGACCTGAATGTGCTTGCTGCGCGCAGCGGGATTGATCGGCGCGAACTCGGCCACCTCGATCGGGCGTTGGAAGATCGCCGGTGTCCAGTGATTCGTCGGGCTGATGTTGTCTTCTTTGCTGGCGTACTCGTCGAAGGTGTTGTACCACACGCGGCCCGTCGCATCCGTGAACGATTCGGTCACGTGAAAGATCGTGCCGTAGTTGTAGCGATAGCTCAGCGGCGCGGCTTCGCTGGGTTCAGCGTAGGCGGGCGCGGATGAAACGATCGTTTCTGTCCAGATGCCCCAGTCGCCGACGGTGGTGTAGATTTTCGGCGTGCGATACGGCTTCATCTTTTGCAACCACGCCGAATAGACAAAGCCTTTGCGTGCGCCATACCACACTTGATTGCGCTCCGGCCCCGGTCCGACGTATTCACCGGCGACATCGAGCGTTTGATCGCGACTGAAGGTTCGCACGACGCGGCGCGTCTTGGGATCGAGGCTGTCATACACGGCGACGCTGCTGGCTAACACGCGCGCGGGTTGATAATCCACAAAGGGGGGCTTCGGTTCTTCCTCACCGGGGGGTACATACGGCTTGGCGAGTGCGTTGAGCGACGGCTGCAGCAGTGCACCCGCAGCAGCACTCCCGGCCAGTTTGATAAATTGACGGCGATTCATCGGCGATTTCATAAGTTGATTATACCCAAACAATTCACAATGCTCAATGCACACTGCGTAATGATCACTGCTGATGGCTGAAAACCGATCGCTCTATGCTATAATCCGCCGTAGCGAGGTGTAACATGGAAGACACCGATAAATTGATGGCCGTTGTCAACAGGATGAGTCCCTCACAACTGCGGCAGTTGATCCGCTTTGCCGAATTCCTGATGTTGGAAGACGAGCCCGACGATCTGCGCGACCGCACCGATCCGCGCGCCCGCTTTGTGAATTTCAAAGAGTTGTGCTCGCAGTGGAACATCGACTTGAATTCGGTGGATGCCTGGGTGAAATCGACGGGCAATTCGCTGAAAGCGGCGACGGATCAGAAGTAAACCGCTGACTCAGACCAAGACGGCATGATCCTCGAAACGTTAACGGGCGGGTTCGCCCAAACGAACTGTTATCTGGTCGGTTGCGAGCAGACTCGATGGGCTGCCGTTGTCGATCCAGGCTTCGACGCGCGGGTCGTGATCGATCAGGCGCGGAAACTCAACCTGACGATCGAGATGATTTTGCTGACGCACGGCCACTTCGATCACATCGGTGCGGTGACGGATCTGCGCGAAGCCACGCAAGCGCCAGTGGCGCTGCATCCCGACGATCACATGTGGCTGCGTCTGAACGGCGGCGCGGATCTATTCAAGTTAAAAATCCGCCCCGTCACTTCGCCCGATCTCGATTTGAGTCATGGTCAGATCATCGAAGTGGGTACGTTGAAATTTGAGACGCGCTTTGCACCCGGCCACACGCGCGGGCACGTGGTCTTTGTCGAGCATGCGGCGCAGGCCGTGTTTGCGGGCGATGTGTTGTTTGCCGGATCGATCGGGCGCACCGATTTGCCCGGCGGCGACTACGATACGTTGATCGCCAGCATCCGCGATCAGCTGCTATCGCTGCCCGATGAGTTCAAAGTGTATGCCGGTCACGGCCCGCCGACGACGATCGGTGCAGAACGACAATTCAACCCGTTTCTATAGGGGCGAGGTTGTCGCGTCGTAGACGCGCACTCGCCCCTCATGTTGCCCGGAGGTAAGCATGCAGACATTCAATTGGCGCAGGTTGCGCAGCGGCTTGTTCGATTACGCGCTGTTAACGATCGGTTCAGCGTTGCTGGCCATCAACATCGATTTGTTTTTGGTGCCTAACAAAATCGTGTCGGGCGGCGCGACCGGCATCGCTACGATCCTGCACATTCAATTTGGCCTGCCTACCGGTCTCGTCGTGTTGATCATCAACATTCCGTTGTTCATCGCCGGCGTCAAATGGGCGGGCGGCATGCGTTTTGCGATCCGCACGTTGTATGCCACTGTGTTGATGTCGGTGCTTACTGATCTCTTTGTGCCGTGGGTTGCGACGATTCCGCCGATCACCCAGCCGCTGCTGTTTACGCTGTATGGCGGCTTGCTCGATGGCATCGGCATGGGGTTGGTGTTTCGCGGGCAGGGCACCACCGGCGGCACCGATGTGGTCGCGCGGTTGCTCAATCACTGGCGCGGGGTGCCGTTGGGGCAGACGATTCTGGTCGTCAACGCTGCGGTATTGATTCTGGCCGTCATCGCGTTTGGCCTCGAACCGGCGATGTACGCCTTGATCCTGACGTTCGTGGGCGCGCGCGTGGTCGATCTGGTGCAGGGCGAAGCGGATTACAGCCGCACAGCCATCATCGTGAGTTCGCAAGCGTTCGCCATCAAGTCGGCGATTCTGGCCGAAATGGAGCGCGGCGTGACTGTGTTGACAGGGCGGGGCGGTTACACCGAGCACAGTCTCGATGTGTTGTACTGCGTCGTGGCGCGCACCGAGGTCAGCATCTTGAAGCGCCTCATCTCCTCGATCGATCCGCGCGCCTTTGTCGTGATCACGGATGCCAGCGAAGTGTTGGGCGAAGGCTTTAGAGAATGGCGCTGAATTGGGGGTTGGAAGTTAGTGGTTGGAAACTAGAGGCTAGCCAACACCAAGTCAAACTTCCAACTTCTAACCTCCAATTTCTATCTGAACGGCACCGGCACAAAGATCAACACGAAGATGATCAGTACGATCACGGCCAGCACTTTGCGCGCCGGATCGAGCGGCGTGATGTCGTCGAGCGCGGGCGCATGCCGTACGCCGAAGAGCAAACCGAGGAAGCCCCACAAGAGCCACGTCGTTGCGTTGAAGCGCAAGCCGAGAAAAGCCAGCGCCCCGATCGTGATCAGTCCTACCCACGCGGCCCGGTGTCCCATCACCGCGTACAGGATGTGTCCGCCGTCGAGTTGGCCGATTGGGAGCAAGTTGATCACGGTAACGAACAGGCCTAGCCAGCCCGCCAGTAGCACCGGATTGAGCTGCACACCAACGCCCGGGTTCAGCGCCTCCGGTTGAAACAGGCCGATCAAGAATTGGGTAAAGATCGATCGGCCAAGCGATAGGCCGCCGTTGCCGTGTGCAATAGTCGCATTCGACAAGCCAATCGCATACGCGCCGATCGCAACGACCAGGCCCGCCAACGGCCCCGCTATCCCAATGTCGAACAAAGCGCGTCGATTCGGAATCGGCGAGCGCATTTGAATGAACGCGCCCAACGTTCCCAGCGGCAAAATGCCAAACGGCGGCACCGGAATAAAATACGGCAGCGTTACCGCCGTGCGATGCAGTCGCCCCGCGATGTAGTGACCCATCTCATGCACGCCCAAAATCAGCAACAGCGTAAACGCAAACGGGATGCCTTCCAATAGCAGCGTCGGTCGCTGTAAGAACGTCAGCGGCGACCGCACGATGATGCCACTGATACTAGCGCCCGCCATCAACGTCGTGATGATGGTCGCCATCAACAGTGCGACGTTGATCCACACTTGCGCGGGCTTGACTTCCATCACGCCTTGAATGGCTTGCACGACATCAGTTTGTTGTTCGCGATACAGCCGAGTGGTGTAACCTAGTTCGAGGAAACGCGCCTCGATCGTCCCGAAGGCGCGATCGGAAGGCTGCGTCAACTCACCGCGAAACTCGACCAGTCCATCAGGACCCTGCAAGATGCGTGTGTTCTGGATCGCAAACACATCCCACAGCAAGCGCTGTAAGCGCGGCACATTCGATTCAGGTTGGGCGGCTTCGGCCCAGGTCAGTTGATTGAGCATGACGTTAGATGCTGGAAGTTGGGCATTGGAAGTTGGAGGTGCAGATCACGAATGGTGGTACGCCTCCAACTTCTATCTTCTAATCTCCAAGTTCTAGGAAAACGGAATCGGCGTAAAGATCAACACAAAGATCACGATCGTGGCGTAACCGATTAGTTTGCGTTTCCGATCGAGCGGCGTGATGTCGTCGAGCGGCTGCGGATGGCGCAGGCCAAACACTTGAGAGAGCAGCGCCCACAACAACCACACGTTGAAAATCTGCGGATTGGGAATGAAGAAAGCCAGATACACACCAAGACCCAGCAGAACGATCAGCGCGAGGTTGGCCACGCGCCACTGCACACGCCCGAACAGCGAATAGATCACGTGCCCGCCGTCGAGTTGACCGATGGGCAGCAAGTTGATCATCGTGACGATCAGGCCGAACCACGCCGGAAACGCGATGGCGTTGATCATCACATCGTTGCCATTGCCGGGCAGCCACTGACCCTTGGTAATGAATTTCAGCACCGCGTACAGAATCGAGTTGCCTTCTTGTGCGCCCGGCACCGGCACGCCGACATGCTGCACGGGCGACGTGATCAACCCCACGATCAGCAGCGGGATCGCGATCGACAGACCGGCCAGCGGGCCGGCGACGCCGATATCGAACAACTGCTTGCGATTCTTGATCGGCGACTTTAGGCGAATGACTGCCCCCATCGTGCCGAGGCCAATCGGCATGGGGATGAAGAACGGCAGTGTGACTGCGGCTTTGTGGATGCGCGCAGCGACGTAGTGTCCCATCTCATGCACACCCAAAATGCCTAACAAAGTTAGCACATACGGCACGCCCGATAGCCACAAGGTCGGATAGCGGAAAAGCGTGGCAAGGAAATCCGTATTAGGCGAAAGTACTTGCTGGCCTAAGGCCGTTTCGCCCGCATAGAGTTCTGCCCCAACGAAGAGCGTACTCACGATGGTAAGCACTAGCAGGATCACATTCGTGCGTGTGTTGTTGGGCGTCGGCTGCACAATGCCGTGCTGCGCGATGACCACTTCTTTGCCGTCGCGGCGGCTCAACATTGGCGTGTAGCCCAACTCAGTGAAACTCGCGTAGATGTGAGCGAACGCTTCCTCAGACGGCAGCAGCAGCGCGCCCGTGAACTCGATCACTTCCAGCGGCGTTTCATGGATCGTGTGCGATTCGATCCGCATCACCTGCCCCAGCGCCGAACGCAACGAAGCGATCACCTCTAGCGTGGTGGCAGGCGCATACACTTCAGTCCGATAATCCATAATCCCTCAACGTAATGCGTAACTAGACGCCCAACCCCGGCAATAAACTGCGCGAACGACGCTTCGGTGCGGCGGGTACGGCGGTCTCGATCGGTTCTTCCGCGGCCGACAGCCCGCCGTTCTCGCGGAATTGCAGCCGATATAGGCGCGCGTACACGCCATCGTGCGCGATCAACTCGTTGTGTGTGCCTAGCTCTATCAAATGGCCTTCGTCCAGCACTGCAATCCGATCGGCGTTGTGTACCGTCGAGAGCCGGTGCGCGATCACGATCGACGTGCGGCCCTTCATCAAACGCTCCAGCGCTTCCTGCACCAAGCCTTCGCTTTCGCTGTCCAGCGACGACGTGGCCTCATCCAACAGCAAAATGCGCGGATCTTTTAGAATGGCGCGCGCAATGGCGATGCGTTGGCGTTGGCCGCCACTCAACTTCACGCCGCGTTCGCCGACAATGGTCTCATAGCCGTTGGGCAGTTGCTGAATGAAGTCGTGCGCATTGGCCGCGCGTGCCGCGTCGATGATCTCGTCATCGGTCGCGTCGAGCTTACCGTAAACGATGTTCTCACGCACCGTGCCGCCGAACAGTAGCGTCTCTTGCGGCACTAACCCGATTTGCTCACGCAGCGATTTCACCTGCACCGATCGAATATCCATCCCATCGAGGCAGATGCTGCCGCTCGTCGGATCGAAGAAGCGCGGGATCAAATTGACCAGCGTCGTCTTGCCCGCGCCGCTCGGCCCGACCAAGGCCAGCACCTCGCCCGGTTTCACGTCGAGCGAGACTTCGTGCAGCGTGTGCGCCTTTTGATTGTCCTTGTACGCGAACGACACTTGATCGATCTGGATGTGGCCGTTCAGCCGGGGCATCGATCGGGCATGGGGTTGATCGGCGATCTCCGCTTGAGTATCCAAAATCTCGAACAAGCGCTTCGTCGCGCCGAGTGCTTCCTGCAGGCTCGTCCATAAGCCACTGAACTGGCCGATGGAACCGGCGATCGTCATCGTCAGGATCAGGAACATTAGCAACTGACCAGGCGTCAGCCGACCGTCCAGAACTTCGTGCCCGCCGAACCAAAACACCGACACAACCGCGGCAAAGCCCATGAACGAGGCCAGCGGCCCGAATGTCGCCGACAAGCGAATGCGCTGTCTGGCGAGATTGAACGTACGCTCGATGTTGTCGCGGAAACGGCCGATTTCATAGGGTTCGCGCGCAAACGATTGGACCACGCGCACCCCGCCGATCGCTTCTTCCAACACCGTCGTCGCGGCGGCCAGTTGATCTTGCACCGCGCTCGATAACTTGCGCAGTCGCCGCCCGAACAGCCCCGCAATCACGACGACCAGCGGCACGAGCGCCAGCATGAACAACGTCAACCGCCAGTTGGTCAGGACGATCAAGATCAATGCGCCAACGAAGGTAAATACCTGCGAGATCGCCGTCGAGATGTCGCTGGTCACCAGCCCGCGCACGGTCGTCACGTCGTTGGTTAAGCGGCTGACCAGTTCGCCGGTGCGGCGTTCATTGTAGAAACTCAGCGATAGGCTTTGCAAATGCTCGAACAAGCGCACGCGTAAATCGGCCATGACACGTTCGCCAATGAATTGCAGTTGATAAGCGCGGATGAAGTAGAAGATGCTTTGCGCTGCAAAGATGCCCACCAGCGTCAACGTGATCTGGTTTAGCAAAGTCGCGTCGCTCTGGCGGAACACCGCATCGACCAGGAACTGCAGCATGTACGGCCCGGCCAGACTCAGCAGGCTGCCGATGACGATGGCGATCAGCGCGATGGTCAAGCGCCCACGGTGGGGTTTGACAAAAGCCATCAAGCGGCGGAACTGCCGCATGCTCGTTAACGGATTTTCGCGTTGCTTGTCACGACTTCGCATTTGGCCTCGATTAGCGCTCACTCCAGTTGAAGGGGAGTGTGTTAGATAAACATCGGGCGGGTGTGTGACCCGCCCGATCGCTTATCCGAGGAAAAGTATATCCCGTGCAATGCACCGCGTCAAGAAACGACCCTTAGATTGAACAGACTTTAGCCGGGTTATCGGTCCAGGTCATAAACCAACTGACCGCGCGGCGGCGGTCAGTGCGTAGTCGTGAGCGGGGTGATGACGAACGCTCAATCGGTGAGTAACGGTTTGCCGCGGCCTTGTCGCGCAGACTCGTACAGTCGAGCATTCGCAATCGCCACCGCGATTTGATCGGCCAGCGTTTCGAGCACGCGGATATCATCGTCGTCAAAAGAATTGTAGCGCGGACTTTGAATGTCGAACACGCCAATCGTTTGCGCGCCGATCCGCAACGGCACACTCAACTCCGATCGCGTGGGGATCAATTCGGGATAGAAATTGACGTACTGTGGCTCAAGTTCCACGTTGTTGGCGCACAGCCGTTCGCCATGCGTGGCTACCCAACCCACCATGCCCTGGCCTAAAGTTACATGATGTTCGTGCGGAAATAGATCGATGAAGTTTCCGGCGATCGCCTTCATCACTAATTCGCCGCGTTCCGGATCGACGACGAACAGCGCCACGTGGTGATAGCCGAAACTTTCGTGCACCAGCTGTGCGGCCTGAGCGAGCACTTGATCCAGGCCTAAAATTCCCGCGATTTGACGGCCCACATCGTTGAGCAGCGCCAGTTGCCGCAAGCGGCGGCTCAAATCTTCTTCAACGCGTTTCCGATCGGTGATGTCACGCGCGATGCTGAGGACCGCGGGGCCACCGGCATACTCGATGATGCGGCTGTTCAACTCGACCGGGTATTCAATCCCATCGCGCCGCACAAACACGGTTTCAAAGAAGACCTGCTCATCCTGACGCAGGCGAGCGTTTAGCGTTGGGATCTGGCTGACCAGATTCGGGGCTACGATATCGGACGGCGTCATCAACAGCAGTTCATCGCGTGCATAGCCCAGGCTGTCGCAGGCCACGCGATTGGCTTCAAGGAAGCGGCCAGTCAAGTTGTGAATGAAGATCGCGTCACCGGCGCTGTCAAACAACGTCCGATAGTGATACTCGCTCTCTTGCAGTGCTTGCAGAATTTGCGCACTTTCCGAGAGGTCGCGCAAGATCCAGCGCCAGCCGATGACATGATTGACACTGTCCGTCAACGGGCCGACAGCGAAGTCGGCGGGAAAGGTCGCGCCTTTGTAGATGCGCAAGAGAATCTGGCCGCGGCGCGTGGCTGGCGGGCGGCTGTCCGGGGTCAGCGCACTTTGCCACTGGTTGATCTGGCTTTCCAGATCGGCGCGCGCTTCTTCAGCCACAAACATCAACAATGATTTGTCTACCAGAAAACTAGGGCGAACGCTCAACAAAGCCGCAGCTGTGCCATTAGCCTCGCTGATCACGCCCGTTAGATCGGTCAGTACGTAGGCATCGGACGCCATCTCAAACACCGCCCGATAGCGCCGTCGCTCATCTTCCAACTTGTGACGGATCGCTGCCAGTTCGGCATTCTGGCGGCGCAACTCTTCGAGTTCGGCGCGCGCCTCGTCCAGTTCGCGTTTGAGGTTGATCGCGGCAGAAGCAGACTCCGCGCGGATGCGGCGTGGTACGTCGGTGGCTTGATCGAGGATTCGGTCTGACATGGTCACTTCTCTAACATTAAGATACTGCAATCATAACACGCTATCAATAATCGATTGTAGTGTCACTTATCATCTGTTACGCGGGCCCCGGCTCGATCAACGTTCAAAATCCACGTGCGCGATTCGATGTGATTGGCGGCGAAAGCGGCGGTCATGGCGGCGGCGATCTCGACATGCCGATCGGCCGCAAAAGCGATCAGGCTCGGTCCCGATCCGCTGATCGCCACTGCCGATGCTCCGGCGGATTTCGCCGCGTTGAAGACATCGTCATAACCGATGATCAGGTGCTTGCGGAGCGGTTGGTGCAACCGATCGTCCATCGCTCGTCCCAACAGATCGAGATCGCCGCGCGACAAAGCCAGCGTCACCAGCGCCACGCGCCCCGCGTTAAAGATCGCATCGGCGCGCGGGATCTGCGTCGGCAGAATGCGGCGAGCCGTCTTCGTCGCCACGCGCAGATCGGGATTGATGACGACCACCGTCAAGTCCGGCACTTCCACGCGATCGACGATCGGGCCGCTGTCGCTGGACGCAACGATCACCAAGCCGCCGAGCAGGGCGGGCGCAACGTTATCGGGATGACCTTCGATCTCGATGGCCAAGGATAGCAGTTCGTCGCGCGACAACGGCTGCGGGAGCAGTTGATTGGCGGCCATGAGGCCGCCCACGATCGCTGCCGAACTCGATCCAAGGCCGCCCATCAACGGGATGCGGTTGATCGACCGTAGGCACAGTCCTGCGGGTTGATACCCAGCCCGATCGAACACCCGCTGCGCAGCGCGCAGGATCAAATTGCTCGCATCGCGCGACAACTCGGCTGCGCCTTCACCACTGATGTCGATGTTTAGACCGTGATCGATTTCAGTTAATTCGATGTCTTGATACAGCGACAACGCCATGCCCAGGCAATCAAAGCCGGGGCCGAGGTTGGCGGTGGTGGCGGGCACTAAGACTTTCATAATGGGCAATTAGCAATCAACAATGACAAAGCCGCTTCGCGACTGGATTGGTTATTTGTCATTCAGTACCGCGGCCAACGCGTCCATTTCAGCCGGGATTTCCAGCGGTTTGGCCATGCGGTCGGTGATGACGGTCGGGTCTTTAAGGCCGTGCCCGGTGACGATGCAGACGATACGCTTGCCTTCGTACGCGTGCTTGTTTTGCAGCACAGCCTTGCGCAGACCGGCGATGCTGGCGGCCGAGGCCGGTTCGACCCAGACGCCTTCGAGTTGGGCCAATAACCGTTGGGCCTCCAGAATTTCATCGTCGCTGACGGCAAGAATGCGGCCGCGTGATTCTTCCGCTGCGATCAGCGCTTCTTCACCGCGTGCCGGTCGTCCAATGCGAATCGCCGTGGCGATGGTCTCCGGGTTGTCGACGGCGTGGCCGAGCACCAGCGGAGCCGCGCCTTCGGCCTGCACGCCGAGGATGCGCGGACGACTGGTCGCTTGGCCGATCTGATGATATTGCTTGAAGCCTTTCCAGTACGCGGTGATGTTACCGGCATTGCCGACGGGCAGGCACAGCCAATCGGGTGCGGAACCCAACGCGTCGACGATTTCAAATGACGCGGTTTTCTGGCCTTCAATGCGATACGGATTGATCGAATTGACGAGCATGATCTTGCCCGTGGCCGAAATCTCGCGCACTAAGCGCAGCCCGTCGTCGAACGAGCCTTGAATCTGGATTACTTGCGCGCCATAGGCAATGGCGCCGGCGAGTTTGCCGACGGCGACCTTGCCCTGCGGGATCAACACGACGCATTTGAGTCCGGCGCGCGCGGCGTATGCCGCCGCCGAAGCTGCAGTGTTGCCCGTGCTCGCGCAGATCACCGATCGAGCGCCGTCAGCCACCGCTTGAGTGATCGCCGCCGTCATGCCGCGATCTTTGAACGAACCAGTCGGATTAAGACCTTCGAACTTGGCGCGCAAATCAACGTTAACCAACGCGAGTTCCCGCGCCAGACGCGGCAGCGGGATCAGCGGCGTGTCGCCTTCCAATAAGGTGACGGGTTCGATGTTTGCCACGTCTAGTAACGGGCGATAAGCGGCGATGACGCCGGGCCAGGCCATAACTCCTCCAATGTGCAAGGACGATAAACAACGGGGCGATTATAACACGTGACGTGCGGCGAACGCCGAACAAAAAATACTGCGCAAGACGGCGAACACGCTTTGCGCAGTTGGGAACGCAGCTGGAATCTGCAGCAACCTTGAGTTAAGGCGCGGTGTTTTGCAGCGTCGGCAGGAACACGGTAGCCGGATCGGTGCTGAAGCGCAGCGGCAAGGTCTGCGAGACGGTCAGCGGATCGTAGATGCCGGTTGGATCCCAGGCTACGTAACCTTCGGCTTTGACGCCGCTCGGCACCGTCATCTTGGCGTAAGCGCTGAACGTCGTGAAATTGATCAGCACGTAGTTGGCCCACGATGCCGAGACAGTACTGACGGTGTCCGCGCAAATGCGAACCAACCCCAGCGGTGGCACTGCGACACTCGTGCTGATCGTCAACGAGCCGTTGATGTAGTACGTTTGCAATGGCACCGTAGCGGTGGTGGCGTTGGTGTTATATAGAAACAACACGGTCGTGCTGGTGTTTTCATCTTGCGGCGTAAAGTACACCGTGGTTCCCGTGGCGGTCGCGGCATTGACTAAGTCACTGGCGCTGGGGCGATAGGCTGTGGGGATGGTGACTGCGGGGCGCTGCGTGGGGTTGCTGTCACTGTCGGCGGCTGTGACCTGGCTGGTCGGTGAACGCTCGGCTCTGTTCTGGGCAAGGGCGGATGAAGCCAGTGTTAACATCGCAACCACAATTATCACGATACTCAACAAAGCGAGGTGCGCTTTCATTTTGCCTCCCTGGCAGATATGAGATTGTTCGATCAGCGCTACGTCGATCGAGAACCGATCGAACGCGCGCTCCCCCGCGAAAATTATAACATCACATTACTCGATAGAACTCACGTGCCCAGCGGTTGATCGATTGGACGTGGCTTGTGACTCAGCATGTTATAATGCCGTATCTCTTGCTGGAGGCCATCATGCAACTGCCTGATCCGCTGCCTACCAACCCCGATGAATTAGAGCAACTCTTTCAGACGTATAGCCAAGAGCCGGATGCGGATGAGGCGGAACTGCAGCGGCTAATGGATGCGCGGCTGGCTGCCTGGGGCATCGATCCGCACAATATGACGGCCGAGCAGATCTTCGGCGCGATGAGCGAATCGATGAACAGTATGCTGATGAATCTCTATGCCGCGCAAGGGGAAGCGCCCGACGACGAGATGGCCGAACAGATGAAGGAACTTATCGGCATGGCCGAACACCTGCGAGAGCAGATCAACGAGGCTATGCACGATGCGATGAACGACACTCAACCGGCAAGTAACAATGACAACAATGAGTAACGAGTAGGCCGGCCCCAGCCTTTTACTTGCTACTCATTAAGATAGCCCGGACAGGCGCGCCGTCGCCGTCCTTTAGTTTCAGCGGTAAACAGATGAGATGATATTCGCCGGGTTCAATGCCCGTCAGATTGAGATTCTCGACGGCGATGACCCCGGCCTGTAGCAGCACTTGATGCGTCGGAATGGTGGCGTGATAAGGCGCGACCGACATGTAATCCACGCCCACCAAACGTACCCCGCGCTTCACCAACCACTCCGCCCCCGATTGATCGATCGCTACGTAGTCGGTGTGAAAAGCGTAATCGCGTTGCGCCCACCACGCGGAGTTGCGCGTGCGAAAGAGCAACCGCGTTGCCCCGGCCGGAATCGGTAGTTGATCCAGCAAGGCTGCATCGATCATGTCCGCCTTACCCACATCAATGACGTGGCACGCCCCGATTAGCACTTCGAGATCTAGTTGATCGACGGTGTTGCCGCCCGGAATGAAATGCAGCGGCGCATCGAGATGCGTGCCGATGTGCGAACCAGCTTCCAGGCGCGAGAGGGTGACCACTTCGCCCGTGTTCACGTCGGAGACACGATAGAAGTTAATGGCCGGATCGCCTGGCCAGACGGGCAGTTCGTTGGAGAGGGGCAGGGTAATGTCGAAGACGGGCATTTAGCGGTCTGCCTTCCATTGTCGGAACACGTTTAACAAATCGGCTTTCGCTTGCGGCTCGATCGATTCTTCCGACAGGTGCCCCGTCAGGTTGATCGTCGTTCGCATCTGTTCGACATACTGTGTGCAGCCTTCACACAAGCGCAGATGATCTTCAAAGCGCATGCGAGCCGGGGGCGGCAGTGCGCCTTCCAGATATTCGGTGACAAGTTCGACTAATTCCTGGCAGGTCAGTGGTTCACTCATAGTGATGGTGACAGATAACTTTCCAGCGCGGATCGCACCTTTGACCGGGCGCGATGCAACAGCACGCGTTGATTAGTCTCGGAAATGTCCAACGCGTTACGCACTTCGTCCGAACTCCAGCCTTCCACATCACGCAACGTAATGACTTCGCGCTGCGCAGGCGGCAGGGTGTCGATGGCCGATCGGATGTGGGCCAGTACCTCGCGTGACATCAAACGCTCTTCCGGTTGATCGTTCCACGGCTGCGGTTCGCTTAGCCAATGCCCCGGCCACTCGTCAGTTTCGGGCGCAAATCGATCGGCGTCCACCGCCGGTTCAAAGGGCTCGGCATCAGCGTCGAATACAGCCGCAAACGGTACACTCCGCGCTTCGCGCACACCGCGCGTTTTGGCCGTGTTGGTCAGGATGCGAAACAGCCACGTTTTGAATGAAGAGCGGCCTTCAAACCGATCGATGCCTTTCAAGACGCCCAACCACGTCTCCTGCGCGACTTCTTCAGCCGCGGCACGATCGGGGACGTAAAGCTGCGCCAATCGGATCAACGACGGCTGATAGCGCTCGACGAGCGCTGTGAAGGCGGCCTCATCACGACGACGCAGGGCCTCGACAAGGTCAAAGTCGGTAGAAGAATCGACTGCGGACGTAAGAGCCATAGGATCTGGGGAGAGCATACAATATCGGCGCAGGCTTGTCAACAGAGCGGTAACAAATCTGGCGCTGAAACTCGTTCGTATTACTCAACACCACCGTGCTTCCAGGGTCAAATTTCATTCTGGATCGATTCTCACTGTAACGCCCTGGCGGCTCGATCAGACTATCTACGTGAGTGTCTAACCTTCAATTTCAGAGGAAGCTATGTCTCATACCAATCTTACCGTGTACGGCGCGACCTGGTGCAGCGATTGCAAGCGTGCTAAAAAGTTTTTGGGAGAACAGCGGGTTCACTACGAGTGGGTGGATGTGGAACAGGATGCCGATGGTTTGGCGCTGGTCGAGCGGCTGAATAACGGCAAGCGCATCATCCCCACGATTGTCTTTCACGACGACGACAGTTTTCTCACCGAACCCAGCAACGCCGAACTGGCGCGGAAACTCGGCTTGCAGACCCAGGCCCGCATGGGCTACTACGACCTGATCTGCATCGGCGGCGGGCCGGCCAGTTTGACGGCCGCTTTGTACGCGGCGCGCGAAGGCCTGGATGTGCTGGTGATCGAGAAGAGCGGCCTCGGCGGACAGGCGGGTGTTACCGAGCGGCTCGATAATTTCCCTGGTTTTCCCGACGGAATCGGTGGCGGCGACTTTGCCGATCGTTTGACCACGCAGGCCCGGCGCTTTGGTGTCGAACTGCTGCAGGCGCAGGAAGTGACCAGCTTGCGCGAGGAAGAAGAGTCGAAGTACGTGACAACGGGCGACGGTCACGTCTACGGTGCGCGCGCCGTGTTGATTGCGACCGGCTCGACGTATCGCCGCTTGGGCGTACCCGGCGAAGATGATCTCATCGGCGCGGGCGTGCATTTCTGCGCAACGTGTGATGGGCCGTTTTACAAAGGTCAGCCTGTGGCCGTCATCGGCGGCGGCAACAGCGCGGGTGAAGAAAGCTTGTTTCTAACGCGCTTCGCTTCTAAAGTAACACTGCTGGTGCGCGGCGCGGAGATGACGGCCAGCAAGATCGTCGTCGATAAGGTGACGAACAACGATCGGATTGCGGTGCGTTATAACACTGAAGTGACGAAACTATTAGGCGAGGCGCACTTGACGGGCTTGACGGTGCGCGATCGAGTATCGGGTGCGACCGAGGACATTCATCCGCAGGGCGCGTTTGTCTTCATCGGCTTGTCGCCAAACACCGGCTGGCTGCCGCCCGAAATTCAACGTGACGCGACGGGCTTTATCGTCACCAAACCGAACCTGGAGACATCCATCTCCGGCGTGTTTGCGGCGGGTGACTGCCGCCTGGGCAGCACCAAACAAGCTGCCAGCGCGGCGGGCGAGGGGGCCACGGCCGCGCTGATGATTCGTGAATACTTAAAGACTATCTGACGAGTGATGAGTGACGAGCGAACAGCCGCTTTAACTCTTCACTCATCACTTTTTACTTCTTCGCTTTCAGCGATTCCACCAGCGCCACATACTCTTGCATGGCGGCGTCTTTCGTTTTGCTCTTCAACTTTGCCCACGCATCGTATTTCAACTTGCCTTCCATGTCGAAGCCCGTCGGCCGGTTGCCAGTGACGTCGCCGGACGTGGCTTGCTTGTACAGCGCGTACAGTTTGAGCAGCGTGTTATTGTCGGGTTTCTTGGGTAATTGCTTGGCGGCGGCGGCGGCTTGCTCGAAAGTTGCTTTCAAATCGGCCATGCGAACTCCTCCGTAGCAAATGGGGTTGCCTCGATTTTAGTAGCGAACGCCGCCGCGGTCAATCGACTTGATTCAACGGGCAGGCCGATATACAATGCATCTGTCTGTGCGACCCCGTGTGCTCAACATCCGATCAGCTAACCGCACCTTTAGGAGAACACCATGCCGATCAAATTTGCGACCGACGAGTGGATCAAAGCCCTGATGGGCGAACTCAACAAAAGTGAGAACTATCGCGATGCCGCCAAGAGTTGGGAAGGTGACTTCTATTTCGTTATCACCGACATCCCCGGCGGCGGCGGGCCGGTGCATCTCTACACTGATCTATGGCATGGCGAATGCCGCGACGCTTACCTCGTCGCTGATCCTGCCGCGAAGAAACCGGAGTTCGTGTTGGAAGCCGGTTTCCCGGCGTGGCGGAAAGTGCTGGATAAGCAGCTCGATCCCATCAAGGGCATGATTACGCAGCAGTTGAAGTTGAAGGGCAACATGCTCAAGGTGATGAAGGCGCCTAAAGCGGCCACCGAACTTGTCCACTGCGCCACGCTGATCGACACGGCCTGGCCGGAATAAATTCCGCGCCAGCCCCATGTGGTACTTCGATAGCCCACACATCATCTTCGGCGAAGATGCGCTGAGCCATTTGGATCATCTGGCGGGGCGATTGGTTTTCATCGTCACCGATCGCAACATTGTGCAGCTGGGCTTGCTGCAAATGATCCAAGCGCATCTGCAGCGCGCGGGCATCGCGAGCCTGGTGTTCGACGAGATCGAGCCGGAGCCGTCACTGCAAACTGTGCAGCGCTGCGCCGTTCAGATGATCCAACAGCAACCCGATTGGATTATCGGTCTGGGCGGTGGCTCGTGTCTCGATGCGGCTAAGGCGGCCTGGGTACTGTATGAAAATCCGGGCGTCGATCTGGCCGGTATCAACCCCTTCGATCACTACACACTCCGCGCTAAAGCCAACCTCATAGCAATTCCCACCACATCCGGCACTGGCTCCGACGCGACGTGGTATGCCGTGCTGACCGATACCGCCGAGCAGCGCAAACTGGGCATTGGCTCGCGCAGCATGTTGCCAGACTTCGCGATTGTCGATCCGGCGCTGGTAATGTCGCTGCCGCCGAAGTTGACGGCCGACACTGGCCTCGATGCGTTGACACACGCCGTCGAAAGTTACTGTAGCACGTGGCATAACGACTTCTCTGATGGGCTGTGTTTACAGGCCGCCAAATTGATCTTCGAGTGGCTACCGCGAGCTTATGCGGATGGCTCCGATCGCGAGGCGCGCGAGCGGGTTCACAACGCCGCGACGCTGGCGGGGCTGGGTTTCACCAACTCGCAATCGACGCTGGCACACGCGCTGGGGCACGCGTTGGGCGCGGTATTTCACGTCCCGCATGGTCGCGCGGTCGCGATGTTTCTGCCGTACACGATCGAGTTCACGGCGAACGCGGGCGGCAGCCGCTACTTCGAGATCGCACGCGCGATCGGTTTGGACGCGAAGGACGCTCGGGGCGGGGCCACCAACTTCGTCGCCGCTGTGCGAGAGTTGGCGCGTGTTGTACATCAACCCGCCACCATCGCCGAACTTGGCATCGAGCGGGCGGACTTCGATCGGGCGTTGGATGATCTGGTCGCCAAAGCCGAGACAGACACGCAGTTGATCACCAGCCCGCGTTTACCCGAAACCGCCGAGGTCCGTCGGTTGTTTGAATATGCCTACGACGGGCGTTCCGTCGACTTCTAGGGCAGCTGTCGCTTTTCGACACACTTCGTTGTTCCCCTAACTTGGGTCTTGTTTTTCAATTCACATTCAGGTAAGATAAAGTCACTACGCGGTGCGTCACAATTCTCGCGCGTTGCGTCATGAGGAGCCATCGACCATGAAACAGGGCCGCACTGTTATGGAAGCGAAGCGCTTTGGGTGCTACACCGTTTACCCCGACACGCCCATGGCCGATGCTGTGCGGCGTCTGGTGAAAGAGGACATTAGCTCGTTGGTCGTGATCGATCACGATGGCTACCTGGCCGGAGTACTGACGCGCGCCGACGTGTTACGCGGCTATCTGGCTCACGACAATTGGGAAGTTCAACCCGTGGGCGATTACATGACGAAGCAAGTCATCACCGTTGACCCCGACGACCCTCTGCGCCACGTCGCTGATCTCTTGCTCGACAAACACATTCATCGCGTCGTCGTGGTGCGGCGCGAAGACGGCAAGCAGAAGCCGGTGGCGGTTGTCTCTGACTCTGATTTGACTTACCACTTGATGAAAGAACTTGATTGACCCTAAAGCTAGCTGGGTGAGAGGAGTGCCGTGTCTGCACAGTCGCGGGAAACGTTCGATTATGTGATCGTGGGCTCGGGTTTTGGCGGCAGTGTTTCGGCGCTGCGTTTGACCGAGAAGGGCTATCGCGTGCTGGTCATGGAGCGCGGTAAGCGCTTTCGCGATCACGACTTTGCTAAGAGCACATGGCACGTGCGCAAGTATCTGTGGCTGCCCGCGTTGAAGTGCTTCGGCATCCTGCAAATCAGCCCGTTCCGCGACGTGTTTGTGCTGCACGGCAGCGGCGTCGGCGGCGGCTCATTGGGCTACGCCAACGTGCTGATGGAGCCCAGCGACAAATTGTTTGAAGCCCCCGCTTGGTCACACCTCGCCGATTGGAAGACACTCCTCAAGCCGCACTACCTGACCGCCAAGCGCATGTTAGGTGTGACCCGTAATCCATGTCTGTGGCCCGCCGATGAAGTGATGCACACGATCTCAAAAGAACTCGGCACGGAGATCACATTCCAGCCGACCAATGTCGGCACGTTCTTCGGCGAGGCGGGCAAGACCGTGCGTGATCCGTTCTTCGGCGGTGAAGGCCCCGATCGAACCGGTTGTACCCATTGCGGTGGCTGCATGGTCGGTTGTCGCTACGGCGCGAAGAATACGCTCGTCAAAAATTATCTGTATCTCGCGGAAAAATGGGGCACACAAATCTGGCCGGAAACTGAAGTGTGTGATGTGCGACCGCTGCCGCCGAATCAACCTGATGGTGCGCGGTACGAAGTGATCTATCGCAGCTCGACGCATTGGTTCAACAATCCCGATCGGAAAGTGCGCACCCGCAACGTGATCTTTTCGGCAGGTTCGCTGGGCACGCTGCGGCTGTTGTTCCGCTGCCGTGATGAGACCAAATCGCTCCGCAAGATTTCCGATCGCCTGGGCGACATGGTGCGCACCAACAGCGAGGCGCTGCTCGGCGTGTCGGCGCGCAAGCTGGACGTCAACTATTCCGAAGGCGTGGCTATCACGTCGATTTTCAACGCCGACGATGTGACCACGATCGAGCCGGTGCGCTATCCCGACGGTTCATCGCTGATGCGCTTCCTGTCCGGCCCGTTGGTCGAGCAAGAGGGCAGCATTCCATCGCGCCTGTTTAAGACGTTGGTGCAAATCTTCACGCGCCCGATCGATTTTGCCAAGACGCACATCCTGCCGGGTTGGGCGCGGCGATCCACAATCATTCTGGTGATGCAGACGGTCGACAATCACATTCGCGTGCGATTGGGGCGCAGCGTGTTCACGGCGTGGCGCAAAGATTTGGTGTCATACAAAGAAGGTGATCGCGGCATTCCCAGCAAGATTGACATCGGTCATCAAGTCACACGCCGCTTCGCGCAGAAGATCAACGGCATTCCGGCCGGGTCGCTCAACGAAGGCCTGCTCAACATCCCGATGACGGCCCACATTCTGGGCGGCGCGCCGTTTGGCGTAAACGATCAAGACGGCGTGGTCGATCTCAACTGCGAGATCCACAACTATCCCGGCCTGTTCATCGTGGATGGCTCGATCATGCCGGCGAACCCCGGCGTGAATCCCAGCCTCACCATTGCCGCGCTGGCCGAATATGCGATGAGCTGCGTCCCGCCTAAGGACGGCGCGCAACTTCGCCCGCCCATCGGCATCGATCCGTTGGCGATGTGATAACTAACCACGGATAATCACGGATAACACGGATTTTCCTGATTTATCCGTGGCATCCGCGTAATCCGTGGTTTCTCTCGATCAATGATGGATGATCCAAAACGCAAACGAGTGGGTTTGGCGCTCAGCGGTGGCGTGATGCGCGGCGCGGCGCACATCGGCGCGATCATGACGCTGGAGCAGGCTGGCATTCCGATCGATTACATAGCGGGTGTCAGCGCCGGATCGATCATCGGCAGTCTGTATTGCGCAGGCACCTCCACTACGCGGATGTGCGAGTTGTCGCGCGAGATGAGTTGGCGCAAGATCATCAGCCCAGTGTGGCCGCGTGATGGGTTCCTAAGTTTCGCCAAGCTGGCGCGTTGGCTCATTCAAGTCATCGGCGATCGATCCTTCGACGAGCTGTCAATTCCCTTAGCCATCGGCGTGACGGATCTTGAAACGGGTCGGCCCGTGGTGATCGATTCGGGCAAGGTGGCGGTCGCCGTGCATGCCAGTTCGGCGGTGCCGGGCTTCATCGTACCGGTGCGACATCAAGGCCGCATTCTGGGCGACGGCGGCATCTCGCATAACTTACCGGCTAAAGCGGTGCGGGCAATGGGCGCGGACTACGTGATCGGTGTGGACTTGATGCAGCCGAAATTACGCTCACATGGCGGTCCGCTGCGCTATGGATTCGAAGCGCTGGAAGTGATGATTGAACAATCGGGTGGGGGCACCAACGCCGTCGATTGTTTGATCGAACCGGCGTTGGCGGGACTCAGTTACTTCGACGTCAGGCAGTTTGACGATCTCGTGCGGCGCGGACAACAGGCCGCGGCAGCACAGCTGGACACACTTCGGGCCGCGCTGGCTTAGCAACGCGATAGGCTTCGATCGACTTCGTGATAAATCCTTCGGCAATTTCGTGGATGCGCCACTCGGCGATGCTGTTGGCGATCTGACTCATCACTCCGTCTGGAATCAAACTGAGACCAAATGGCTTTGGGAGCCGCGCGCCGATTTGCAGCGCGTAATCGATATGGGTATGGGAGCCGTCGGCACGGAAGATCGATCGGCTGGAGAAAAGCCCCTGAGCCGTTAGCGCCTGTACCGTAACCGATTGCTTGATCGGCAGCTGACCGGGCAGTGGGTTTACTTCGAGCGTGTGTGTAGCTATGTCGTAATGAACTTGCAAGTCGCAGTAGATCTTGACGCGATAGACACCCAACTCGGTAGTGTGGTACAACGCGCGATATTGATTCGGCGCGTATTTATGCACCAACGAAATGTGCGGTAGAAGGCCTAATATGGTGTCGAAGTCGCGATAGTAATCGGTGGCAGCGCGTAGGTCACCGGGGAACGTGAATTGTCGTTGAGTTGAACCGTCAAGTGTGATCACACAAATCTCTCAAAGCGCCAAAATTTGAATCTACTATAACCAAGATTACTCGCCCACGCCGTTGGCGGATCGCTGGCGTTGCGTTGGTAGATCGTTGGCGGACTATTGGCGCTACTTGTCGGCCTTGGTCCGCGCCAGGGTGTCCAACTCGGCGGAGAGGTTTTCCAGTTGCTGCCTGAGCGCCGCGATATCGTCACGCGACGGCGCACCACGACCACGCAGTACGCGTTCCAGGTCGGCTAGCGGCGAACGTTCGGGTTGAGCGGGGGCTGAGCCATCGACGGGCTTGAGCAGCACGTCAAGGATGTGCAGGCCTTCGTCGTCGGTGATGCGGCCAGTCTGAATCAACTTCTGGACACGCGCTTCGATTTCGGCATCAACTTCTTTTTGCCAATCGGCGGGCGGGATGAAGGCGTGACGCAATTGGCTCAGCGTTTCGTTGCCCGCCTGAATGAGGCTGGTGAAAACGGTGTGCGGCACGCCGCCCTTGATCTTGCGCTCTTGCTCGAAGATGATCTGCGCCTGCGTGACGGCCGTGATGTCTTCGCCGGTTTCGTGATCGATGACCTGCACGTCCTGCTGCTGACGGATCAACTCGGCGATGCCGTCGAGCGTGATGTAGCGCTTGGCCTCGGTGTCGTACATTTTGCGATTGGCATAACGTTTGATGAGCGGCATGAGTGCTCCTGAAAAAACAACGGGTACCTAAGATTACCGCGAAGCGAGCCAGAATGCAACATGATCACGCACAACAACGGGGAGGGCGATGTTCCGCCGCTCCCCGTGACGCGTTTTGAGCCAACGTTGACGCGAGTGCGCCAGTTAGTTCTTTAAGCAACCGCTAGTTTTTGAGCGCCTCGACCTTCTGCGACAACTCGGCGACCTTCTCGCTCAGCGCATCGATGTCGGTCTTGGACGGGATGTTGAGGTTCTCCAGCATATTCTCCAGCCGCTTCTCAACTTCCTTCTCCGCCGGCTTCATCTGCTTCTGGGTGCGCTCGGTCACTTCCTTCAGCAACTTGCGGCCGTCCTTCTCGGCGATCTCGCCACGCTCGACCAGCTTGTTGACGAAGTTCTCGACCTCATCGGAGGCGAGGGCGACCGCGCCAATGGCGGCCAACACAACACGACGCGCCGCATCGAACAACGGATTGACTTCCTCTTGCACGTCGGCCATCACCTTCTCGGCCTTGTCTTTGACTTCTTCGGCCTTCTCGGCCATCGCTTCTTGCACCTTATCGAGTTTCTTGGTCATGATGAAATCCTCCTACGGATTTTGAGTTTCCAAATTGGGTCTTGACTTACAACGCGGTGCGTTATATGATTTATAACACGGTGCGTCATAAAAGTCAAGAGGCAAAATTCGGGCACGCAGCATCGGGCAGCGGGCAGGCCGTTGAGGTGTGCCAAATCCGATCGGGCCGTTCAGCCCGACGGATCAATCGAGTTAGAGTGGCTCATCACTGTACATACGGCGTGTTTTAGAGTAACATACGGTCACCACTCAAAAATCCTCAGGGGAGCGCAGCCATGGCCGTTTTCAAAGACAGTAAACAGTTCTATGAAACCGTCGGCGAGTTGATGGATCGCGCTAAGAAAGATCCCAACGTCGGCCCCAAGATCGCCAAATCCGGCTCGATCATTCAATTCAAGTACACTGAGCCAGATGCGGTAACGACCATCAACGCGAAAGATAAACCGACGCAGGCGGGCGCGTTCATCGACGTATTTCATGGCCCGACGAACCTGGTGCCCGATATCGTCATGAGCATGAAGGCCGATGTCTCGCACGCGTTCTGGCAAGGCAAGGTCGATCTGGTCGGCGCGATCGCCAGGAAGCAGATGGTCATCGAGAAAGGCGCGCTGCCTAAGATTCTGAAACTCGTACCTGCCATCACGCCGCTCTTCAAAATTTATCCCGTACTGTTGAAAGAAAAAGGCCTCGCCGCCAAATAGGGAGCAGCATGAAGCAGATCTTGGTCATTCACCTCGGCGACGGGGAGACGACCGAAACTGTTTCGTTTTCCGGGCAGGACATCGCCATCAAACGGCTGGGCTGTCACGGCGATGCCGATCAAGCCCGTGCGTGGATCGCCGCGCACGATGGGCAGGTAGATTCGATCGGGTTGGAGGGCTTGCCCGCGCAGTTGCGGCTTGGCGGTGTCAGTCAACCGCACTCGATCGGTTCTACGCTCCCGTCAGTCGCCGCGCAGACGCCCGTCGTCGATGGCAGCGGCGTGCGCGGTGGCCTGGAACGCTGGGGCATCATCTTGGCCGATCGCGCACAGCCCGGAATTTTCGCGGAAAAACGCGTATTGGTTGTACCCGGCCTCAATCATGGCGGCCTGACGCAAGCGTTGTATCGTCACACGCCCAACCTTCGTTACGCTGATCCGTTGGTGTATTTCGCGCTGCCCGATCTGCCCGGCGTGGGCAGTCGCCGCACGCTCGATCAAGCCGCGACGCCGACGTTGGAACAACTGAAGGACGCGCCGTTTCGACGCCTGTTGCCGCAGGCCGGATCGGTGGGGCAGCCGCGCGCGGTCGCGCCGTTTGTGTGGGCGGATGTGTTAGCCGGCGACATTGGCGCGATTCGACGCTATGCGCCTACGCAGTTAAAGCGTAAAACGATTGTCGTAGAAAGTGCGACGGAAGAAGACGTTGCCGATCTCAAAGCACGTGGCGCGTCGATCATCGTCACGCTGATGCCCGCGCTTGGCCATAAGGGCGATTTAGGATGCTGGTCGGCGGCGACGGTGGAAGCGGCGTTGGTCTCACTCCGCGCCGATCGATCTCTGCCGCTCGACGAGAACACCTATCTCGATCTGATCGCCAACATCGATTGGACGCCGCACATCCGCTACTTGCAGCCGCAAGATGCGGGTATCAACAAGTTCGCGTTTGTCATTCATCCTTTGGATGTACGCTTCATTCATGCGTCGCCGTGGTTTCGCTGGACCAAGATCTTTCCCAATGCGTTGACCGAAGCGGTGGCCGCGTACATGCCGCCGATGTATATCTCGCGCATTACGGGCGGGCAATCGCCGGTGACTGGGCAGAAGATCGAAGGCTACTTGTTCTCACTCGGTGCGACGCCGCGCCAGATGATGAAGCACGGCGAGCGCCTCACGTACGAGCAGCTCAACAAGTGTGCGCGCATGGCCGAACGCATGGGCGCGCGCATCATGGGCTTGGGCGCGTTCACCAGTGTCGTCGGCGATGCGGGTATCACCGTGGCGCATGAAGCCGATATTGCGATCACCAGTGGCAACAGCCTCACCGTGGCGGCCACGCTCGAAGCGGCGAAACAGGCCGTGATCAAGATGGGCGCGACCGATCTGACTAAAGGCACGGCCATGATCGTCGGGGCCACGGGTTCGATCGGGAGTGTGTGCGCGCGGTTGTTGGCACAAGCGATTTATAACGTGGTGCTCGTCTCGATCGAGCCAGAGCGACTGATCGATCTGAAACGGCGCATTCAAGAAGAGACGCCGGGCGCGCAAGTGACGATCGCGACGAAGGCCGATGAGTACATCGGCGCGTGCGATCTGATCGTGACGGCGACGTCGGCGTTCGGGCAGCGGGTAGTGGACATCACCAAGTGCAAGCCCGGCGCAGTGATCTGCGATGTGGCACGGCCCGAAGACATCAATCCACGTGAGGCCGCGCTGCGGCCGGATGTGTTGGTGATCGAAAGCGGCGAAGTCTTGATTCCGGGCGATATCGATTTTGGCTATGACATCGGTTTGCCGCCGAAAACGGCGTACGCGTGTCTGGCGGAAACCTCGTTGCTGGCGATGGAAGGTCGCTTTGAAGATTACACGCTGGGCCGTAACATCGAGATCGAGCGGGTCAAGGAAATCTATCGGCTCTTCAAGAAACATCAGTATCAACTCGCGGGCCTGCGGTCGTTTGGCGAATACATCACGGATGACGACATCGCTAAGAAACGCGCCGAAGCTGATCGGCTGCGGAATGATCCAGAGTTGTTCGCGCAGGTGAAGGCCGATGGCGTGATCAAGATCGCGGCGATTCCGCCGATGAGCAAACACGTGGGTGGGCGGCAAGAAGGCGAGTTCGTCAAGTGGGCGGGCCTCGGTGCAACGGCGAGTGTGATGCTATTGGGGCTGTGGCAGATCATCAGACCAAGTAAAAGATAGGACACAGATTTCACAGATAAAAAGGCTCGTCCAAAAGTCTGTGTTCATCTATGTAATCTGTGTCCAAAGACTGCCTCCTAAAGGAGACACGCGAATGACTGATAAACGAGTGGTGTTGGTAGATGGCGTCGCCGGTTATTGGGGGCGGCGCGTGGCCGAGCGCTTGATCGCGCAGGGCGAGGTGCACGTGATCGGCTTGGACGCCGAGCCGCCGAGCGAGGCAATTGACGATCTGGATTTTATCCAGGCCGACATTCGCAATCCAGCGCTGATCGATCTGTTCCGCGAAGAGCACGTCGATACGTTGGCTCATCTGGCGTTTCAAGAAAGCGTGCGGCCCAGCGAGACGTCGTTCGAGTTCAACGTCATGGGCACGACCAAGGTTTTTGCCGCCGCGGCCGAAGCCAACGTGCGCAAGATCATCTACATGAGCAGCACCATGGCGTATGGTGCGGAACCCAGCAACTCGGCGTTTCTGCGCGAAGAACATCCGCTGAATGGCAAGCGCAGTTACGGCTACGTGCGCGACTGGGTCGAGACGGAGGGCTTCTGCAACGGCTTTCGCGGACAGGCCACCAATGTGATGTTAACGGTCTTGCGCTTTGCGCAGATCGTCGGCACGAAGTGCGATACGCCCCTGACGCGTTTTTTGCGCGAAGAGACCGCGCCGTTATTGATGGGCTTCGATCCGATGATGCAGGTGATTCACGAAGACGATGTGGTCGCCGCGATCGTACACGCCGTCGAGCGCGATGTGCCCGGCGTGTTCAACGTCGCTGCCGATAAGCCGCTGCCGCTGATGAAGATCGTGGGCCTATCGGGCAAGCTGCCGCTGCCCGTGCTGCATCCGTTGGCATACACCGCCGTCTCGATGGTTGGTTCCAACATCGCGCCGATCGATCTCAATTATTTGCGCTATCCTGTCGTCGGCGATCTGCGTCGCATGCGCGAAGAACTGGAATTCACGCCGCAATACACCGCGGAAGAAGCGCTGCGCGAATTTGCTGCGCAACAACGAATGCGCCAGTATGTGCCGGAGGCTTCAGCGTTGGCGTTTGATGAACAGCGTCTGCGCGACACGATCGAGCGTCGCAAACGCGCACGGCAACTGGCCGAGCGGCAGACGACGGTGTCGCCGCGCCGCCGCGCTCGCCGCGCCCGCGTGGTCGAGGTGGAGCAGATGGCGGCTGAAGCATCGAACGGCGATGCTTCGGTAATGGAAGAACCCAACATCGTGCACGAGGAGAACGGCCATGGCCGAGACTAAACCCCGCACGCGCAAAACCAGCCCGAAACGCAAAGTGTCGGCCACCCGATCGAGTTCACGTCGTAACGGCAAATCGAAAGTGGCCGAAGCGCTCGGCACACCGATCGAAGTTGCCAACGAACCGATCGGGACGCCGGTGATGGAAGAGCCGATCGACATCAAGCCGAAACGACGCCGCGCCAAGAAGATCGATCTGGAAGTGGAAGCGCCGACAGCCGAAGAAGCACCGTCGGGCGTGGAAGAACCATCGGAACCGGCGGCCGAACCGCAGCCCGATGTGCCTGATGAATCGTTGAAGGAGATGTTCTTCAAAGAGTTCAACGCGCTTGTCGAGCGGCTGCGCCAAATCCAGCCGGGCTACAATCCGCCACCGTTTGCGCCTGAAGGCTTGGCTGCGGCGGTGAGTCAAATCGCGCCCGAAGGAATGCTGGATAAAGTCAAGAAGTTCGTCAGCGAAGACATGTTCGATGCCGACACATGGAAGGGCATGTGGTACATGCTGAGTTCGTCGGTGCAGATGCAGGCGGGCGTGGTGCAGCGCCGCCTGACGGGCGAATACGACACCGATGAGTGGGGGCTCGATCAGGAATATTTCGAGGCGGTACGGCCATTCTTTGAATTTTTGTATAAGACGTATTGGCGCGTATCTTTGACGGGCGTCGAGAATGTGCCGGAAAGTGGCCGCGCCTTGTTGGTGGTCAACCATTCGGGTCAATTGCCGTTCGATGGAGCGATGGTCGGCACGGGCATCTGGCTGGAACATCCGGCGACGCGATTGGTGCGCACACTGTATGCGACATGGTTCCCCACGCTGCCGTTTGTGTCTGATCTGCTGGTGAAGATGGGGCAGGTGTTGGCAACCGAAGATAATGGCACGCGTTTGTTGGAGAACGATGAACTCGTCGCGGTATTTCCCGAAGGCTACAAAGGCGTCGGCAAGTTGTATAAGGATCGCTATAAGTTGGCGCGCTTCGGGCGCGGCGGCTTTATCAAGATGGCGCTGCGCTCCAAAGCGCCGATCATTCCGGTGTCCGTTGTCGGCGCGGAAGAGACGTATATCTCGCTGACCAAGTCCGAGTTCATGTCGAAGGTGACGGGCATGCCCTACTTCCCGATCTCGCCGACGTTCCCGTGGCTGGGCTTGCTGGGCTTTGTGCCGCTGCCGACCAAGTGGTACATCGACATCGGCGAACCGATCCCGATGGATCAATATCCAGCTAAGAGCGAGCAGAATTTGATGCTGGTCTCGCAGTTGACGGATCAGGTGCGCAACATCGTGCAGAATATGATCCTACAGCGGTTGGCACAGAGACGATCGGTGTTCTTCGGGTAAATCCAGACAATTTCTGATAGGGGCGAGCGCGCGTCTTCGACGCGATCGACTCGCCCCTACTTTTTTGTTGGGACTTCGGGTAAAATGTGCCGCCATATTCAACTGAGCGACACACCATGCCCTTTTACGCCAACGCCGATACCTTTTATGCGGTCATCAAAGAAGTCTTTGAACGGATGGAGAAAGACTCGCCGCGTGCGCTTGCAGCGCTGATGCGCTCCAAGATGATTGTGCGCTTCAAACTTACGCACCCTCTCGCGGAGATTCTGCTGAACGGTCGCCGCGCCGCGTTTCAGGCGACGTATGGCCCATCGAAGATGATGGCCGACTTCGAGGCGCACTTCACAGGTGACACACTGCACAAGATCTTTCTCGGCCAGTGGACGCTGGCGCATGCGTTGAACAGCGGACAACTCCGCATCAACGGGCCGATTTTCAATGCATTGGAATTGGCGGAACTATTTCAGGCCGCGAAGACGATCTATCCGGCGGTGTTGAAAGAACGTGGGTTGTTGTAGGGGCGAACCTGTGTGTTCGCCCGAATCAATTGTGTTCTGGGCAGACACATAGGTCTGCCCCTACACATGTCCATTGCCGTTTGGCGATTTGTCTTCTGCCAACTTAGCCAGCGTGTCATTCAACTTGGCCAACGTTTGATTCAATTGCTTAAGCGGCGCGGTGCGTGACGCATCCTCAGGCACGATCGTCTTGCTGGGCGCGGGGCGTGCTTCCAAAATCCGTCGAATCACTTTCGAGTCGAAATCCGCGCGCTTGATCTCGGTCAGTTCCTCGTCGACGATGCGCTGATTAAGCACGATGCCATGGCGGCTCAACAAATCCGCGTAGTAGCGATAGTTCTCCGCCAGTTTCACCGTCACCGTCTCAAAACCATGCTGCGCCACCGTCAGCCGCGTGCGATAGCGCATGATGTTGTCGAACGACATCTGATAGTCTTTGGCGCTCGGCTCGACCAGCACGATGTCCACTTCGGGATGCGTCTTGCGCAACTGCTTGATGTGATACAGCAAACCCGCATGCGTTTGAATGCGCGTGATCTGCGACGTGATCGCCGTCAGCCCTTTGTCGCTGAGCAGGCCGCCATCGGGGCTGAAAAACGGAATCGAGGCGCGGTCGCCGTTATCGAACGGCACCAGCGGATTGATGCAGATGATCAGCGTTGCGCCATGCTCGATGGCCAGATCGAGACTGGCGTTGCCGCGCACGCTGCCGTCGATGTAATCGCGATCGGCGATACGTACCGGCTTGTAGAGCACCGGCACGGCCGTCGACGCAGCCACGGCTAATGAGACCGGCACATCGTGGTTGCTGTCGCGGCCAAACACCGCGCGTTGTCCAGTATCGACGTCGGTGGCGATGATGTAGAGGTCGCGCTTCAAGCGATCGAAACGGTTGGTGCCACCGTAGGTCGTAATCGCGTGGCGGATGTAGCGTTCCAGGGCGCGGCTATCGTAGAGACCAGCAGGCAGCGCTTCGGACAATGACCAGATGAAATCGAACAGCGTCATATCCTTCAAATAGCGCAGATAATTGGTCCACGCGCCGATCACGGTCTTGGGTAGTTTCAGACCCATGCGCACGATATCGGCGAGGTCGAAGTAGAACAGATCGCTGCGTTCGATGGCGCGAATGTCGGGGTGATCGCCGGAGAGTGCTTGCAGCATCGTTTCGGGCGGAATGCCGTTCGCCAACAGCGAGCCGACAATCGCGCCCGCGCTGGTGCCGACGTATATATCGAAGTCGTTAACGGTCCGATCGGTCAGCAGATCATTGATAGCACGCAATGCGCCGATTTCGTACACGGCGCCAGTCAGGCCGCCGCCCGCCAATACCAGCGCAGTTTTGCTGCGATTATTCGGAGATTGTGGGCGCATAAGATCTGCCTTGTCGATGGGCTGACTATTATTGTACTGCGAAATAAGTCTAAAGCATCAATGAGTGGGGATCGGCGCGGGTAAGCCAAACGGATTGGTTTCGCCCGAATACATCCGATCGAGTAGATTGAGTTCGCGGGTCTGGATCAATGATCGGAAGTATTGAGATCCCCGCATGTGTTTGAAACCCGTGTAACCGCGCTCTAGAAACCCGATCAATTCACCGTGCCCGGCGGACCGCATCGGCCGCTTGGCCACCGACAACGCCGGGCCAGTGAGCGGATTGCGCACGATGCCGTCGATGCGTTCGCAAATCTCCACGATCAATTGGATCTGCTTCACGCGTTCGTCGTAGTTGTTGCACAACCGATAGGCCTCGGTGTACAACTCCGGTGTGATCGTATCCGTTACGCCCAGTTGATCGACTAACGCGCCAAGCAACGTCTGATCAAGCGCCTGTGTCATCTGGTGCAACTCGACCGTCAGCGCTACAGGCCGCAACATGGCGTCAGGCATAAAGCGGCGCATGAAGACATACACCTGCTCGATGTCGTGATCGCGCTGACTGAAGTCGCGCGGGCCGTAAATGTCGTCGAGGAAAAATTCGCAGGCTGGCCGGTGACGTTCGTCGTCGAGCAAATCTTGATAAGTATGCGCCAAACGCTGCGACTGCCATGCGCGCAGCAAGGCCACTTGCGCATCAAGTTGCGCTGTACTCAATTCTTCGCGTTTGACTTTATCGAGGTTGCCGATAAAGCCGTGCAAGCCTGCTGGTTTTGGCATTCGTATCGACCAGGCCTTTGACCATATGACGCACCGCGTTTATACCTCAGCGACATGTGCCTGTCAACATACAAATTCGAGCGGTTTTTAGACGGCTTGGTGTAATATTTCACGGAGTTCCAGCGTGTTCAGTTCAATCGGATTGCCCTTCATACTGCTGGCTTTTTGCGATTGTTCGACGATGACGGGGAAGTCGGCGTCAGTCACGCCGTAGTGTGATAGCGGCGGTACTTCGAGATCAACACACAGGTTCTTCAACCACCCGATCGCATCTTCAGCCTGAGCGGTCGCTGTGCCAGTCAAGATTTGCGCCACTTCAGTATAGCGCTTCAAAACAGGCGAATCGGCGGCGCGTGAACGCAGTGCGATGATGTTCGCTTCGATCACGAATGGCAATAGCCGCGCGCAGATCGCACCGTGCGGCGCGGGAAACAAGCCACCGATGGGACCGGCGAAGCCATGCACCGCTCCGAGTTTCGCATTCGCCAAAGCCAAGCCGCCACACAACGCCGCGATAGACATATCTTCGCGGGCGTTTGCGTCATTGCCATGATGATAGGCTTGCTGCAACGAGTGCGCTGCCCGCATCATCCCCTCGCGGCAGATCGCGTCCGTCAGCGGATTCGGCGCGTTGCACGTGTACGGCTCGATGACCTGCGTCAACGCGTCGAGGCCGGTGCTGGCCGTGATGGCGGATGGCAGTGAGTACGTCAACGCGGGATCGATCACGGCGAGGCGCGGCAGCATCAACGGGCTGCGGAGGCTCACCTTCACTTTGTGATCGGGCGAGGCTAACACCGCATTGCGCGTCACTTCTGAGCCGGTGCCCGCCGTTGTCGGAATGGCAATGTAAGGCGCGGCCTGATTTTTAAGGGCTTGCCCGCGACCAATGACTTCCAGATAATCCAGCGGATCGCCGGGATTGGTGAGCAGGGCGGAGATCGCTTTGCCGGTATCGAGCGCACTGCCGCCGCCCAACCCGATGATGACCTCAGCCTTGATCGAGCGGGCGCGGTGCACACCATCAAGGGCCGTACCAACCTTCGGTTCACCTTCAACGCTGAACGTGTCTACTTCCAGATCGTGGTCGCGCAGTTGATCAATCGTGCGTGTGACAAAAGCCTGCTCGCTGCCGATCACCAACAAAACGCGCCGCCCAAATGATCGGGCCAGCGCGGGCACTTCGCTAAGCGTGCCTGCGCCAAAGATGATGCGGGTCGCTGTGGCAAATTCAAAACGCATAGCCAACCTCATTTCACCGCAGAGGCGCGGAGAGCGCGGAGAAAAGAATTCTCAGTTTACCTCGGCGTTCTCTGCATCTCGGCGGTGAGTTTGTTACCAGCCGTTTTCGTCGGGGAAGACGTTGTTGTAAATGACGCGCGTGCGCGGCTCGGCCTGCATCGGCTCGCAGGTTTCGCGCCACTGGTTGTAATGTGCCGTCTCTTTGTGCTTGGCCGGATCGGCGGGCGTGCGATAGACCTCGATCAGCACGAAGCGCGTGGGATCATCGGCTTGCTGGATCACGTCGAAGCGCGCGATGCCCGGTTCTTGCACGCTGTTTTGGGCGTTCTCAATCGTCGCGGCTTTGAATGCGTCGACAAATTCCGGCTTGACATGGACGAAGACGTGAACGATGTACATGGCAACTCCTGTGACCGGGGTGTAACTGCCTGCCCGTATTATACGCCAATCACTTTTATGCCCCCGCTGAAGCATGGTTTTCTGCTTTGGCAAGCAGGCGAGAGGTGGGGTGAATTTTTGTCTTGATCTCTCGCTCACAATGTGTTTATACTATAGACGCACCGCGTCATATTTCGTGGTAGGTCCCAGCCAGACCACCGTCGGCGAGCGCGACGCGGGCGTCCCCACCGAGGAGGCCATGTCATTATGAGCGATCAGCCGTTGCCCGATGGCGTAGTCGTGTCAGGCGATCTCAAGCCTGACTACGCCACCGTCCTCACGCCCGAAGCCTTGAATTTTGTTGCCAATTTACAGCGCAGATTCAAGGCACGCCGATTGGAGTTATTGGCGAAACGGGCCGAGCGTCAACTCCGCATCGATGCCGGGGAGATGCCGGAATTCTTGCCGGACACCGCCCACATCCGATCGGACCGAACGTGGCACGTCGCGCCGATCCCCGCCGATCTGCAGCGCCGCCACATCGAGATTACCGGCCCCACCGACAAGAAGATGCTCATCAACGCGTTGAACTCCGGCGCGGATGTCTTCATGGCGGACTTTGAAGATGCCAACGCGCCGACGTGGGACAACATGGTGCAGGGTCAGTGGAATCTCACCGAGGCGATTGAGCGCCGCTTGACGTTGAAAACGGCCGAGAAAGAGTATCGCCTCAACGATAAGGTGGCGCTCCTACTTGTCCGACCGCGTGGCTGGCATCTCAACGAAAAGCATGTGCTCGTTGACGGACAACCGCTGTCAGGCTCGCTCTTCGACTTTGGCCTGTACTTCTTCCGCAACGCCAAACGCCTGCAAAATAAGGGGTCCGGGCCATATTTCTATCTGCCCAAACTCGAAAGCCACTTCGAAGCGCGCTTGTGGAACGATGTCTTCAACTTTGCGCAAGACGAGTTGGGTGTGCCGCGCGGCACGATCAAAGTCACGGTACTGATCGAAACGATCCTCGCCGCGTTCGAGATGGAAGAGATTCTGTATGAACTACGCAATCACATCGCGGGCTTGAACGCGGGCCGCTGGGATTACATGTTTAGCATCATCAAGAAGTTCCGCAACCGACCGGACTTCGCTTTCCCCGATCGTGCCCAGGTGACGATGACGTCGCCGTTTATGCGCGCGTACACCGAACTACTGGTGAAGACGTGCCATCAACGCGGCGCCCACGCTATCGGCGGCATGGCGGCGTTTATTCCGAGCCGCAAAGATCCCGTTGTCAACGAGAATGCGCTGAAGAAAGTGCGTGAAGACAAGCTGCGCGAATCCGGCGACGGCTTCGATGGCACGTGGGTCGCTCATCCCGATCTGGTGCCTGTGGCGAAAGAAATCTTCGATGAAGTGCTGGGCGACAAGCCACATCAAAAGGAGCGACTGCGCGAAGAAGTGGATGTGAACGCCTCGCAACTGATCGACTTCGCGATCCCCGGTGGTGCGATCACCGAAGCGGGCTTGCGCTTGAACATCAACGTCGCGCTGCAATACGTCGAGGCGTGGCTGCGCGGCACGGGCGCGGTCGCCATTTACAACCTCATGGAAGATGCGGCCACCGCCGAGATTTCGCGCGCGCAAGTCTGGCAGTGGATCAACTCGCCGAGCGGTGTGCTAGCCGACGGGCGCA
>JAXLWI010000017.1:0-68912 GCA_046328575.1 Anaerolineae bacterium
CCGCACAATCTCGGCGAAGTGTGCGATGCCCTCGCGTATTTGATCGGGCGGTGGGACAAGATCGATCGCGTGTCGGTGGACGATCTGATGAATCACATCAAAGGCCCGGATTTTCCGACGGGCGGTGTGATGTTTCGCTATAACGAAACTGTCGAAGGCGGCGATGCGATCCGCGCTGCGTATGCCACCGGGCGTGGCCGCGTGACGATTCAAGCGAAGGCCTTCATCGAAGAAGCCGAACGTGGCAAGAGCCGCATCATCATCACCGAACTGCCGTATCAAGTGAACAAGAGCAGTTTGATCGAACGCATCGCCGATCTGGTGCGCGACAGCAAGATCGAAGGCATCACCGATCTGCGGGATGAATCAGATCGATCGGGTATGCGCATCATCATCGAACTCAGCCGCACCGTCGAGGATCCCAAGGCCATTCTCGGTCAACTCTACAAGCACACACCGATGCAATCGACCTTCGGCATCATCAACCTCGCGTTGGTGGATGGTGAGCCGCGCCTGTTGACGTTGAAGCGCATGCTGCAGTTGTTCGTCGAGCACCGGCAGGTCATCGTGCGGCGGCGCAGCGAATTCGATTTAGCTCGCGCCAAAGAGCGCGCGCATATTCTGGAGGGTTTGCTCAAGGCGCTGGCAAATCTCGATGAGGTGATTCGTCTCATTCGGCGCAGTACCGATGCCGACGATGCCAAAGAAGGCTTGATGAAGCGCTTCAAGTTGAGCGAAGTACAGGCCACGGCCATCCTCGATATGCCGCTGCGGCGTTTGGCAAAGTTAGAGCGCGAGAAACTCGAAGCGGAATACAAAGAGAAGAAGGCGCTCATCAAGTACCTGGAAGATCTGCTCAAAGACGAGAAGAAGATCCTCGGTGTCATCCGATCGGAATTGATGCAACTGAAAGAGAAATACGGCGATGCGCGCCGCACGCAGATCGTCGAAGCGCAGATCGGCAAGGGCGAAGTCGTCACCGCGCACGATCTGGTGGAAAGCGGCGAGGCGTGGATCACAGCCTACGAAGACGGCACTCTGCATCGCACCAGCGATGAGCTTACGTTGCTGGAAGACAAGTCCGTTTCCGCGCTGTTGCATGCCGATATGCGCGACAATCTGGTGGCGATCACCGAAGGTGGGCAGGCCGGCATGATTGGCGTGCATCAACTATCGGATGAGCCGATGCCCGCGGCCGATGTCGTTGGCGTGCCGACCGGTCAGCGTATCGTGACGTTGTTGGCGCTGCCGCTCGATAAGCCCGAATTGCCCGGCTATTTATTCATGGCAACGCGGCAGGGTGTGGTGAAGCGCGTGGCGATGGCGGACGTAGCAAAAGCGTTTGGTACCTTCAGTGTGATGAACGTCGCCGATGACGATGCGATTGTGTCAGCCAAAGTGACAGCGGGCGAAGGTGAAGTGATGTTGGTCTCGGCCCGCGGCCAGGCGATTCGCTTTGCCGAAGAGGAAGTGCGGCCGATGGGCTTCAACGCGGGCGGCGTAGCCGGCATCAAGCTGGTCAATGAAGACCTTGTCATGGCTGCCGATGTCGTCGCCCCAGATGCCGAAGCCGCCGTGATCACCGAGCAAGGTTCGGGCAAGCGTTCACCGCTGGCCGAATATCCGAAGCAGGGTCGCGCCGGGCAGGGCGTCATCGGGATCAAGATCGCCGGTGGCGACGCGGTGGCGGGCTTTGCCGTGGTTGGCTCCAAAGACGATCTGGTCATCACCACTTCGCGTGGTAAATCGAAGTTGGTGAAGGGCAAATTGTTCAAGAGCCTCGGTCGTGCCACGGGCGGTTATGGCGTACAGCACGTGGTTAAGAACGAGGTTATCACGGCGTTGGTCAAGCCTCAGATGCGCATCGAGGCGACCGAAGTGGCGGACGCTGCGCCCGAACCGCAGCAGTTGGAACTGATCAGCGAGGCTCCACCAAAGAAAGATAAGACACCAGCTAAAGCCTCGGCGAAAGATAAACCCAAGCCCAAGGCCAAGGCTAAAGGTAAGTAAAGGCCCCCGGCGCACTCAATATGAGTGCGCCGTTTTTGTTACACCATGAACCCTTGCGACATTCATCTGTCGATGAAAGAAAGCTCATTGCAATGGCATATATTACTGATAAGTCTTGCTGAGCCTTGAATTCCCAAGCGCTCATTTCGCTAGACAAACTGTTGATTCAAATCCATAACCTCACTTAGGGCTAAGGTTGCCGACTGAACGATAAAGTAGGAGTGTGGCGACAGGTATAAGCCTGTACGGCGAGCTTTTGACACAATCCTTACCTGTTGGTTAGAAAACTGTAAACCACATCCAACTTCTTGCAAACTCGTCAGAATTACAATAAAAAATCGGAATTAGTAGCGCATTTCACTTATTTTCTAAACATTTGGGCGAGTTTTTGCGCTGCAAGCCAGATAGGTGAAAATACTCGATGTATGCTTCAGTTGCCGCGCCGACGCTCCCCAGTCGAGCGGGGAATTGCCACCTGGCGCGGCATCCACACTGGTTGGGCAGTACCCCCTTGCCGACGGTCAGCAAGCGATCTGGCTGGCCTCACAATTGTCGCCAAATACCGCGGTCTATCATATGACGATGGTTGCGCATGTCCACGCGCCGCTGGCTGCCGACGCGCTGGGGCGGGCCTTTCAGCGGATTGCCGATCGCCATGCGGTGCTGCGCACGACGTATCCCATCGTTGATGGCCAACCTGTTCAACGCATTCACACTTCGCTGCCGATCGACTTCGGCATCGAAGACGCCTTTGACGCTGATGACGCCGAGATCGATCGGCGTATTGAGCAGTTTCGGGGGCGCCCGTTCGACCTCACCCGACAGTCCATCATGCGTATCGGTGTGTTCCAACGCGCCCCCGATCGTTCTTTGATTGTGCTCGTATTTCATCACATCGCGGTCGACGGTTGGTCGATGCGTCTTATTCTGGATGACTTGCGCGCTTGCTACACGGCAGAGGTGCATGGCGTTGAGCCTGATCTACGCCCGGTCGCGCATCATTACACCGACTTCGTGACATGGCAACGCGACCTGCTGGCGGGTGCAGAGGGTCAACGGTTGTGGGACTTCTGGCGGCAGCAACTGGCCGGACCGTTAACGCCGCTGGCCCTCCCGTTCGATCGGCCTTACGATGCGTCACAGGCCTATCGCTATCAGGTGCAGTCCCTCACTCTTGACGCAGACCTCACCACGCGATTGAAAGCGTTGGCGTACACGCATGACACGACGCTGTTTACGGTATTGTTGACTGCGTTTCAAGTGCTCCTACGACGCTACACTGGTCAGGATGAGGTTCTAGTTGCGACACCCACGGCGGCGCGTGGTCGTAGCGAGTTTCGGCGGACGGTGGGTTACTTCGTTAATCCTGTGATCGTACGCGCCAACTTTGCTGACGATCCGACATTCACCGTAGCACTTAACCACACTCACACCACTGTGCAGCACGCTTTGGCACATCGTGACTATCCTTATGCACGGCTGATCAATCAACTCCGTACAGCGCATAGTGCGCCGGGCGTAGCACTGGTTGATGTGATTTTCAACTATCAGCGCTTTGAGCGCTATCGGCACCTCGCCGATTTCATCACACCCGCTCTGGACCACGCGGTCAGCACTGATGGGTCACCGGTTGAGCCGCTTGCGCTGCCGATGGCTGACGACCAGTTTGCGCTCAACGTCGATGTATATGAGAACGAAGACGTACTTGATTGCACGTTGGGCTATAACGCCAGCCTCTTTGATTCAACGACGATCGAGCGGTTGCTGCAAAATTATCGGGTGTTGTTAGACGGTTTGGTTACTAATCCCGATCGGCCTGTCTCTATCTTGTCGCTATTGACGACGAACGAATTGCAACAAGTCCTCACCGATTGGAACTCGGTGCCACGCCCACTCGAATATGAAGCACTGCCACAGTGGCTTGAGGCGCAGGTCGTCCGCACTCCGGACGCGATTGCGGTGCAAAGCGATCGCGTTCAACTGACCTACGCCGAGTTGAATCAGCGCGCTAACCAACTGGCCCATCACTTGCTCTCTCGCGGCGTGCAGGCGGATACGTCGATCGGCGTAGCGTTGGAGCGCAGCGTCGAGCTGATCGTTGCGGTGCTAGGTGTGTTGAAGGCTGGCGCGGCCTACGTACCGATCGATCCACAATATCCCGCCGAGCGACAGGCCTTCATGCTGGCCGATTCGAATGCGGCATTGCTGTTGACACATTCCGAAGTTTTGGCATGTCTGAGCAGGAGTGACGTCGAGCAGGTGTGTCTGGATCGTGATTGGCCGCAGATCGCGACCCAGCCAACGCATAACCCGGTAATCGATCTGCGTGGCGATCAGCTGGCTTACGTGATTTACACCTCTGGCTCAACGGGACAGCCTAAAGGTGCGCAGATCACCCATCACAACCTTGTGCATTCCACGCAAGCGCGGTGTGAGGTTTATGAGCAAGGCGTGCGCGGTCTGGTACTGGTCTCGCCCGTTGCCTTTGATAGTTCCGTGGCCAGCATCTTCTGGACGCTATGCGACGGCGGTACGTTGTATCTGCCTGCGCCCGGTACCGAACGTGATCCCGCTATGCTGGTGCAACAGATTTCACAGTGCCGGCCCTCGCATTGGATTAGTTTGCCGTCGTTGTACATGGCTGTACTGGACCACGCTCAGCCTTCGCAACTGACGTCGTTGGAGACCGTCATCGTCGGCGGCGAGGCATGTCCGCTTGCGTTGATCGATCAGCACACGGCGTGTGTGCCGAACGCACGCTTGTTCAACGAATACGGACCGACTGAAGCGACGGTATGGTGCAGCGTCTATCGGTGCGATGGACAACCGCTCGATCAATCGGTGCCGATCGGACGTGCAATCCCCGGCGTTACATTGTATGTGCTGGATGAACATCGACAGCCTGTGCCGATCGGTGTGCGCGGCGAACTCTATATCGGCGGGCAGGGCGTTGGGCGCGGCTATCTCAATCGGCCGGAGATGACCGCCGAAAAGTTCAGCGTCAATCCATTCGGCGAGGATCGACTCTATCGCACCGGCGATCTGGTTCGCTATCGAGCGGACGGCAACCTTGAATTTCTAGGCCGAATCGATCAGCAAGTCAACATCCGTGGACAGCGCGTCGAACTGGGCGAAGTCGAAGCCGTGCTTGCGCGGCACGTAGCACTGCGTGCCGCGGCAGTCACCAGTTGGCCGTCGGCCGGTGGCGCACAACTGGCTGCGTACATCGTGCCTAAAGAATGGCCTGCGCCGCTGGCCCGCGAGTTGCGCGCTTTCCTCAAGACGCAGCTGCCCGACTTCATGTTGCCGACAACCTTCACGTCACTCGATGTGCTGCCGTTACTGCCGAACGGTAAGGTCGATCGGCGCGCGCTGCCACAGCCGACCACCGCGCGCTCGGCGATCAATGAGTTCGTCGTGGCGCGCACTCCGATCGAGGCGTTAGTCGCCGAAGTGTGGGCCGAAGTGTTGGGCGTGGACGTTGTCGGCGTGCACGATAACTTTTTTGAATTGGGTGGCCATTCGCTATTGGCGACACAAGTCGTGGCGCGGCTGCGCGATGCCGTCCAAATCGATCTGCCGTTGCGGGCGGTGTTTGAAGCGCCAACCGTCGCCGAACTAGCCGCGCAGATAGAAGAGCGGCGCGGCACGACGCTCACTGCACCACCGATAACGCGCATCGATCGCTCTCAACCGCTGCCGCTGTCATTTTCGCAAGAGCGGTTGTGGTTCATCGATCAATTGTCGCCGGGCAATTCGGCATACAACGTCAGCGGGGCGATGCGCTTGAAGGGCCAGTTGAACTTGGCTGCGTTAAAGCGCAGTTACCAGGCGCTGGTGCAACGGCATGAAGTATTACGCACGACGTTCGACACGCTCGATGGTCGGCCGGTGCAGATCATTGCGCCGGCATTGACGCTTGACGTGCCGTTGATCGATCTGCGCTCGCTGCCGCCCGCCGAACGCGAGGCGCGCCTCCAACAGCTCGCGCTTGATGAAGCGAGCCGCCCGTTCGATCTGAAACACGGTCCGTTGATGCGTGTCTGCGTCGTCCAACTGACCGATGAGGATTACGCCAATCTCGTAACGATGCATCACATTGTGACTGATGCCTGGTCCAATGGCGTGGCGATTCGCGAATTCATCGCCTTGTATGCCGCCTATGTGCGCGGCGAAGAACCGATGTTGCCCGACTTGCCCGTGCAGTGTGTTGACTTTGCGGCGTGGCAGCGCCAGTGGTTGCAAGGCGACGAACTGGAACGCCAATTGGCGTATTGGCGCACTCAACTGGCGAATGTGCCAGCTTTGGAACTGCCCACCAATCATCCGCGCCCACCGTTGCCATCCTATCGTGGTGGGTTGAAGTCGATGCCGCTGGCTGATGATGTGTTGGTGGCTTTGACGACGTTGAGTCGTGAGTCTGGCACAACCGTGTTCATGACGCTGCTGGCGGCGTTTCAAACTCTGCTGTCGCGATATACCGCACAGACGGATTTGGCCGTGGGGGTACCGATTGCCAATCGGCAGTGGTTGGCCGCCGAAAATCTGATCGGCACCTTTGTGAATACTCTCGTGCTGCGGGCCGATCTAGGCGGCTCGCCGACGTTTCGTGAGGTGTTGGCGCGTACACGCGATGTGGCGCTGCAAGCTTACGCACATCAAGACTTGTCGTTTGCCAAGTTGGTGATGGAACTTCAGACGGATCGCGACACTAGCCGTTCGCCGCTGTTCCAGGTGATGTTCAACGTCATCAATGTGCCGATGCCGACGTTTGAGTTGCCAGGTCTGACGGTGACGCCGTTTGAACTTGATCGGCAAGGGGCGCAGTTCGATCTGACATTGACGGTCTCGACGATCAAAGCGATGCAGACGATCACACTTGAGTACAGTCTCGATCTGTTCGTGGACGACACCATCGAGCGGATGTTGGCTGAATTTGAGACGTTGCTGCGCGGCATCATTGCCGATCCCGATCGGCCCATTGCGACCCTGCCGTTATTACCTGAATCCGAACGGCAGCGCGTGCTGAGCGGCTGGAATGATACCGCGCTTGATTATGAGCGGACGACACTACACGCTGCGTTTGAGCGCCAAGCCGATCGGACACCGGACGCGGTCGCGCTGATTGACGGTGCTCAGCATGTGACCTATCGTGACTTGGAAGCGCGTGCTAACCAAGTCGCCCATCATCTGCGCTGGCAAGGCGTGGGTGCGGGCACGCCGGTCGCGATTAGTTTGCCGCGCTCGTTCGATTTGATCGCCGGACTGTTGGGCATTCTCAAGGCGGGGGGCATCTACGTACCGATCGATCCGGCGGCGCCACCCGAACGGCTCGTGTTTATGCTGCAGGACTCGCGCGCGCCGATCTGGCTCACACGGCGTGAAATCGCCGATCGTTATCGCGGCAATCAGACGCAGGCCGTCTGTGTGGATACCGATGCCGAAGCGTTTGCGCGCCAGCCGATCGATCGCGGCAGCGTGCCGCTACCGCCCGATCCGCTGGCCTACCTCATGTACACGTCCGGCTCAACCGGTACACCCAAAGGCGTGCTGGGTCGCCATTGGAGCGCGCTGAATCGCTTCAACTGGATGTGGCAGACTTATCCATTTGCGGCTGATGAAGTCTGTGTGCAGAAAACCTATTTGAGTTTCGTCGATTCGGTGTGGGAGATCTTTGGTCCGCTGTTGGCCGGTGTGCCGCTGGTACTGGTGCCCGACGAAGTGTTGAAGGATGATCGGCGCTTGGTGCAACTGTTGGCCGATCACAAAGTGACGCGTCTGGTGTTGGTGCCTTCGTTGTTGCGTATCCTGCTGTTCGCGCATGATGATCTGCAGCATCGTCTGCCGCATTTGAAATATTGGATTTCCAGCGGCGAAACGTTGCCGCTCGATCTGGCGCAGCGCTTTTGGCAAGTGTTACCTGACGCGACCTTGATCAATTTGTATGGGTCGTCAGAAGTGGCGGCTGATTCCACGTACTACGAAGTCAAATTCGATCCAGCCTTGCGCAGTGTGCCGATCGGGCGGCCGATTGCCAACACGCAGGTCTACGTGTTGGATGCCAGGCAGCAGCTGGTACCGATCGGCGTTACCGGCGAGATCGTCATCGGCGGCGAAGGCGTAGCGCGCGGCTATCATAATCGACCCGATCTCACGAACGAAAAGTTCATCGCCGATCCATTTAACGAGTCACTCACGCGCCGGTTGTATCGCACGGGCGATTTGGGTCGCTTCCGCGCGGATGGCGTCTTGGAATATTTGGGGCGGGCCGACCAGCAAGTGAAAGTCCGTGGCGTGCGGGTTGAGCTGGGCGAAGTGGAAGCGGTGCTCAAGCAGCACAGGGGTGTTGAACAGGCCGTGGTCGTAGCGCGAGAAGACATTCCTGGCGATCAGCAGCTTGTCGCCTACGTTGTGCCGCGGGATGCCGTCGTGACCCCGGTGGTCTTGCGTGACTTTGTGAAAGGTCATCTGTCTGAACAAGCTCAGCCCGCGGCATATGTCATGCTGGAGGCTTTGCCGTTGACGCCGAGCGGCAAAGTTGATCGACGGGCGTTGCCACAGCCGGAGCGCGGCGCGCTGACGACCACCGCCGCTTACGTCGCGCCGCGTGATTTGACGGAACGGCAGCTTGCCACGATTTGGGAAGAAGTCTTGCATCTCAAACCGATCGGCGTGCATAGCAATTTCTTCGAGCTTGTGGGCACTCGTTGTTGGCGATCGAACTCTTTGCGCGGATCGAAGATATCTTTGGCCAGCGTCCGCCGTTGACTACACTGTTCCAGTCGCCCACTATTGCACAACTGGCAGCTGTGCTGTGCACCTCGGGCTGGTCCAATCACTGGTCGACGCTGGTGGCGATTCAACCGCAAGGCACACGCGTTCCATTTTTCTGCGTTCATGGCTTTGGCGGCGGCGTGATCGATTACGGCGAATTGGCGCGGCAATTAGGCCCCGATCGGCCATTTTATGGTCTGCAGGCGCGCGGGATGGATGGCGGTGCGCTGCCGCATACGCACATCGAGACGATGGCCGAGCACTACGTGAAGGCCTTACAGACGATCCAACCGCATGGTCCGTACCAAATCGGCGGTTATTGTTTCGGTGGCGTTGTTGCGTATGAAATGGCGCGTCAGTTGCGCGAACGTGGCGAAGAAGTTGCGCTGGTCGCTATCATGGAAGGGTACGCGCCAACTCGATCCGGCGCGCATCGCCTGTGGGCCTTACCCGGCGCGATGCTCAGCTTTGCGCAGAATATGCCATACTGGCTGCGCGACTATTTGGCGCTTGGTCGGCAGCAGGTCTTCACGCGAGTCCGTATGAAACTGACCGGTGGAGCACGCCGACTTACTCATCGGCCCGGCCATCCAGCCGCCATTCGTGTGGAAGACTATGTGCCCGATGTCTCCCGTATCCCGGAGATTCACCGCAAACTGATTGAAGTTCATCTGCGAGCGATGCAAGACTACACGCCGCGCCCGTTCGATGGTCGTGTCATGTTGTTCCGTGTGCGCGGCATGTCACTGTTCCGCGCGTCTGATCCGCAAATGGGGTGGGGGCGTCTGGCGCGCGGCGGCGTCGAGATCAAGATGATCGAAGGCGGGCACAACAACATCCTCGAAGTACCCTACGTCGAATCGCTGGCCGAGCAACTCAAAGCCGCGTTGATTTGAGGCGGGCATGCATACGCTGAACCAATGGACTTTGCCGCCAGCCGATCTTTCCCTCGGCGACCACGACTTACACGTGTGGCGCATCGACTTGTCGCAATCGGTCATATGTGAGGCCAAGTTGCGGACGACGCTGTCGCCCGATGAGCAGGCCCGGGCCGATCGGTTTCGCTTCGAACGCGATCGGCGGCGCTACATTGTCGGGCGCGGCGCACTCCGCTCGATTCTTGGTTGCTACCTCGGTTGTTCACCGCCGAGCATCACGTTTGAATACGAGGAGCGCGGTAAGCCGCGCCTAGCCGCACAGCACGCGTCGACTTTGCAGTTCAACGTGTCGCATTCCAACGAAGTGGCCGTGTGCGCAGTGACACGTCAGGCGGTAGGGGTGGATGTGGAATACACGGGCCGCGTCGTCGCCGATGCCGATCGGTTGGCGCTGCGCTTCTTCTCGATCAATGAGAATGCCGTTTTTGGCACGCTGCCGATCGAAGCACAGCGTGCGGCATTCTTTCGATGCTGGACGCGCAAAGAAGCGTTTATCAAAACCAGCGGCGCGGGGTTATCTTACCCACTCGATCGGTTTGACGTGACCCTTGCGCCCGATCTGCCGCCCGCGTTTTTGAGTATCGACGGCGATGTGAGCGTTGCCCAGCGCTGGGCGCTGTATCATCTGGAACCTGCCGCCGCTTACGTCGGAGCGGTGGCGATTGAGGGACGCGATTGGAGATTGGCGGGCTTGATCTGGCCGGCTGAGTGTTAGTTTTACGCCTTGGGCGTTGTATCTTCGACTAGCCGTTCGATTGCGGGAATAAATTCCGCCGGTTGAAAGGGTTTGACCCAAAAGTCCGTTGCCCCTACGACCTGCGCTCGTTCGCGGCGTTCCATGGTGTCCAGCGCCGTGAAGATGACGATCGGCGCATGCTGCATGCTCGGCATTTCGCGCAGACGCTGACAAGTCTCCAGTCCATCCATGCCCGGCATCGAAATATCCAGCAGCGTGAAATCGGGCGGCTGATCGGCGGCGATGTCCAACGCGGCCTGGCCGCGCTCCGCGGTCAGGATCGTCCACTGGGGACGTTTGAGTTGAAAGATCATCTTCAGCATGGTGTGGGTCGCTGGCTCGTCGTCGACGATCAAAATCTTCAAAGTCATATAAGCCTCAAATCATGCTTTTCAAGCCGCTCGCGTCAGTGCTGATCGAGCACGTGAAAAGCCAGAATGTCTTCGCTAATCCCTTTCAATTTCAACCCCCGTACCGGCACAGCCACCACTTCGTCGCGTACCAGTTGATAGGTATCGGAACTGATCAGAATCTGATGGGCTTCGGCTGCACCGCATAACCGTGACGCCAGATTGACGTGGTGACTGATGGCGGTGTACTCGTTGCGCTGCGCGGAGCCGAGATTGCCGACGATCGTTTCGCCGGTGTCGATGCCGATCCCGATCGGGGGCAGGTGGGGCGCCCACTTTTGCATCAGATGCTGATGAGCACGCATCATTTCAAGCGCGGTGCGTACAGCGCGCAGGGCATGATCGGGCTGGCGTTCCGGCGCGTTGTACAATGCCATCACGCAATCGCCGACGAATTTGTCGATCATGCCTTCGTGCTTCAGCACGATGTCCGTCATCGTGCTCAAGTGGTCGTTAAGCATGTTAACCAGCAGTTCGGTTTCGACCACTTCGGCGGTGTTCGTGAAGCCGCGGATGTCAGAGAACAGTGCCGTGACGACGACGCGCTCGCCCTTCAGCAGATCGCGATCGGGCGTGGTGAGCAAGCGTTCCATCACTTGCGGCCCGACGCGGCGGCCAAACACTTCGCGATACTTCTGGATTTGCAGGCCTTCAAAGATCGCCGTGTCGATCTGGCTGGCGATGGCCCACAACAAACGTCGATCGGCGCGCGTGAACTCCGATCGGCCCTGGCGGTTGATGACGCCCAGCACGCCGATGATGTGTTCGTTTAAGATGAGCGGCAGACACACCAACGATTGAACTACCCCGACGAGCGAACCGCGCACGATCGGTTTGCCCTGCTGAACGGCCGCAGTGGCAACCGCATGCACGGCTTGATACTGTTCAGTGACGGCCAACAGATCGCGATGCGTGCAGGCTCGCAACTCCAATTGCTGGCCGTTCAAGTCGAACAGCATGATGAAGCCTGCTTCGGCTGGAACGGTGGCGGTGAGTTGGAGCAGAACGGCTGTCAACATCTCGTCGAACGGCAGACCCCGATCGCGAATCCGATCGATCTTGTACAGGGTGTGCAATTCCTGCCGTTCATGATGCAGTTCGCTCAGGGTATGTGTGTGGCGCAGCGCCGAATCCAACTGCGAACCCGCTGCCGTCAACAGCGCCATGTCAGTAGTGGAGAATGGGCGTTGAACGTTGACAAGCAACAGCACGCCCAATGCCTCGTAGTGAGCGCGCAGCGGCGCAGCTAACACTTGAACGGAATCGGACGCGAGCGATTGAGGCTTCGTTAAGGTCGTGGCTTGATCGAGCAGTTGATGCAGACCCGCCTCGCCCAACCGATCGAGCACATTGGCCCGATCGAGCATGGCGCGCACTTCCAGTTGGTGCGAATCGGCATCTGGTACCGCCGCCACCAGCAAATCGGCTGCGATCACCTTGCCTACTGCGTCAATGGCCGCGACCAACAGCGCCGACTCATCGTCGGCTTCGTCGCGAATCCGATCGAGGGTCAGAATCAACTCAAGTTGCTGGCTGCTAGTGGCTGGCTTGTTGGATTTTGACATTGACATTACTCCCCGAGGCCATGACTCAGTATACCTTGAGCACATAAAAAAACCAACGGCCAAGTGACCAGGTTTGGCCGGGCGATTTAGGTTGTGGCTTCTCGCTTGAGCGGTTGGAAGCCGCGGCCCAATACTTCACGCGCCGGAATAACGATGACAAAGGCTTGCGGATCAATCTGGGAGACCAGGGCCTTTAAGTGATTGACCTCGGTGACAGTCAGCGCTACCATTAAAACGGGATGGGGTTGCCCGGTGTACATGCCTGTCCCTTCGAGTTTGGTGACGCCGCGATGCAGTTCGTTAAGGAGGCTGTTACCCAAACGAACGTGATCTTGTCCGCCGATGATGAGCGCGACCAGCTGGGCGCGTTTGCCCGATCGGCGATACCAGGCCTGACGGTCGCCGTGCGGGGTATTCGCATCGGCCTCACCGGCGAAGATGGCCGATAACGTCTGAGCCATGCCTGAGTCGCCATAACGCGGGAGCACTTCGCCGGAGGCTTGTTGCAAACCTATCGTGGCGATACCGAGTATAAATAGCAGACTGTTGTACACAATGCCGACGGCCAGCATGACTTCGCCGGGAATTGGGCCGAGAGCGGCACGGGCAACGATTTCTTGCCACGATAGGGCGGGTGTGGGGAAAAGGGCGCTTTTCAGCAGCCAACTGACGCCCAGCACGACGTAGATCCAAAGGTAATTGCGCCGGAAACGCCGCCCCAGCGCCTCCCACATCGAAATCGAAAAGCGCGGTTGGAGCAGGTTCTCAGCCATAGTTTCGGCCCAATCGGCGGCGGGGCCGTAGGGCGGCACAAACATCGCCGCGAAGAAGTCGGTTTCCATCAGGCGGATGCGCGTCGCAAATAGTTCGTAGTACCGGTCGCGGCGTGCCTCGATGAATAGAAAAAGCGTGATGAGCAGGGTATTGAGGATGATGACGCCATGATGACCATTGGGATTGCCCAGAGCAAAGGAAATAGCCGTACCAGCCGTAATCACGGCCCAATTGGTGGTGTTGTCCAGACGTTGCCGCCAGACGTTGGCGCGCTGCATCTCGCCGCGATAGAAATGGACCATGGCCGTCGTGAAGTCATTGGCCCGCAGTTGATAGCCCCGATACGACCACACCGGTTCGTTGGGCTTGCCATCGGCTTGTTTGGGTTCGTCAGCCATTTTCTTACTCTCCCTTAACGTTGTGTGAGAATCCTCACTTGGGGCTTGACACGTAGAGTATAATAAATTAGAATATCGTAAAATAAATCTTTGTTGTATAGTTTTTGAATAACTAATGTCTTGAGTCTGATGAGCGGTGTTGGTCTTGACCTGTCGTTTTGGTGGCTATGATAGCACAGAACAGGAGAATCATGGGTAAAGGTAAGCGTAGTCGGGCAGGGCGTGAAGTAATCAATCAGATCGAGTTGGAAGATTTAGAGTTAGAAGTATCCGCGGTTGACGAATTGGAAGATGAAGACATGGATCTCGCCGTAGCCGATGAGGAGTGGGCCACCGACGAGGCTGAACAAAGCGAGGTCGCCGAAGCCAGCGATGACGAAGAGTGGTTAGATGAGGAGCGCGAGGTCGAACCGCGTGCGGATGAAGGCGAGTTCGACACGGTGGCGCATTACTTCAAAGAATCGGCGCGCCACCGCTTGTTGCCACCCGATCGCGAACGTGAGTTGACGCAGGCTGTGAAGCGTGGCCGCACGGCGAAGAAGCGCATGGCTACCCACACGGGCAAGCCATTTACCGCCGTCGAGCGACGCAAACTGAACGGCGACATTGACGCGGGCCTCGATGCGCGCGATGAGTTGGTGCGGGCCAACGCGCGGTTGGTAATCAGCATCGCCAAGCGCTATCAGAACCTGGGTCTGCCGTTGATGGACCTGATTCAGGAAGGCAACATCGGGTTGCTGCGCGCCATCGATCGGTTTGAGCCGGCCCGTGGGTTACGTTTATCCACGTACGCGACGTGGTGGGTGCGGCAGGCCATCAATCGTGCGGTCGCCAATCAAGGCCGCTCGATCCGACTGCCGGCATACCTGCAAGATCGGTTGCACAAGATGTATCGTGTGGCACAGGATTTGGAACAGTCGTTGGGCCGCACGCCCAGCGATGACGAACTGGCCGCCAACTTGGAAATTGCGCCGGAAGAAGTACAAGCCATGCGCTCGGCGGCCGTGCCGGTGACATCGCTCGATGAACCGCTCAGCGACGACGATGACGATTCGCCGCTGGCGCAGATTGAAGATAGTGACATCGTCCCGCTGGACGATTTGGTGGCGCGGCGTTTGCTGCGCGAATCGATGGAGCGCGCGTTGGAGGAACTGCCCGCGCGGTACGCGATGATCGTGCGGATGCGCTACGGCATGGACGGCGATCGACCACGTACGCTCGAAGACATCGCGCAGAAGTTGAACTTGAGCCGCGAGCGGGTGCGGCAGATCGAACGCGATGCGTTTACGCGCTTGCGTATGCAGGACGAGGTTCGCAAGCAGCGTTTGCCGTGGGCAGCCTAGTGCCTGTCGCTGAACGAAAAGCGTCGGGCGCGGAACAACAATCGGGTTGTGGACAACCGCCGGAGGTTACTCTCCGGCGGTTGCTATTTCTTCGAGATACGCGGCCACTTCGGGCAACGCGGTGAGTTTGCTGCGAAAGAAATCGTTAACCAGATTGATGACGTACTGGCGCGAGGCTTGAATGGCCGTTTCGCGATCTTCGCCAAATGTCTGCGCCGCCACATCCGCTTGCAAACGCTGAAGCGCGCCGATGATTTCCGATTTGATCGGCTCTTCCGTTACTTCTTCCACGTCGTCGATGAGGTGCTTGATCTGAGCGAGGATCGTCTCAAACCCGATCGACGATCCGGGCTGATCGATCTCCTCGACGGCGTCGAGCAGCGAACCGACTTGATAGAGCAGGGCGGCAGGCTCGTCAAACAATTCGCGAATGAAGGCGGCCTCGGAATAGTGGCCGGTCAGGCGGAAGATGTTGTATAGCCGCTTGGCAACCTTGCCATAGTTGGGATGGCGACTTGCGTATTTTTGCACCTCACGCCGGAGTTGAGCGAGATATTCTTCAAGCGCGTCGGCAGAGACGTGCTTGACCAACTTGGAGAAGATGGGAATCGAATCGGCGTCCAGGTACACTTCCTGAAAATAGGGGTCGAGGAAACCGTCGAGCGGCGTGATCGATCCATCGGGTGCTTCCCACGTCACATCCAGCATGTTACTGGCTTTCGAAACCTCGCCTCGAATTGCGTCCGCCACCACCCAATCGAGTTTGCACCAGCCGGGCTGTTGCGCGGCCAGATCCCACGTGATGGTTAAGCGTTCGCCCTGCGTTGAGAACACATCGAACTGCCCCGCGACCACCTCGGCGGGTGTCCACGTCATGGGCGTGCCCGCGCCATATTCGTGTCCTTGTTTGACGACGGCGCGTTGATAAGTGCCAAAGTGAATTTCCACGAACTGATAATCTGGTCCCTGCAGTTTGCCTAACGCCTTAGCGCGCAAGGCTTCCCCCAAACGTTGGCACGCCGCCTCGCGCGTGGCCGCGATGACGTTCACCCGCTGAAAGAAGTCCACATCGCCGGGATACGTCTGAATTTTCGATTGCGCCGACGAGCCGGACAGCGCCAGCGCCGTTTCGATTTCGCCGGGTACGTCTTCAAGGCCGACCAGCGCGCCCAAACGTCGGAAGCGGGCTAATTCCGCCGGGCTGAAATCGAGGATGGCGATGGCATGGCCGAACACGCCCGTGTCTTGATCGACCGTCACATCATCGGCGCGGCCGCGCGCCGCGGCCATCGCGGTCAGCCATTGCAGCGCCTCGGCCTCATCCATTTCGATACCCAAGCGTTGGGCGGAGTTGATCACGCGCTCCACGTCGGCTTGCGGCGTTAACGGTTGACCCTGATATTTGGCTTTTGGCGATGTCGGCATGGCGCAGTCCTCGTTTCGATGTGACGATAATGCTGTGATTATACCGCGACCGGCTTAAGCCGAAAGGCGGCAGGCGCATGCTATAATGGGTCGAAATTGTTGACAGGAGATTTGAATGACGAAGGCAGATACGATTCTGGCGCACGGCACCGTCGTCGCGATGGATGAGGGGTACACAATTATTCACGACGGCGCGGTGGTTATCACCAACGACAAGATCGCGGCTCTCGGCCCCACCGATCAGATTTTGCGCGACTTCACGGCCACTGAGGTCGTCGATTGTCACGACTGCGCCATCTTACCTGGACTTATCAATTCTCATACGCACGTGCCTATGACGCTGCTACGCGGCCTCGCGGACGACCTGCGCCTTGACGTGTGGCTGATGGGTTACATGATGCCGGTCGAGCGTGAGTTTGTGACGCCGGAGTTTGTCCGCATCGGCACGCTGCTCGGCTGCGCCGAGATGATCCGATCGGGTGTGACGACGTTTGCGGACATGTACTACTTCGAGGATGCCATCGCCGAAGCGACCGCACAAGCCGGTCTGCGCGGCGTATTGGCTGAATCGATCTTGAAGTTCCCCACGCCCGACGCCGACTCATACGAAGACGCCGTCGAGTATTGCCGCAAGTTCATCGAAAAGTGGAAGGGCCATCCGCTGATCGTGCCAGCCGTTGGGCCGCACGCGCATTACACCTGTCCGCCGGAAGTGCTCAATGCTTGCGTGACGCTGGCGACCGAATACAACGTTCCGTTGCACACGCATGTGTCTGAGACCGCGCTTGAGGTTGAGGACAGCCGCAAGCAGCATGGCATGCCCGTTGTGCCGTGGATTCGGCGGCATGGTTTGCTGGAAACGCAGTTGATTGCCGCGCATTGTGTGCACGTCGATTCGGGCGAAATTCTGACGCTGCAACATTCGGGCGCCGGGGTGGCGCATAATCCGTCGAGCAACTTGAAACTGGCCAGCGGCGTTGCACCGATCGCGGAGATGATCGCGGCGAACGTAAAACTGGGCCTCGGCACCGATGGCACCGCCAGCAACAACGACCTTGATATGTTCGAAGAGATGCGGCTGGCGACGTTTATGGCGAAAGGCATCTCGCGCGATCCGTTGGCCGTGCCTGCCAAGACGACGCTGATGCTGGCGACGATCGGTGGGGCGCGAGCCGTGCATGTCGATCACCTGACCGGCTCGTTGGAAGTCGGCAAGCGCGCCGACGTGATCGTGGTCGATTTGACGGGCTTGCACAATACGCCGCGTTTTGCGCGCGATCCAGAAGCCGTGTATTCGCAACTGGTGTACGCGTGCAAGAGCACCGACGTGCGCGATGTGTGGTGCAACGGTCAGCGCCTGATGCGCGATCACGATTTGTTGACGATCGATCTGCCGACTGTCATGGCGCAGGCGCAGGCCATCGCGCAAAAGATCGATGCGTTCCTGTTGACGCGTGAAGGCAATCTGCTGGACAAGCTGATCGCCATCGGCGGTATTGCGCAGGAAGAGACGTACGAAGTGCAAGTGAAAGTGGCGATCGACGACGCCGAGCAGATCGATCGGATCTTGCGGCAGCCACCGATTCGGGTTGAACGCTCATCGGTGCGGCGGCAATACGATACCTACTTCCAGTTCACCGATCCGCAGCAAGGCCGCATCCGTTATCGCGAAGATGAACTGCTGGATAAGAATGGTGCAGTGACTGAAGCGCGCTATTCGTTGACGTTCACCCAGCCCGGCAAAGAACGCGAATTCGAACAGTCAGTGTTGTTGTCACGTTCGCGGTTTACCGCCCGCGCCGATCGGTCGTTGCGGTTCTATCGAGAATACTTCCGCCCGACGACTGAGCGCGAGATCGATAAGGAACGGCGGCGTTATCACATCATCTATCGTGACACAGAGTTCGCGGTGAACGTCGATCGGATTACGACGCCCGCGCTGCCCGGCTGGTTCATGGAGATCAAGAGCCGGACCTGGTCGCCGCGTGATGCCGACAAGAAAGCGGCGCTGATCTCGGAGTTGCTGGCGCTGCTGCAAGTTGATCCGCGGCGCGTGACGCGCACGGAATACGTCGAAATTTAATGTGACAGGCATCGGGGCTGATTTTTGATCAGCCCCGATTTTTTGTTGCTTAACAATGGTGTGCTAACCCCAACGGCTCTCCGGCCACGCATCCACGAACTTCGGCTCGGGCAATTCGGGCAAGATCAACTTGGACGGATACTGCGCCGAATGATGCACGCTGTTCTCCGCGATGATCGGCTCGGTTTCTTCCCACACATTGCCGCCCGTGTTGAAGTTGGGTGCCCACGTTGGAAACGCGCTCGAGGTGACTTCCAAGCGCACGCGATGGCCGGGCTGGAATTGATGACCCGTGGCCCACAGATCGACCGTTACTTTCACCACTTCACCCGGCGTCACCAACTTCATCTGCTCGTAGCCTTCGCGGAAACGCAAGCGCAAAATGCCTGCATTCAGCCGCATCGCGTAACCGTCGGGCTGCACGTCGCTGAGCCGCGCCACGAAGTCCGTATCAACCGCCGACGTGCTGACGTATAACTCTGCGCTCAACATGCCGACTACATTCAGCGGTTCGGTTAACGGTTCGGTCGTAAAGACCAGCACATCGTCGCGGCGTTGGATGGGCCGCAAATCTTCATTCGTGCCATTCTGAAAATTCTCTTTCCAAAACGGCGTAGGCGCGGGTCGCGCGGGATTGTAAGTAAACGTCGATTGCGTCGACGAACCATGTTGATCATTCAACGCGCCCTCGCCAAATACGCTATTCGCCGCGCCATTCGCGGCCAACAGTAATTCTCGATCGTGCCCCTCGGCAATCGGGAACGAGTCCGTCTCGATCCAGCGATTCGCGCCCATCAAGAACATCCGGCAGCGCGGCTCGTCGACGATGCCGTTGTCGAGGCCCTTGAGCCAGTAATCGAACCAGCGAATGGCTTCTTTGGGCAGTGGCACCATCGAGTGCGGGCCGTAATCGAAGTCGCCCAACTTGCTCGTGTCGATCGAGAGCCGGTGCGGCCACGGGCCGATCAGCAACTTCTGCGATCGGCGCACGTTGGGATCAGGATGATTCAACGCCAGCGCGGGGAACAGTTCGAGCGTGCCTTTCTGATCATCGTCAAACCAGCCGGTGACATGATAACTGGGCACCGTCATCAAATCGTACAGCCCCTCAAACCAGAGTTGCTTATAGAAATCATCGAAGGTTTGATGTTCGCGATGTTCGTCGCGGAAACTGCGTAGTAACCCCAGACCTTTTTCTAGGTCTTTGAGTGGCCGGATGTTGACGACTTTATCCCATTCAAAATTGCTGATCTGTTCTTTGATCGTGTGACCGGAGGTGTACAACGTCATCATGCCCATGATGGGCATGGGCACGCCCGACCAGTACACGCCTTCATGAAACGGATGCATCGAAGGCGTACACATCAGGAACGCGGCGGCGTGATGGGGATTGCGCAGTCGCATGGGATAGACCTGCACCCAGCCTTCGTATGATCCGCCGTACGTGCCGACCTTGCCCGTTGACCACGTCTGCGTGCCACACCATTCGAGGCAATCGTAGCCGTCTTCAATCTCTTGAAAATACGGTCGATACGTGCCTTCGGAGTTGCCGCGTCCGCGCACATCGACATGGACGACGACGTACCCGGCTTTGATGAACGGCTCGACGCGCTTGGCGCGCAGGGCGGTGTCTTTGCCATACGGCGTGCGATTCAGGACGACGGGCCACGGGCCATCGCCGTCTGGGAAGTAAACATTCGCGGCGAGGTCCACGCCGTCGCGCATCGGGATGGGGACATCCCATAGATACTGAGGATGAGACACGAGCAGCCTCCTGAAAAGGAAATAGACGATTGAATCGTTGTGATGATTGTACTGCATTTCGTCTGACGATAAGACCGCCAAGTCCTACCCCACCGGAGGAGCAGTTTGCGCTCAAGCACTACCCTTACGTGGGAACGCGTGTGGCGATACATGTGCTACACTTACTGGCAACCACGGTGTATTCCATTTCAACTTTAGCAAGTTTGTTTGCACGTCAAGTCGGGGGGACTTATGACGAATAATCGAATGCGGCTGTTAGCCGTCATAGTGTGTGTACTGAGTCTGTTCGTTGGACTTCGAATCAGCCTCGCTCAAGCGCCAGCCTCTTTCGCGCCAACGACCACATTGGTCGTTACGAACATCAATGACAGCGGCCTTGGATCGCTCCGCAGCGCGATCGGGTTGGCGCAGCCCGGCGATACGATTGCGTTTAGTTTGCCGATCAATTCCAGCATCATTTTATCGAGTGGCGAGTTGATCGTGACCACTCCGATTACGATTGACGGCTCAACGGCTTCTAGCCTGGTCATTGACGCCAATCACCTCAGCCGCGCCATCAGCGCCACCGCGCCGCTGACGATACGTTCACTTACGATCATCAATGGCAGTGCCACGGACGGTGGCGGCATCTACGCCACGGCGGCGCTCACACTAGATCAGATCGTGCTCAGCGGTAATGCTGCGACCAACAACGGCGGCGGCGTGTACGCCGCCGCGCTGAGCGGGTTCGAGGGCGGCGTGTTGATCAACAACACGGCCAAGTTTGGCGGCGGCGCGTATCTGCTCGGCGCGTCGACCATTTCAGGCACGCAGTTTTACGGCAATGTCGTCACCAACGGCGGCGGCGGCCTGTTGACGCATGCGCCGATCTCGATGACGCTGGCTTATTTCGCGGGTAACTCAGCGGACAATGGCGCCGGTGTTGGCACGGGCGGCGGTCTGCAAGCGGGCAGCAATACCACGCTAGTGCGGATCAATCAATCGACCTTTTCTTACAATCACGCCAACGGCGGCAGCGATGACGGCGGCGGGGCGCTGATGCTGTATGCTGGAACCAATCTTGATCTGCGCGACAGTTCGCTCTACAACAACACCAGCGCCAGTTACGGCGGGGCGATCTCGACGATCACCGCCACCTCGTCGATCACGTTGAGTAACGCGACGATGTATTTCAATACGGCGGCACAGGGCGGAGGGGCGGTACGCTCGATCGGTCCGTTGACGGCCACGGCCTCGTCATTCCTGACCAACACGGCCGTGATGACGGGCGGCGCGATCTATGCCCAAAGCACTGTCGCGCTGATCGGCGGACAGGTGATTAGCAATACCAGCGTGACCCGCGGCGGTGGCGGTGTTTATGGCGCTGACACCATCAGCGTGTCAGGCACGCAGTTTGTCAGCAATACGGCCAGTGATTTTGGCGGCGCGTTATGGGCGAACAAAGCGTTGACGATGACTAATGCTCAGGTCATTAGCAACTCGGCTGGCAGTCAGGGCGGCGGCGTGGCGGCGACCGTTACGGCCACAGTCGCCGGCGGTCTGTTTCAGGGCAATCAAGTGATTGGCTCGGAAGGCGGCGGCATGATCGTCGGCGGTGCGTTGGAGATGACGGGCACGCACTTCGTCGCGAATTACAGTGCCGCAGCTGTCGGCGGATTGGCCACCAGTTATGCGTCAGCGCATTTGACGAACGTGCAATTTATCAGCAACTCGGCGGTTTTTGAGGCGGGCGCGTTTGCCAATCTGGGCGTGGCGACGATCACCAACGGCTTGTTCCGGGGGAACCAAGGTGTGCAATCGGGCGCGGTACGAGGTGCGCAGCTAACCCTCATCGATTCGCAGTTTGATAACAACTTCGCCGCCACCGAGGCCGGGGCGATTTTGGCGAATCAACTCACCCTCATTAATACGAAGTTCTACACCAACACCGCGGGCAGTAACGGCGGTGCGGTCGAGGCGATCGGTCCGCTAACGATTGAAGGCGGACTGTTCCAGAACAATCACACCGTATCGGTGGCGGGCGGGGCGGTGATAGCGCAGAGTACGGCACAGATTTCCGGCAGTCAATTCATCAGCAACACCGCCGCGGGCGATGGGGGCGCAGTCCGCAGCGTCGGCGCGGTGACGATCACAGGCAGCCTATTTCAGGGCAATCACAGCGATCACAGCGGCGGCGGGCTATCGGTGCAAGGCACGTTGAATATCAACGGCACGCAGTTCATGCGCAACACGTCCGCTAATACCGCGGGTGGAGTGTTCGCGCAGAATACTGCCAGCGTGACTAGTGCCGACTTTACCAGCAATTCGGCTGCGTCGGCGGGCGGCTTGTATGCCGTCGGCGCGCTCACGATTACGGGCGGCACGTTCATCAGCAACACCGCGACGACGAGCAGCGGCGGCGGGTTGTGGGCCGACTCGACGGTGAATCTGATCGGCACACACTTCATCGGCAACGTCGCTGCGAGCGGCAGCGGCGGCGGCGCGACTGTGCAAGGCGAGGCGGCGTTGAGTGACGGACTGTTCCAAAACAATAATGCTTCGTATGGCGGCGGCGTCTACGCTAACACTACGATTACGTTGGCTGACACGCAATTCATCGGCAACACCACCAATGCGAGCGGGCTGCGACAACCGATCGTGACCGGCGCACTTGCCAACAGTCGACCAGGACTGGTCGCGCCCGGCGCAGGCGGCGGTTTATACGCAAACGGCACGGCGACGGTGAACGCTGGACTATTCCAGTCCAACGGTGCTGCGGCGAGTGGTGGCGGAGTGTGGGCGTCCAACACGCTCAACGTGACCGGCGCGCGGTTCATCAGCAACACCGCGTCCGGCGGTGGTGGCGGTGTGATGGCTAACGGTTCGGCCACTCTACAACAAGCCGCCTTTCAAGGCAATCTCAGCGCCACAGCGTTTGGCGGCGGATTGTATGTCTTTGGTACCTTGAACCTGACGCGATCAAGTTTTGTGGCGAACAGCGCGCAACGTGGCGGCGGGCTGTATCACGCGGCGAGCAACGCCGATGTGGTCAACTCGTTATTCGCGCGCAACACCGCCACCGTATCCGGCACTGCGATCTATCTTGCCTCGCCGGGGAACGTCAACTTGGAATACCTGACGGTGAGCAACTCGGGGTTGACGTTAGGCGCGGCGATCGATGTGGAGCAGGGCAACGTCAATGTTTATGACTCGATCGTGGCGAATCAAACCATCGGGTTGCGGAACACCGGCGGCAGTGTCTTTCAAGATTACAACCTGTTTTTTGGCGATACCGTCGATACGGTTGGATCAATCTCAGGCGGTACACACAACGTGACGGGCGATCCTAAGTTCGTTGATACCGCACATGACAACTATCATCTGAATGCCAACAGCGCGGCGATCGACCACGCGATCGACCTCGGCGTCCCGATCGATTTCGATGGCGACGCGCGGCCCTACGGCCCCGGCTTTGACATCGGCTTTGACGAGTACGCACAGCGGTTCGTGTATCTGCCGCTCGTTATGAGGTAAGCGCGTTTTCGGACTCGGGCGAACTGCGCTGCGCCAAATGCAAGGCGAGGCCGTTCGAGAGGAACGCGACCAACGTCGCCAGCACATACGTGGGGACGAGGCCCAACGTGTTGAGCAGCGAGCCGACAATGAGGAAGAATCCGGCCACGCCAAATAGACTTAGCGCCATGCCGCGCAAGAGTTGAATGGCAGTGGCCGCTCCCTGTTGACGATGCGCAAACGCGCTGAGCACCGTGCCAAAGATCGGGAATGGCGTCAGCAGCCCGCTGAGTTGCGCGCCCAGCAGCGGCGCGACGGTCGTCAGCGTGAACACAAACAACGTGGCGATGATCATGCGTGCAGGCAAGTCCCAACGCGGTGCGGCGGTGGTCGCCGCGCCGATGGTTTGTTGCGGCACGATCAGCAGGAACAAGCCGATCGAGACGGCGACGATCGCAAAGGTCGGTAACAACCCCAGCGAGACGCTATTCCATATGATCGTGGCCGCGAAGAACGCCAGCGCGGCCACGATCGCGCTAATGGCCCAGTGGCGTGTAGGTGCGACGAAGCTGTACACCAAACTAAACGCGCAGATCGATGCCAGCCCCGCGATGTTACCGATCGCGGCGCGCATGGCAAACTCCGGCCCGTATTGCAGCGTCAACAGAATCGACACGGGCGCGGAGGTCAGCGGAAACCCGATGAGCCAGCCGCTGATGCGCGGCCCCCAACGCCGACCGGCCAGTGTGGCTCCGGCGATCAATAGGGGTGTCATCAGAAGTCGTAGGGCAGTCATCATGACTTAGGATTATACCGCGTGCGTAGGGGGGAGGCATGTGCGCGTACGAGCCTGTCATGCCCGAACGCTACAATCGGGCAGCCAGGCCACTGTGAACCACTCACGTTAACTGGCGCATGGAGTCCCGCCTGCGCGGGAATGATGCTTCCGCGTCAGCATGGATGAGAATTACGAAAATGAAGACTTAGGCTACGCCCATGAGCCTACATAGGCGGCCATGGACTATTCCGGCTCTGCCCGGAGGCCTACATAGACGGCCATGGACCGCTTCGGCCCTGCCCGAAGGCCATTGCAGTCCTCCGCAATCGATGCTGGCGAAAAGTAAACGACCCGCGAGGACGCGGGTCGGGAGCAATGCGCGGAAAGCGGTCAGGTTTAGTAATGCCCTCTTGCCGCCGCGATCAGATCGGCCAGCACGCCGAAGGCGGTTTGCGCGGGCGTCGGCGCGGTCTCCATCAGCGTGAGTTGATTCAGCGTATCGGTCTTGATCTGGATCGCGCTGGTGGTGCCATATAGGCGGTACATCGGATCGTTGGCGAGCACTTCCTCTGGCGCGACCTTCGCCACGACAGCGCCGTCCACCCAATCGGCGGTACACATCAAGCGCCATTTGCGCCGCGCCAATTGCGCCGTTTTGATCATCTCTGACGTGATAGCCCGAATGCCCGTGCGATCCACCTCGGCGGGGCGGAGGTCTGCGCCCATCAGCACATTCGCCAGCACGCACACTTTCACCGTGGCATCCCAGCCGTCTACATCGTTGCTGGGATCGGTCTCCGCAATCCCGATCGATTGCGCGTACTTCACGGCCTCCTCAAACGACTGGCCTTCTTCCATCAGCGTCAAAATCAAATTCGTGGTGCTGTTCAATACGGCGCGGAAACCGGTAACGCGCGTGGCGGGCAGACATTCGCGATAGAGATTCAACAGTGGGAAGCCGTCCATCACTGTGGCTTCGAAGAGGAACGCTCGGCCTTGCTGCTTCGCCAGATCATGCAGATGGCGATAACCATACACGACTGGCCCCTTGTTGGCGCTGACGGCGTGCATCTTCAACGTCAACGCCAGTTCGAGATAATCGAGGGCGGGGCGACCTGTTTGTCGATTGATCGGCGACATCTCGACGAGCGCACCCGCGCTCTGCGCGCTCAAAGCCGCGCACTCGCGGATCAACTTAAGTCGATTCTCTTCGCTGCTGGGCCACGCGGCTTCGCCCCAGGCGGCAAACGCGCGGGCCGCATCGATTCCATCGGGTTGGAAGAGGATCCCATGCGAGCCGGTGGTGATGCCGACGACGGTGAAAGTGAGATCGTACTGTGCCTTGATCTCCGCCACTTTCCGATCGAGCAACTTGATCAACTCGCGGCCGACGCTGCCAAAGCCCATCAAACATAGATTTAGATTCATGTGCGCCTCGGAACGAACAGGATGGATACAACGCGGCTAATTATACCCGCGCCCGATGAGGCGGAACGTTCAGCGGTTGCGCCATCGGGCGCAATGTCAGGTTGTGGATGAGAGGGCTATAAGAATCCAAACCGAATCTTCAACTGAAGCGTAGGTTTGGGTAACAAGCAATTAGAGTAGACAACGTCGATGAGTTGAGAGGTGACTATGACTGCTTATGAAGCGTCTGATTCTAGAACGGTGTCAGTGCCATCACATGTGTATCCGGTGCGGGCAGGCGTGATCGGTGGGGCCGTGGGTGGCGTGGCGATGGCGGCCGTCGCGATGGTTTATGGCGCGGTCTGGCGCGGCAGTCCGTGGTTGCCCATCAACGTGGTGGCGGCCACGCTGCTGCGCGATCTGCAAACGGCCAGCCCGACGGAACTCGCGCAATTCAACGCCAATGCGCTGATGATCGGCGGGGTCATGCACGTGATCCTGTCGATTGGCTTGGGTGCGTTGTTTGCGTTGCTACTGCCGACGATGCCGGGTTCGCCGATCGGCTGGGCGTTGACCGTAGGACCGTTGTTGTGGGTGATCGCGACGGTGATTACGTTGCCGTTGGTGAATCCACTCGGCGCGAACGTGATCGATTGGCCGTCGTTCATCGCCGCGCACATGGCCTACGGCCTGGTGATGGGTTTGTACGTGGCGCATACGCCAAAAGTTCCAGCGTAGAGGTGCGGCGCAATCGCGAGGTTGGCCCTACGTTTTGCGCGTGTAGTGGATGTGCCACAAAACGCGCCAGGTCGCGCCGTCGTCGTCGGAGCGTTCCCAGTTCCAGTCGAGTTGCTGCGGCGCGATGTTGTACCACACCATTCGCTGCTGAAAGATTTCGTCGTTACGGCGTGCAGTGCGCTGCAAGATCATGCGGCCATCTTTGAATTCGCCCGTAAAGTCCAGATAGCCGGCTTGATTGTCCACCCACGTTTGTTGCCACTGTCGCGTCTCGACGTTGTAGGTTGACACGCTCAGACCGCGCAAGCCGCCACCGTCGAAGTTTTCCAGAATGACGGCGTCATCCAAGATCGAGCGGATGACGTTGGTGCCGCGTTGATCCTCGCCCCACGTTACTTGCCATTCGCCCAGCCAGAAATCGAACTGGCGTGCTTCCGGTGGTCGTGGTTGCTCGCTCATTATCGCCCCCGCAAACAATAGGGAATCATTCGCGCCAAGCTGCCAAGCTTGGCGGCTTGGCAGCGTCTTATTGGCGTTGATGCCACTGTTTCAACAACTCGGCTTCGCGTTCGCGCGTGAGGCCGTTACGCCACGCGTGATCGATCGGGCGGGTGTTGGCCCAATCGAGTGTGTCTTTGATTGTTTCGGTGAGCGGTCGAATCTTCAGGCCTGCCGCCAACGCGCGTCGATTGCTGATCGTATCGATGGCGGCTTCTTTCGCCTCCACCCACACCGGCAAATCGAGGAAAGGCTGAACGTGCCGCTCGATTAGGAATTCTTCACTGACCCAGGTCAGTTGGGCGTCGTGATTACAGACAGCCACGCACGTTTCGAGGAAACGCCGCATCGATAAGGTGTAGTCGGGGCCGACGGCGTTGTACACACCCGGGCGTTGATCTTCGACCAAGCGTACCAGCCATTCACCCAGATCACGCACGTCGATGACTTGAATTTGCTGTTCAGGGTTGCCGGGCGCAAGGACTTCGCCGCCTTGCGAGAGGCGATACGGCCAGTACGTGAAGCGATCCGATTGATCGTGCGGCCCGACGATCAAACCGGGGCGGACAATCGTCGCGCGATTGGCGTACACCTGCTGCACGACTTTCTCGCATAAAACTTTCAACGCCCCGTAAGTCTCGTTCGTGATCGTTTCGACGGTTTCATCGGCGATGGTGGCGACGGGCGAATCTTCGTCCATGCCGATCGGATTATCGTCGCGATAAACGGACACCGACGAGATGAAAACGTACCGATCGGTTTGGCCGACCAACGCTTCCGCGGACTGCCGCACCACGCGCGGGACATAGCCGCAGGTGTCGATCACAGCATCCCACTTTCGATCGGGCAGCGCGTCCAGCCCGTCGTCGCGATTGCCGAAAATATGCTCGACGTGAGGAAACAGATCGGGATTGGATTGACCGCGATGAAACAGCGTGATCGAATGGCCGCGCTCAAGCGCGGCCTCGACCAGATGTCGTCCTACAAAGCGTGTGCCACCGATGACGAGTAAGCGCATAGTCGTTTACTTGGTGCGAAACGCGTTCTGTACCAGACTCGCGTCGAAGAATTCGCCGGTGTCGCCGGACGTCGCGTACTGATAGACGGCGGCGGTGTAGATGCCGTTCAACGCTGAACTAAACAGTCCCAAGCCGATGAACAGCAGCACGTAACCGACAATGACGGCGATGATCAGCGCCGTCGATTGCGTCGATGCGACTGCGACGATGACGGGCACGAACAGCAGGATCAACGCTAAGAAGATCAGGCCAAACACCGCGCCCAGTCCCAGGTTCCCGACGATCTGCTCGCCCCACGTTTTCTTCAACAACGTGCCGCTGCGTTTGATGGCATCCACCGGGCCGACGCCTTCGATGACGAGGATCGGCACCGCTAGATACGTAATCACATTCCACGCCATGCCGAACAGCGATGACACAATGCGGCCCAGCATGCCGCGCTCAGATAGCCAGCGTAAGACCATACCCACTGTCGCAGAGATCACTGCGTAACCTAGAATCGCGCCAAAGTGCTGGCTGGCGATGTTCAGGCCGTCGCGCACCGTCGGATCGCCGCCCTTCAAGCGGATCATCGCTGCGCCCACCAACGCCGAGTTGGCGAAGATGATGATGGTGTACTGCACGACGTAGAACAGGAAGGTCACCACAATCACGCCGAACTGACCGTTACCTTCGCTCAGTCCATCGAACATGCGCGTCAAGATCATCGGGACCATAAACGTAAGCGTAACGACGATGGAACCGACAAAAGCGATGATCGGGAAAATGATCAGTTCTTTGTCGGCGCGCAGCACCGCCCAACTGGCCTTGAGTAGCGTCCAACTGCTAGACAACCGCGACATGGCAGCCTCCTTGTGATAGGTAACTTGGTGAATTCATCATATCACAAGACCTCAAAAAAACCTTACTCTTCGTCGGGCAGCCCCATATCCGTGGCGATGCGGTAAGAGCCGTCAGGCTGGTGTTTCCAGATCACCACGAAGCGACCCGCGTCGAGAATAGGCTGACCGTCTTCGCCGCGAAATGTGTACGTGTACGCGCCGTGCTCGTAGGCGATGTCGTCTATCGGCCAGACTTTCAGCGTAGTGATCGTCACCTCGGCCGGGCCGAGGCGCTGCATGACCACAGCCATCCGATCGTGGATGGCGTCCCGACCGCGAGTGACATCGCCGCGCCAACTGAGCAGCACACCATCGGCGGTGAAGACATTCGCGAGCAGCGCCGCGTCTTGCTGCTTCCATGCCGCAATCCATTGTGCGTTACCGGCATCGATCGCCTGTCGAATCGTGTCGAGGTCCATGCGTTCACCGTGTCTTGCGCATGCGCGGATCGAGTACGTCGCGCACTGCATCGCCAACCAAGTTCCAGCCTAGCGTGAACAACACGAGCGCTAGCCCCGGAAAGAAGATGATGTACCAATATTGATCGAGCGTGGTGATCCAGTTGCGGGCGAAGGCCAGCAACTGCCCCCAATCGGCGAAGCCTTGCTCCGCGCCGAGTCCCAAAAATGACAGCGCCGCGAACGTAACCACGAATGTGCCGATGTTCAATGACGCCACTACCAGCGTTGGAAAGATCGCGTTGGGCACGATGTGGCGGAGCATGATCTGCGAGTCTTTTGCGCCGACGGCGCGAGCCGCCATCACGTAGTCCCGTTCCCGCACCGATAGGATATCGCCGCGAATCAGGCGCGCGTTGCCCATCCAGCCGAAGACGATGACGGCCAAACCCGCCGTAATCAGGCCCGCCCCGCCAATGCCGGACTTGCCGCCGATGATGGGCTGCAAAATCGTGGCGGCGGTGAGCGCGGCCATGAGAAACGGGAAGGCCAAGAACACCTCGGTGATGCGCTGCAAGACCAGATCGACTACGCCGCCGTAATAGGCCGACACTGTGCCGACCACTACGCCGATCACCACCGTAAACAGCGTGATCAGAATGCCGACCAGAAATGCAGTGCGGGTGCCCCACACGACGCCGTAATAAATATCCCAGCCGCCGCTGGCCACGCCAAAGGGATGCGTCCAGTGATCGAGGCCTGTTAACGGTTGCCACCAGAACGGTAGTGGCGGTGCGTTGCGCACCCACGGCGAACCGGGTGGCAGTGGCACGGTCGCAAAACCGTCACGCGGAATCTTCATCGGGTCGCGGGCGTTGAGAGGAGTCGGAGCCAAGATCGGCGCGGCGATCGCTACCAACGCGAAGAAGCCCAGCAAAATGAAGCCGGCCAGCGACAGGCGATTGGCTAACAATTGCCGCAAGATGCTGGGTGGCTTGCGTGACGCGGGTACTTCATCGGTCGTCAATGGATTATCAAATGGTTGAGCAATGGCAGCCATGTTGGCCTCCTTGGTTGCTGCAGATGGATCGCTAACTGATGCGCACGCGTGGATCGATCAGGCCGTAGGCAATGTCGACGACGAGATTGGCGACGAGCAAGATCAACCCGTTGAACAGCGCAAAGCCCAGCACGGTGAGCACATCCAGTTGACCGGCGGCCTGCGCGGCCACCGAACCGATGCCGGGATAGTTGAAGATGGTCTCGGTGATGACGACGCCGTTGAGCAAGCCGACGACGGTGAAGCCTGCAATAGTCACGACGGGAATCAACGCGTTGGCGCGCGCGTGCCGATTGACCACCACCGCCTCACGGAGCCCTTTGGCGCGCGCAGTCAGCACATAGTCCTGGCGCAGCGCGTCCAACATCGATGCGCGCGTGACGCGCATCAGCAAAGCCCAGTTGATATAGGACAGTGTGAGAATGGGCAGCACCAAATGGCGCAGAGCGTCGAAGAAAATATCGAGGCGGCCGTTCAACAGCGCGTCGAAGGTGTACATGCCGGTGTAGCGCACAAACGCATCGCTATTGGCGATGGCTTTGGCCCAATCCGATAGGTTGCCCGGTGGAAACCATTGCAGCTTGGCGTAGAAGATCATCAGCACCAAAAGCCCAAAGACAAACGTCGGGAATGAGTTGCCGATCGTGCTGAAGACGCGCAGGACTTGATCGATCCATCGATTGTGATTGACCGCGGATAGCACGCCCATGCCAATACCAACGCCGATGATGGGCAGCACGCTCCATAGGGTCAACTCAACGGTCGCCGGAAACCGCCGATTAATTACATTGGCAATCGTGTCTGAGCCAGTCTTCGACCAACCGAAGTCGCCGCGCAGGATGCCGCCTGCAATAGACTTCTCGCCGGTGTCAGGATCAGTGACCTCGCGCCCAACGAGCCACGTGCTGTATTGCACGAGGAAGGGTTGATCGAGGCCGTACTTGTGAATCAGCGTATCGGCCTGACGCGCGTTTTTGGGTATCTCGCGCAAAAACAAGGCCAATCGCTCGTCCGGGGACAACAAGCTGATCATGCCGTAGATCAACAGACTGACGCCGAGCAATAGGAACGGCATAATCGCGATGCGACGCATAACATATGCGAACATGGTCTCCTCCCAATGTTAGTCGCCGGGGCGAGCGCGCCGATCGGTCGCGCTCGCCCCGACCGGGTCATGCTTAATCTTTCGAGAAGTCGTAGTAGTAGAAGTTGTTGACCAGCGAGTTGCGGTTCAAGCCGCCGAACCAACCCTTCAGATAGAGGGGCTCATAGCGGGTACGGGTCGCGATCGCCAGGATGATCTGCGGCGCGTCCTGATAGATCTCGGTGTTCAACTTGGCGTAGATCTCGGCGCGCTTGGCCTGATCGGCTTCTTTCACGCCCTGATTGATCAGCACGGCATACTTGTCGATCAACTCTTTGGGCAGGTTCTGCCGATCGGCATACGTGCCCGTCAGGTACGGCACGTACCAGTTGTGTGGATCGTGGATGTCTTCATTCCACCCTACCGTCACCACCGCGAACTGCTTGGCGCGCTGTGTGCGCAGGAAGGTCGGCCACGGCAGCGCGACCGGCGAGATGAAGAACTTGGGGTTGACCTGCGAGATGTTGGCCGCCAGAATTTCCGCAATCGATTGGCGCGCGGTGTTGCCTGCGTTATAGCCCAATTGCAGGTAGAAACCGACGTCCCAGAGTGATTGGCCGTCTTCGCTCTTCAACTCGGCGAGTTTGAATTCTTCCTCGCACTTCTTCAGATCGTAGGTGTACGATGGCGATTGATCGTACCCGGCCTGGCCGGGCAGCGTCAACGCGAGGCTCTTGAAGCCGTCACCCAGCAGCACGTCTTTGATGTACGTGTCGATGTCGAAGCAGTAGTTGAACGCGCGGCGCACGTGCACATCGCTGAAGAAGTTGCGCGGCACGCCTTCACCGTCGAGTTTGCCGCTGCCGATCAGGGTGCTGCCCTCAGCCACGTCGAATACGAACAGGACATCGGTGCGATTCGTCGCGGACATGCCCTTGTAGACGCGTAGGATGCCATCGGGATTGATGGTTTCGCATTGGTTCGTTTCGGGATCGCACTTATCGCGCACCAGCGTATCCATCTGCACTTCGTCGGCCTTCGAGCCCAGCGTAATCGCGTCGGCGTCACCGGCCTGCAGCGCCGCGAAGCGCGTGCCGAATTCGGTCACGTTCTTAATCGTGATGCGGCTGATCTTGGCTGGACCGCGCCAGTAGTTGGGATTTGCCGTCAGGACGATCTCTTCACCGGGCGTCCAGTGATCGAGCACGTACGGGCCGGTCCCCATCGTCTTGTCGCGGATCGCGCCGGACTCTGACGGGATGCCGTAATAATTCTGCCACTTGGCGCAGTCACCATCCCAGTCGCCGTTGTCGCCGACCCACTTCTTATTCACGACCGACGCCCACGGACCGCCCGCTAGCGATGAGAGGTACGGTCCCCACGGCCCGACGAGGTTCATCGTGACTGTGCGGCTGGCATTGTCGAAAGTCACCGCTTTCTTCACTGTCTCGCACGCCGCCGCGAGTTTCTTGGCATCCGCCTTCTTCAGCGTGTCGGCTTCGCCGACCAACGCGCCGGACGGATCAACCAGATAGGTCGAGTCGTCGATGCCTAGAATGGCCTGCGTCATCAGGAACGACGGCGCGTTCGGATCGCCCACCAACATCGAGCGCCAGAACGAATACGCCACATCTTCGGCGGTCAGCGGAGAGCCATCGCTGAACTTCACGCCGTCGTGGATGGTCCACACGTATTGCAGACCACCGTTATCAAGTGGCTTCGGATCGGGAATGGATTCGGCCAACAGCGGGACAAACTTGACCGGGTCTTTACCATCGAAGGTAATGAGATTCTCGTAAATGTTTTGCAGCAAGCCACCGCCTGCACTCTCGTAATCGACGTGTGGGTCAAGCGTTTCGGGATCGCCAAAGGTGTACCAGACAAACGAGTTGGGATCCTTAGACTTAGTGCCTTTGTCCGAGACCGGCGGCGTTGTCGGTTGCGCGGGAGGTTCCGTCGGTTTAGCGGGCACATCGGTGGGCTTCACAGTCGGCGCCGATGTCGGTGCTTGGACCGCTGGGGCCTGGGTTGCAGTAGGCGCAGGCGCTGGCGCACAGGCGGTAATGACGAGACTGATGACGGTTAACACGACCAATACGGCATACTTGAGGCGATACATGTTCTCCTCCTACAGAGAATGTCCCGGCTCTATCGACCGGGTTATGGCCGCCGAAGAGGCGCAGTCTTCAGATGCGGCGACACCGGACGATGGTCGGTAGAGCCAGTGAGTTGAGTTTGACGGATCACGAATGTGCGATGACCAATCGAGCGCGCCGCTTCACCTCCTTACACCGTTCGATCGATCTACCAGGCCCGCGATCGGTTTTCAGGCCCGATCGATCCGGCGTGCAAATTCGGTTGTGCGTTGAGAAGTTGTGTTGCCTTAACCGGAGCGGCACACGCCGCTCCGGTTTGACAGTCAGTGTTGCCGTCAGTTCTTGGATAGCGCGTACCAATAGAAGTTGTTGTAGACGCTGCTCAACAACGGATTCTGATTGACGCTGCCATACCAGCCCTTCATGTACAGCGGTTCGTAGTAATGGAAGTTGGCGGTCGCCAGGATGATCTTGGGCGCATCCTCATACACGATCTGGTTCAGTTCGCTGTAGATCGCCGCCCGCTTCGCCGGATCGAGTTCGGCTACGCCTTCATCGACGTACTTCTTGTACTTGTCGACGAGTTCCTTAGGCAGGTTCTGCCGATCGGCATAGGTCCCGATCAAGTGCGGCACGTACCAGTTGTGCGGATCGTGTAGGTCTTCGGCCCAACCCACTGACACCGCCGGGAATTGCTTGGCGCGTTGTGCGCGCAGGAACGTCGGCCACGGCAATGCTACGGGCGAGATGAAGAAACTCTGATTCACCTGCGCTACATCGGCCGCCAGAATCTCGGCGATCGATTGTCGGCCGGTATTGCCTGCGTTGTAGCCCAACTGCAGGTAGAAGCCGGTATCCCAGAGCGACTTGCCATCCTCAGATTTCAGTTCCGCGGCTTTGAACTCTTCCTCGCACTTTTGCAGATCGAACGTGTAGTGCGGTGAGCCGTCGTAGCCGGGTTGGCCGGGCAGCGATAGCGCGAGTGATTGAGTCCCGTCGCTCAAGAGCACATCCTTGATGTACGTGTCCCAATCGAAGCAGTAGTTAAACGCGCGGCGCACGTGTACGTCGCTGAAGAAGTTCAGCGGCACGCCTTCGCCATCGAGTTTGCCGCTGCCGACGAACGGGCTGCCTTCGGCCACCGTAAACGTCAGCAGAATATCGGTGCGGCTGGTGGACGGCAGATTGCCGTACGAGCGCAGGATGCCGTTCGGATTAACAGTCTTGCATTCGCCGGTATCCTTGTCGCACTCATCGCGTACCAGCGTGTTCATCTGCGTTTCATCGGCCTTGGAGCCGAGCGAGATGAAGTCCGCATCACCGGCTTGCAGTGAAGCAAAGCGTGTGCCAAACTCGGTCACATCTTTGATGACGATGCGCTTGAGCGCAGCTTCGCCTTTGCGGTAGTCGGGATTGGCTACCAAAACGATCTCTTCACCCGGCGTCCAGTGATCGAGTTTGTAGGGGCCGGTGCCGTTCGTCTTGTCGTGCAGCACACCGGATTCTGTCGGGATGCCGTAGAAGTTCTGCCACGTCTTGCAATCACCGTCCCAATCGCCTTGCTCGGCGACCCACTTCTTATCGACGACGTAAGCCCACCCACCACCGCCAAGGGTGGCGAGGAACGGCCCCCACGGATGTACCAGTTTCATCGTAATGGTACGGTTCGCCTCATCGAAGGTCACTGCATCTTTGACTTTCTGGCAGGCGGCCTCGAGTTTCTTAGGATCGGCCTTCTTCAAACCATCGCGATCACCCGTCAACGCGCCACTGGGATCCACCAACTCCGATGGATCACCGGTGTTGAAGAACGGCTGCGTCATCAAGATCGAAGGCGAGTTCGGATCGCCGACAAGCAGCGTGCGCCAGAACGAATAAGCCACGTCTTCAGTTGTCAGCGGATCGCCGTTGTGGAACTTGACGCCGTCGATGATCTTCCACGTGTATTGCACGCCGCCATCGTCGGTCTTGACCGGATCGGGAATCGACTCGGCCAGCACCGGTTCAAACTTTGTTGGATCAGGTCCGGCAAAGCCCACTAAGCCTTCGTAGACGTTTTGCAGCACATTGCTTCCGGCGCTTTCGTAATCGACGTGTGGATCAAGTGATTCCGGTTCGCCGAACGTCGTGTAGAAGAAAGTGTTGGGGTCTTTCGATTTGGTCCCTTTGTCAGACACCGGCGGCGTAGTCGGCTGAGCGGGAGGCTCGGTCGGTTTGACGGGCACGTCGGTGGGTTTAGCGGTCGGAGCTGTGGTCGGAGCCTGGGCAGGAGCCTGAGTGGCCGTCGGCGTGGGTGCCGGCGCGCAGGCCGACACGACGATACTCAGAATCGTGAGCGCCGCGAGCACAGCAAATTTGACACGAAACATGTTCTCCTCCTGATTGAGCGTAATCGGCCGACTCGATCGATCGGATCTTGGTGGCGCGAAGATTGCGCAATCTTTAAACGCCGCATTTCCGATGGTTGACGGTCGAGCCAGTGCGTTGAGTTTGAGCGACATAGGGACAACCAATAATCAAAGCCGCGGCCTCACCTCCTTCACAACCCGATCGATCTTCCGCGCCGATCGATCCGGCGGCTAAAACCAACAAAGCGCCGACAGCCGCCGGCGCTTTGATAACTTTGAACGGAGTGAAGTTGATAGCGCGGCTTCGCCCAAAGCCACTCGCTTCACTCCGCCGTGGAGAAACGCGGGAATCGCAGCAAGCAACCGATAGTGTGTCTCCCGCTTGCGAGGCAGTGTAGCAGGGGATGGGGTGGGGTGTCACCCACCTAAAGGTGGGTTGACGCGGTCGGGTCGAGGTTCAATTTGTGAGAACCGCAAATTTCGACCGAAAATAAAAAAAGACACAGAGCACTTGAATCGCTCTGTGTCTTGGCGTCGAGGTGGTTGACGGATTTAGAGTAAACCTAATTCGCGGGCACGGGCCACGGCGTGCGTGCGGTTACGTGCGTCGAGTTTGGCGTAGAGGTTGTTGATGTGCCACTTGATGGTGCTGAGCGCCACGACCATCTTCTGCGCGATCTCTTGATTGGAGAGACCTGCGGCGATATAACGCAAGATGTCGAGTTCACGCTCGCTCAGAGGTTCAACTAGATTTTCGATTTCTGATGTTTGATTTTTGAGTTGCCGCTCACAGGCTATCACCGTGCTTGCTAACAGACGATCGGCATATTCCAATAAGCGGGTGTTGCCTTGCTTCTGAATTACCGCGCGGAGATCAGCGATTAGAGAGGGTAAGCTGTCTTCATCCAAAAACAATCGCACATAGCCTTCCGGCTCAGCCAATTCCAACGCGCCAATCAAGGCTGCATTGGCTGAGAACGTATTGCCCAGATTGTGATGAGCGCGAGCCAGCAGCATCAGCGCTTCGATCTGCCCGCCGATTTGGCTCTTAGTCTCCATCGCCGACAGCAGACGGCTGAGCAGATCGACCGCTTCCAGTGGCGCTTGCAAGATCAGCAACCGCACGAACGAAAAGTACAGCATGCTGCTGGCGCGCAGCTGGTCAGGGGTCGCCGCTGGATCGAGTTTGGCCTGGTCTGCCCAGCGGCGTACGGCGTCCAGATTGTTTTGGCGCAAGTTGATTCGCGCGCGCAAGGCATGCAACTCGCAGATCATGAACCAGCGGCCCTGACACTGATCGGCAAATTCATCGGCGGATTCAATGATTTGACGGACCGCCTCGAAATCGCCACGCGCATACTGAATGCGCGCCTGGATCATATAACTCGCTAACTGCGCCTGCTCGTCATATACACGCAGCACATCGGCGCTAGCCGCGCGCTGCGCCTCGGCCCAGGCCGCGTCCAGATCGTTCCATTCATACAGCGTTTCGGCTAAGCCGATGTGCAGCATCGCCGTGATCGCGCGCTGCGCGGCATCCGTACCTAAACGGGGTTCGAGGTAATCAATTGCGCGGCGATAAGTCTCAGCGGCGGCGTGGAGTTGACCGCGCAGCGCCTGCATCGCGCCGAGGTTGTTATAGGCCGTCATGGCACTGCGCAAATTATCGGCGGTCCGGCTCAATTCGGCGGCTTCGACAAAGTGCCTCATTGCGATGTCGGTGGCGCCGAGCAGCATGTGGGCGACGCCGAGATTCAGTGCGATTACACCGCGCAGCATCACCGCATCTTCTGGCACCAACGTCCAGGCCTCACGCAGTTGCTCGACCGCGTCAGCGTACTTGTTTGCACGGATCGCCAGTCCGGCCCGCACCGCCAGTAGTTCGCCACGCAAAAACGCCGGGGCGTCGGGGCGCAGATCGGCTTCAATGCGATTCAGCCAGTCGGTGGCTTCGGCCCGCCGCGATGTATTGAGCAGCGCCCACGCATATTTCAAAGCGAGGGCTGGTCGGGCCAGCAACAGTCGATCGGGCAGGGCCGCACACCATGTGCAGAGGGTGGCCGATAGATTACGACCGAGCAGCGTGCGCGCCTCCGCCCCGATCAGATCGGCGGCCCGCTCAAAAGTCTGTGCGCGTAACGCATGTTCGATCGCTTCATGCGGCAGGTCATGGGCGGCAAACCAATTGCTTGCCCGCTGATGCAAGGCGGGAATTAATTCAGGTTGCCACTGCTGTAGGCGATCGCGCAACAGATCGGCGAAGAGGTGGTGATAGCGGTACCACTCGCGCGTGTTATCCAGAGGCACGACAAACAAGTTGCAGCGATCGAGCAGTTCCAGCATAGTCTGGCCGGGCGCGCTGTTGGCCGTGACGGCTTCGCACAAGGACGCGGACAACCGATCGAGGATCGACGTTTGCAGTAGAAACGTTTGTACGTCTTCGGTCTGACGTTGCAGGACTTCTTCGACCAGATAGTCGAGGATGTAGCGATTGCGGCCCGTGAGCGTGGCAAGCGAGATGTTCCGATCGGTTTGTTGGCGTAACGAAAGCGCCGCTAACTGCAGGCCTGCCGCCCAGCCTTCAGTCGTCGTGACTAACGTATCGAGATCGGCTGCGCCTAATTCGATCTGCATCACGCGCTGAAAGAACTCACTGATTTCGTCGGCCGTAAAGCGCAGATCGATGGCGTGCAGTTCGGTAATCTCCGCGCAGGCACGCAATCGCGCTAAGCCTAGCGGCGGCTCAGTGCGACTGGCGATAATCAGGTGCACGCTCGGCGGCAGATGCTCCAGCAAAAACTCGATCGCGTCATGAATGGCCTGCACCTCGATAACGTGCGCGTCGTCGAGGATAAGGGCCAGGTCGCCGTCGTTCGTCGCAAGATCATTGATGAGGCTGGTTAAGACGGTCTCAGCAGGTGCAGATTGCAGCAGCGTCAACGCTGCCTGTCCGAGCGCGGGTTGAACACTCTGAATCGCCGCAATGAGGTATGTACAGAAACGGGTAAGGTCGTTGTCGCTTTTGTCCAGCGAGACCCAGGCGATCGACACGGCCTGCCGCTTCGTGGTTTCACACCATTCACTGAGGAGCGTGGTTTTGCCAAAACCGGCCGGTGCCGAAATGAGCGTGACTTTATGATCGAGCCCTTCATTTAGGCGCGAGGTCAGACGCGGTCGAGCCACGCGATCGGTTCGGGTGCGTGGCGCGAAGAGTTTCGTGCGCAGCAGCCGTTCTGGTGGCGCATTCAACGTCTGAAGTTGAGAGAACGTCAGTACTTCCGGCATAGGCAAATAGTGACTCAACCTGGTGCATTACAAGTAGCCTGAGTACCTGTTAGGTTGAGACGGCACCTTTACCGGCGTGCCGTCTCGGTTGGATTGGAGACCCATGGGCGATGGGTCTAGCGCCGTTTCCTAGGTTAATTACTCATGAGATAAGGCAGAGGTTCAGTCTATCATTAGCCAAAAGGTGGGATAAAGTCCACAATTTTGCGAGGTTTGAACCTGTGAATTTAGACAGGACGCGGGTGGTTGATAACGATTTTCGGTCGATCTATACCCGAACGTCTTCGCCAGTCGAAAAAAAGCCCCCGTCTGTTATCAGCGGGGGCGATGCGGCTGCGTATCGGCCTACTCTTCTTCTTGTTCCTTGCCTTCGCGTCGCGCTATCTTCCGGCGTTCATCGGTGTTGAGGACGCGCTTGCGGATGCGCAGGCTCTTAGGCGTGACTTCGAGCAGTTCGTCCGCACTGAGATATTCGATGCAGTCGTCGAGGCTCATGTTGCGCGGCGGGGTCAGGCGCACCGCAATATCCGACGTGGATGATCGGATGTTGGTGAGGTGTTTCTTCTTGCACACATTCACGGTCAAATCGGTGTCGCGGATGTGCTGGCCGACGACCATGCCCTCGTAGACTTCCACACCCGCCGCGACAAACAGCGTGCCGCGATCTTCGGCGTTCTTCAAGCCGTAACTCGAAGTTGGACCGGATTCCCACGCGACGAGCGAACCGTGATCGCGGGTGATGATGTCTCCCGCCATCGATTTGTAACCGGCAAATAGGGTGTGAATAACGCCCGTGCCGCGCGTAATCGTCAAGAAATCCGATCGGAACCCGAGCAGGCCGCGGGTGGGTACCAGATATTGCAGATAGACTGTGCCGTCATCGCCGTGTCGCATATCCGTCATCAAACCGCGCCGCGCCCCCAACATTTCGACCACGGATCCCATGTAGGCTTCGGCCACTTCGATGTAGGCGTCCTCGAACGGCTCCAGTTTCTCACCGTCTTTTTCGTGAAAAATTACTTCAGGGCGCGCCACTTCAAATTCGTAGCCTTCGCGCCGCATTGTCTCGATCAAAATCGCCAGGTGCAACTCGCCGCGCCCCGACACGATGAAGGTGTCGGCCTGATCGGTCTCTTCGACGCGCAACGAAACGTTGGATTCCAGTTCTTTGAAAAGACGCTCGCGCAGTTTACGTGAGGTGCTCCACGTGCCTTCTTTGCCGCTGAGCGGGCTGGTGTTGACGCCGAACGTCATCCGCACGGTGGGCTCTTCCACACGAATCGGCGGCAGGGCTTTAGGCTCAATCGGATCCGCGATGGTCTCGCCGATGAAGATTTCGGGCAGACCTGTTACCGCCACGATTTCACCCGCTTCCGCTTCGTCGACTTCGATCCGCTGCAGGCCTTGATGCACGAAGACCTGCGCGATCTTGCCGGGCGTGAGTGCGCCATCGGTGGCGATGCGGACGACTTCCTGCGCCCGACGGACTTTGCCGGCGAACAGGCGGCCAATCGCGATGCGGCCTTTGTAGTCATCGTAGGCTAAGGTACTCACTAGGAGTTGAGTCGGGGCTTCCGGTTCAATCTCGGGCGCGGGGAGGTACGTAACAATTTGATCGAAAAGCGGTTGCAGATCCGTGCCTTCGTCGGCGGGCGACATAGTGGCGTGGCCGAGGATGGCGTTGGTATACACGATCGGGAATTCAGCCTGATCGTCGGTTGCACCGAGATCGATGAACAAATCGAAGGTGGCGTTAGCCACGTGGTTCAGGCGTGCATTAGGCCGATCGATCTTATTGATGACGACGATGGCTTTGTGACCCATTTCCAGTGCTTTGCGCAGCACAAAGCGCGTTTGCGGCATCGGCCCGTCGACGGCGTCCACCAACAAGAGCACGCCGTCCACCATGTTCATCACGCGTTCCACTTCGCCGCCAAAATCGGCATGACCGGGCGTGTCGACGATATTGATCTTGTGGCCTTTATAGGTGACGGCGGTATTCTTCGCCAAAATGGTGATGCCGCGCTCGCGTTCGAGGTCATTGCTGTCCATCACGCGCTCGGCCACCACCTGGTTATCGCGGAAAATGTGGCTTTGTTTCAACATGGCATCGACCAGCGTCGTCTTGCCGTGGTCGACGTGGGCGATGATGGCAATATTGCGAACGTCATTGCGAATGGTTGTCATACTTAATCCTTAGAACTTGAAGCTGGCGACTTTGGCCGGAATTTCACAAAAACACACCTCGGCCTCTGAACCACCGGGCCGAGGTGCAGACTGCACTGCAACGGTAGGCAGATTATAGCCTAATCGAGGCCATTGGGCAATGCCCGCTCGTATACTATTGTACGTCTAGCCAATTAGAGAGGACTTTTCTGCCCGTGTGTCCGACAGGGTATCCCATGGAGACGTAGGCTGCATATGCCTCAGCACGAGATTCGCCGAAGTTGTGTATAATAGGGCGGTTGGGGAACGTATGCACTTTCAGTACACTCCGTATCTTCTCCCCTCATTAGTCACAACCCTAATCGCGTTTGCCATCATCCCGTACATCTGGTGGCACCGTCGGGTGCGGGGTGCGCCTGCATTGGGCGCTTTGTTGACGACCGCCGCGTTTTGGTCGCTGTGTTACACACTGGAGCTGTCAGGCGCGGACTTAGCCACCAAAACCATCTTCGCCAGCCTCAAATACTTAGGCATTGCCAATGTTCCGCTGACGTGGTTCCTGTTTGCGTTGACGTACGTGCGAAAGGATCAGTATCTGACGCGGCGGAATCTAGTGGCGTTGGCCCTTTTCCCCGCGGTGATCACGGTCCTGGCGTTGACGAACGCTCAGCACCACTTGCTATGGCACAACGAACGCCTGGTGTCTATCGCCGGAGCACTGGTGTTGGATGTGGACTGGGGTCCACTCATGGTGGTCTATCTCGCCTTCGGATCTGGTCTGGTGGTCTGGGGTGCGGTAGTTTTAGCGCGGGCATTGCTCAAAGCGTCGCAACTCTATCGTAAACACGCCATCATTCTATTAATCGCTGTGCTTTTGCCATTATTGGCCAATTTGGCTTCGATGTTCCGGCTGTCGTTTTTCCCGCTGCTCGATCCGACCCCAGCCGCGTTGGTGGTTTGTTGTTTGATGCTGGGTGCGGTGTTATTCCGCTTCCGATTGATCGATCTGATTCCCGTGGCTCGCGAAGCCGTGATCGAGAGCATGCACGACGGGATGATCACGCTCGATCTGCATGACTATATCATCGACTGCAATCCGGCCGCTCAACGTTTTCTAGGTCAGACCGCGTCCAACTTGTTGGGGCGACCGTTTGCAGATATATTGCAGACTTTCGGCGAAACTGCGGCGCAGTTCGCAGTGGGGGCGGACGTTCCTGACGAAATGCTAATGCACGGTCGGCAGATCGAACTGCGGTCTTCGTCGTTGACCGAACGTCAAGGGCAGGTAACGGGCCGATTAGTCATGCTGCGTGATGTGACCGCCAGCCGCAAGGCCGAAAACGCGCTGCGCCAAAGCCGAGCGCAGCTGGCAGGCATCATCAACACGGCGCAGGATGCCATCATCACGCTTGATGCTCAACAGCGCATCGTCATGTTCAACACCAGTGCCGAGCAGATGTTTGGCTACACCGCCGACGATGTAATCGGCCGCACGATCGACGCTTTCATCCCCATGCGGGCTCGCGCACATCATGCCGATTACATTCGTTCGTTCGCAGCCACGGGCGAGACCATGCGCACGATGGGCGGCGGCCGGATTGGGGCGGTGCGTCGTAACGGCGAGGTGTTTCCCGCTGAAGCCTCCATTTCGCGCGTCACCGTCAATGGTGAAGACTTCTTTACCGTCATCTTGCGTGACATTACACAGCGTGAACAGGCGGCGGTTGAATTGCGAACCCAGAAGCAATTGTTTGAGAATCTGGTAGCCGTCGCGCGTGCCACTAGCGAGAAGCCCGATCTGGAAGATACACTTCACAACGTGCTGCGCGTCGGTGTGGCGTTGACGGCAGCCACGCGCGGCAGCCTGTTCCTGTTTGATGCCGACGGGACCGTGACGCATACAGTCTCGGTGCGCGATAACGCGCCGCACGACGAGCGGCGGGCCATCATCGGCCGGGTAATGAGTCAGGGACTGGTTGGCTGGGTGGCGCGCAATCGCCGGGCCGCCCTGGTCGTCGATACGCAACATGATGCACGCTGGCTGGCCCTAGGCGAAGAACTTATCCCCACGCGATCGGCGCTGGCAGTGCCGATCTTGAGTGGGCAGGTAATGCTGGGTGCGCTAATCTTGATGCACGCGGAGACTGCGCACTTTACCGAGCAGCATCAGGTACTGATGCAGGCCGCCGCCGATCAGATGGCGCTAGCCGTCCGTAACGCGCGTTCGTTTGATTTGCAACGGCGCATGGTGAGACAGCAAACGACGCTGTACGAAGTGCTGCGCATGGTTGGCAGCCGGCTCGATCGAGAAGCGGTGGCCCGCACGGCTGCGGAGGCCATCACCTTGATGACTGGCTGGCCCAATGTGGCCATCATCCTGCCCGATGACGACGGTCATCGCTGGACGGTGCGGGCCGTCAGCGGGGCCTTGCCGCTCACCGTTGGCTTGTCGTATCCGCTCGCGCAGGGCATCATCGGTCGGGTATTTACGACGGGTAAACTTCAGCATGTATCAGATGTCAAAGAAGATGCCGATAATCTCTTTCCTGAGGCGGCCACGCGCAGTAAGCTGGTCGTGCCGCTCAGACGCCGCGAGCGGGTGCTGGGCGTACTCAATGTCGACAGTCCGCAACTAAACGCATTTGATGCAGCGGACGTCTCACTGGCGCAATCGCTGGCCGAGGCTGTGGCGTTGGCGCTGGACAACGCTTTGCTCTATCAAGCTGTGGCCGATGAGCGCAGTCGCTTGCAGGCGTTGATCACGGCCAGTCGCGACGGCATTGTGTTGATGAGTATCGATCAACGCTTGTTGGTCATCAATCAGGCCGCGCTGCGCTTGATGGGCATGCCTGAACGGCCAGAGTTTTGGTTGGGGCGTACCGTACGCGAAGCCGTCCGGTTTCAACGTAGCACAGCCCCACAAGCCATTCGGGCCACGTTGCAGGAAATGCGTCGCATCAAAGTCGGCAATGAGCCGCCAGGCGAAGGGGAATATGAGGTTCCGCCGTACACAGTGCACTGGTACAACCTGCCGGTAACCACGGGCGATGTGCCCGTTGGCCGGTTGGTCATTCTGCGCGACGTGACCGATGAGCGGCTGCTCTTGCGTATGCGCGACGATCTCACCAGCACGATGGTGCACGACCTTCGCAATCCGTTGACGATCATTCAAGGCGCGCTCGAACTTTTGGAGAGTGAAACCTCCGGGCCAGTGAGCGCCGATCAACGCCAGGTCGTCATGATGATGCGACAAGGCTTAAACAAGATGCTGCAGTTGGTAAACTCGATTCTGGATGTGAACCGTCTGGAAAGTGGGCAGATGCCGCTGGAGCGAGAACCGCTCTACTTGCAGCCATTGGTTGATGAGGCGTTGACGATTCAAGGTGTGCTGGCCAGCGACAAGCAACTGAAACTGCACAATGATCTGCGTCACGATTTGCCGCCTGTGCATGTCGACGCGGAACTGATCGAGCGCGTTCTCCAGAATCTCGTTGGCAATGCGATTAAGTTCACGCCGCCCGGCGGCGATGTTCACATTAGCGCAGATTATGATCCCGCCGATAATCACAGCGTCACAGTTTCGGTTACTGACTCTGGGCCAGGCGTGCCGACTGAAATTCGTTCGCGCCTATTCCAGAAATTTGTCCGCGGTCAAGGACCGGGGCGTGGCAGTGGCCTGGGGTTAGCTTTCTGCCGATTGGCGGTAGAGGCCCACGGCGGCAAGATCTGGGTTGAGCCTTCCGCTGGACAAGGTGCGACTTTCAAATTCACTTTGCCAACCGTGTAGGGCCGCGCCCTTGCGTGAAGATCATCTTGTCAGCCGTGTCGCCCGCGTGCTATACTGACCATAACAGCGGGGAGAAAGGCGGCCTACCCATGACATTCCAACACAGCTCGGCTGGGGTGCGCTTGCCCGCTGTGGCAGGCGCATTTTATCCTGGTGATCCGGTTACGCTTGCAGATCTGATCGACAGTTATTTGGCCGAGGCGATACGCCTTGATCCGGAACCGTCGATTTTGATCGCGCCGCATGCTGGTTACGTGTACAGCGGCGGCGTGGCCGCGCATAGTTTCAAACAGGCTTTCGGCCGTGACTATGCGCGGGTACTCGTGTTGGGCTTTAACCATCAACTATCCTATGCGTTTGATGGTGCCGCCGTATGGACTGATGGTGTTTGGCGCACACCACTGGGCGATGTGGCAATCGACAGTGATTTCGCTAAGAGCCTGCTGACAGCCTCACCCGTGTTCTTTGCAAATCAGAACTATCACCTTGAAGAACACAGTCTCGAAGTTGAAGTACCATTCATTCAACGCGTAATGCCCGGCGTCCCGATTGTGCCTATCTCGATCGGGCGGCCCACACTCGAAAATGCCCGCGCGATTTCAGATGCGCTGGCGAATGTGATGCGGGCGCATCCCAAGACGCTCGTCGTCGTCTCGACCGACCTCTCACACTATCCGCGTTACGCTGATGCCTCACAGATCGATCACTCATCGGTGCAAGCCGTACTATCGTTGGATGTGCTGGCATTGGAAGCCTGGGACGAAGAAGCGATGTCCAGCCGCACAGCGAATTTACATACGACCATGTGCGGCAAAGGCCCGGTTATGGTGGCGATGATGCTGGCCCGTGCGATCGGTGCGGAGCGGGTCCAGCTGATCAAGTATGCCAACTCGGGCGATGTGCCGGGCGGCGAACTCGGACGTGTGGTTGGCTACGCAGCGATCGAATTCAGCCCTGGTCAGCCATCGGCTTTAAGCGACTCTGACAAAACTACGCTGCTGAAACTGTCGCGTGACACTTTGCGCGAATACCTGACGACAAAGATCACGCCTAAATTCACGCCGACATCCGAAGCAATGCAGCAACCCCGCGCGACGTTTGTGACGCTGCGCCATGCGCGGACTCACGATTTGCGCGGTTGTCGCGGCGAGGTGTTTGCGCGCTATCCATTGTGGGAAAGCGTACAGCGCGTCAGCGTCCTCAGTGCTGTGGACGATCCACGTTTCAGGCCGATGACGGCGCCTGAACTCCCCGATATGCATCTTGAAATCAGCGTGTTAACGCCGCTGCGTTTGGCTCAATCGCCCGACGAAGTCGTCGTTGGCAAACATGGCGTCATGATCCGGCGTGGCGGGCGCGGTGGGCTGTTTTTGCCGCAAGTGCCGATCGAGCAAAACTGGGATCGCGATGAGTACCTATCAACCTTGTGCTGGATGAAAGCTGGTTTGTCGGCGGATGCCTGGCGCAAGCCGGATACCCAACTGTACGTTTTTGAGGCTGAGATTTTTGAAGAGTGATCACGTACTACGGACTACGCACCATGTCGAGGGTGATGCGGGGTGCGGAGTGCGCAATACAATCCCTTAACTCGGAGAATACATGCCCTACTATCCACCCGAACCGTTTCGCATCAAATCGGTTGAAGCGATTCACCTGACGACGCGTGAAGAACGCGCCGCCTTATTGGCGGCGGCTGGTTACAACCTGTTCAAACTTCGCGCCGAAGACTGTTACATCGATCTCTTGACGGACTCCGGCACGGGCGCCATGAGCGACACGCAATGGTCGGCGCTGATGCACGGCGATGAGTCGTATGCGGGCGCGCGCAGTTTCTTTGCGCTGGAGAAGTCCGTCACTGAAGTAACTGGCATGCCGTACTTTGTGCCGACACATCAAGGCCGGGCCGCCGAGAATGTGCTATTCAGTATTTTAGTAAAGCCCGGCATGGAAGTGCCCAGCAATCAACACTTCGATACCACGTATGCCAACATCCGCGCGCGCGGCGGCAAACCGGTTGATTTGGTGATCGACGAAGCAGCCGATCCGGCTAAGGTGCATCCCTTCAAAGGCAATATGGATCTCGACAAACTCGATCGGTTTATTCGCGCCGTCGGGGCGGAGCGGATTCCGATCGGGCTGTCCACGATCACGAACAACTCGGCGGGCGGCCAGCCGGTCTCGATGGCCAATATCCGCGCGACGGCGAACCTGTATCATCACTATGGCATTCCGTTCTTTCTGGATGCAGCGCGCTTCGCCGAAAACGCTTACTTTATCAAGCAACGAGAAGAGGGTTACGCTAACAAGTCGATTGCTGAGATTGTGCGCGAGCAGTTTTCCTATGCCGACGGCTTTTTGATGAGCGCCAAGAAAGACGCCATTGTGAATATCGGCGGCTTGCTGGGTTTGCGCAACCCAGATTTGTTTGAGCAAGTCAAGAACGAACTGATCTTGCGTGAAGGCTTTCCGACCTATGGTGGATTGGCGGGCCGCGATCTGGAAGCACTGGCCGTTGGCTTGCGCGAAGGCATGGATGAGGATTATCTGGCTTATCGCGTTGCGCAAACGCGCTACCTCGGTGAACGCTTAACCGAGAATGGTATCCCGATCGTGCAGCCGCCAGGCGGTCATGCCATTTACCTCGACGCAATGGCGTTACTGCCACACATCCCGCAAGCGGAGTTTCCGGCGCAAGCGCTGTCGGTGGCGCTGTATCTGGAAGGCGGCATCCGCACCGTCGAGATTGGCAGCGTCATGTTTGCGTGTCTCGATCCAGTCACCGGCGTCATGCACTATCCCAACACTGAGTTGGTGCGGCTGGCAATCCCGCGCCGCGTGTATACGCAGGCCCACTTGGATTACGTCGTTGAGGCCTGCATCAAGGTGAAGGCGCAGGGCGAGGCGTTACGTGGCTTGAAAATCGTTCACGCGCCGGAGTTACTGCGGCACTTCGTTGCCGAGTTTGCAACGCTGTAAGCGGTGGATTGACAAGTCGGGTGAACTGGACGATCGAGGTCAGCTACGGCCGACCTCGATCTGTGTGTGAGGTAGGGATGTCGCTCTTTTGGGATTTAATGTACCTGTTCAAGAAAACGCCGTGGGATACGGGCATCACGCCACCAGAGATTGTGGCGATGATCGACAGCGGCAAAGTGCATGTCGGCCGCGCGCTCGATCTGGGCTGCGGCACCGGTACCAATGCGATCTATATGGCGCAGCACGGCTTCGAGGTGACGGGCGTCGATATCTCGGGGCGCGCGATTGCGCAGGCCAAACGCAAAGTCCGATCAGCACAGCTGACCGATCGGGTGCGGCTGGAACGCGGCGATGTGACTTTGATGCGACGCTGGGCCACCGGCTACTCGATCGATTTTGCCTACGACATCGGCTGTTTCCACAACCTCGAACCTGAAGCACGCCGGCGATATGTGACGGCGTTGACGGCGGTGCTCAAGCCTGGTGCGTACTATATGGTGTACGCCTTCGAACCGAGTACTGATCGGCGTGGCGTGGATATGGGCGAGATCGCGTCACTGTTCGATCACGATTACAAAGTGGAGGGTTTGCGGCGCGGCACCGATCAGAATCGGCGTGGATCGGCATGGTATACTTTTATGAAACGCAGCGATCAAGGGTGAGACGAGGATGACGATTAGCAGTGATGAGTTCAAGACGGTGATGCGGCAATGGGCCAGCGGCGTCACGATCGTAACGATGCAGTTCAACGGTTTTATGCATGGCCTGACGGTGAGCGGTTTTGTGGGGTTGTCGTTGGAACCGCCGCTCGTGCTGATTTCGATCGGGCAGGAGTTGCACAGTCATCGGTTGTTGAACAAGAGCCAGGTATTTGCTGTTAATTTTCTGCGAGCCGATCAGCAGGACTTATCCGACAAATTCGCGGGTCGCTGGGGTGATATCGATCGGTTCAGCGGCATCGTGACCAAAGTGGCGACGACGGGTGCGCCGGTGCTCGCCGAATGCGCGGCGTGGATGGATTGCCGCATCGTGTCGTCGTATCAGGCGGGGGATCATACGATCTACATCGGGGAAGTAGTAGCGTCGGCGGTGAACGATGCTTCGACACCATTGTTGTATTGGAACGGAGACTACCGAACAGTTGAGAATAATCAATGAGCAGTGGCGGAGGACGCTAGACGGTTGACGGCACAGAATTACTCGCCGTCCGTCTAGCGTCCTCCGTCTAACGTCGCTAACGTTGTTGCTTGTTAACCGCCAGCAGCGAGAGGAACTCAAACACCAGGTTGGCCGCCAGGATCGCGGTGATGTTGCTGTGATCGAACGGCGGCGACACTTCCACCAGATCAAACCCCACCAGATTTAGCCCCTTGAGGCCGCGCAGCAGTTGCAGGATTTGGTAGCTGCTGAAGCCGCCAATTTCCGGTGTGCCCGTACCCGGCGCAAACGCCGGATCGATCGAATCGATGTCGAACGACAAATACACCGGCTTGCTGCCAACGCGGCCGCGAACTTCATTGAGGATGCCGCCCAGGCCCATCCGCATGGCATCGTCGATGGTAATCATGCGTGCGCCCAGCGCAAGCGCGTCTTCGTAATCCTTCTTGCCCGACGTTGGCCCGCGAATACCGATCTGAATGTAGGCGCTGGTGTCGATTAGCTTTTCTTCGATGGCACGGCGAAACGGTGTGCCATGGCTGTATTTCTGATCGCCGAACTCGACGTCCCACGTGTCTGGGTGCGCGTCGAAGTGGATGACGGCGACGCGGCCATACTTACGGCTGTGTGCGCGCAGCAGCGGCAGCGCGATTGAGTGATCGCCACCCAGCGTGACTACTTTCAGGCCTTCCTGAATCAACTGGCCGACTTCGGCGTTGACGGCGGCGTGCGTCGCCAGTACATCGACGGGCACGACATCCACGTCGCCATAGTCGATGATCTTCTGCGCTTTGAATGGGGCTACATCAAGCGCGTTGTTGTAGCCCCACAACAACAGCGACTGCTCACGAATCGCGCGCGGGCCAAAACGCGCGCCGCTGCGATATGACGTAGAACCGTCATAGGGCACACCTACGATAGCCACTTCCGCACCCGTCAGATCGCGGGTGTGCGGCTGCCGCCCAAAGGTGCAGATGCCGTAATAAGGCTGGGCTTCAAATCCGGTGTCTTTCGATTGAGTCACAACGTTCTCCTGAGATGGAAATTCGATCCGCTAAACCAATCGGTTCTGTGTTTAGCGGATTCGAGTAGGTTGATCGATCAGTTTGTAAGTCGCTGTTTTGTGTTGGGTTGATAGCGATAGTGTAGCATGTCGCGCGGCAAAAACAGGTAAATCGCAATCAGCCCGCCAACCAGACCGCTGAGGTGAGCAAAAGAGTTGGTCATGCTGAAGTTGTAACCCAACTTTTGGAACTGCTCGATGAGTAAGCCATTGACCACATCCCCGGCGATCTGATACCCGATGAAGAAGCCCGCCGTCATTCGCGGGAAATAGGGCAGAGGTATAAAACTTAACGGTAGTGGCAAAAAGCCGAGCGGCATCACCACTGTGCGAATCTTTTCGCCAGAATATAAGAACAGGTACGCGCCTATCACGCCCATAATCGCGCCGCTGGCGCCGAGGTTGAAGATCGTGCCTTTCCAGAGCGGCAGCGCAATCTCGCCGATCACGCTGCCCAGGCCGGAAGTGAAGATGCAGACCAAATAGAGCAACAGGAATTTGCTGCGCCCCAACAGATCCTCGACTTTGCGGCCAAAAAACAACAGAAAAAACATATTGCCGGCCAGGTGCATCCAATCGGCGTGCAGAAAGGCCGACGTAATCATCGTGAGTGCGCCGTTCGTGAAACCATTCATGACACCCGCAGGCAGCAGCATGAACAGATAAGATAACGCCTCGGTTTGTACTTCGCCGATCTGCCGCGGATAGATCACCGCCATCACCACATGCACACCCACGTTGATGCCGATCAGTGTTAGCGTCACGATCGGGATGCGCTTGCCGCGCTCGCGCCCATCGCTCAGTGGCAGAAAGGTGATTAAGTTTAAGAGAACATAGATGATGAGCAATGGCGCTAGTTCATTCATCGCGTTTACACCTTTGCTACGATGATGCCAAATCCGATCAGCCACACGACAAAGCCGGCAATCTGTTCCCGTCGATAGCGGCCGGTCACGGTCGAAGTCGATGATAGCGCTTCGCTAGCCGATGCCCAGAGCCATGCGCCCAGGCTGGAAACACCTAGTGCCAGCCAGCTGATTAGACTGATGTTAAGCGACAACTTGGCGTTCGCCAAAGCGGCCATGCTTGAGATCAACACCGGACCGATTAACTGGCGGATGACTTCGCCACGCCCGCTCGCGCTCCGATCGGCCCCGGCGGCCTTCGCGCGCGCCAACGCCTCGCGGGCTTGCTGCCCCTGCGGCGACTTAGCGTCGGTCAATTCGACGGCGCGCTGCAAGTGTTGGCGAGCAGTAGCGAAATCGCGCCGATCAAAATACAAACCGCCCAATAGCAAACGCATTGACACATCCTTCGGCTGCAAATGGACGGCACGCTCGAAGAACGGCGTGATCGCGTTGGGCGGCGTACGGCGATCGGCGAGCGCCTGTCCGATCTCGATGAGGCGGGTGGGTTCAGCCTGAAACTGCTTGAAGACTTGTTCGCGCCAATTTTGTGCTTCCGTTGGGCGATTCTCGCGCTGATAAAGATCGAGCAGTTCGAGATACAGGTTCGGCTGATCGGGCGATAACGTGATGGCCTGTTGATAAGCCGCGATCGCATCGTCGGGCCGATCGAGTTTCACGCGCACCCGCGCGATGTTCTGCCACACTTCGGCTTCGTGCGGCATCGCCGCCAGGGCTTGATCCACCGCCCATTGCGCGGGCGACAACTTGCCGATGTCGGCGTATGCGACGGCGAGCGCGGCGTAGTAATGATCGCGCTGCCGGAAATCACCGAAGAAATGGCCGCAGTGCATACACTGCGTTTTACTGATTTCGGTAAAGTCGCCGCAGTGCGGACACACGATGAGCACGGGTTGCTTGCACGCGGGGCAGGTGTCGCCGGATGCGGGCAACGCGGCGTTGCAGTGTGGGCAGTGTTCCAACTCCGTTTGCTGCACGGGCGCGTGTTCATCCAACCAACGCAGGCCCTTTCGTGCGGCGCGGTTGTCGGGGTTGATTGCTAGCACGTTGTCGAGACACACGCGCTGATCGGCGGGTGATTCGACGACGCTGCTCAGCCACAACCACGCTTGTTCATCGTGGTCGTCCAGTTCGATGGCCAGTAGCAGCAACTTCCGCGCCTCGGCGTTGTTCTTGGCCCGGGCGGCGGAGATGGCGCGTTGAAGGAGCTCGGAATTGGCTGGCATATGGGCGATATCAGCGTATGATGCGCTTCATTTTACCTCATTGGAAGGAAAAATGAATAATCGAGCCGCCTGTCTCAGTCGCCAAGTAAGGTAAACTAAAAACGCGCGAAAGTGATGGTTCACCTCGCGCGCTTCATTTTTACGTCGCGTGCATCATGTCCCGAGCATTTCCAACACTTTCACCAGCGAGCCGCGCCATTCGTCCTTCAGCGGCACGTGGACTTCGCGGCGCTGCACGGACGCGAGGTTGCCCAGTCGCTGCTGCAAACCGATTCGATCGACATACTCCAATGCTTCGGATTTCAGCACGATGTTGCCACGTTCTCGATCGCGCCCGATGGTGGTAATGCGCGCCTGAGCGGCCAGCACCTTCAAATGCAGTTGGAACATCAGGTTTTCAACGGGCTTTGGTAACGGCCCAAACCGATCGGCCAGTTCCTGTGACAATGCGTCGATCTCCTGCAGCGACGAGATGTTGCCCATACGGCGATACAGTTGCAGGCGCAAGCCTTCGGCAGTGACGTAGGTATCGGGCAGATGGGCTTGCAGCGGCAGATCGATGTTGACGCCACCCAGCATCAGTGGCGGCGGCGTGGTGCCATCGCGCAGCGCCTTCATTTCTTCGACGGAGCGCTTCAGTAACTTGGTGTACAGATCGAACCCGACGGCGCTGATCTGGCCGCTTTGTCGCATGCCCAATAAATCGCCCGCGCCGCGAATTTCCAGATCGCGCATGGCGATGGAGTAGCCCATGCCCAGTTCGTTCGCCTCGCGGATCGCTTCCAACCTGCGCCGCGCATCGTCGGTCATGCCGGTGACTTTGTCGTATAGGAAGTAGGCGTAAGCGCGCGACGCGCCGCGACCCACTCGGCCGCGCAGTTGATACAATTGGGCCAGGCCAAACCGATCGGAGCGGTCTACGATCAACGTGTTGGCGTTGGGAATATCGAGACCGCTTTCGATGATCGACGTGCACAACAGCACATCGATATCGCCCTTCACGAAATCGACCATCACCTTTTCGAGTTCGTGTTCGTCCATCTGACCGTGGCCCACGCCCACGCGGGCTTCCGGCACGACGGATTTCAAGCGTTCATCGGCGGCTTCGATGTCCATGACGCGGTTGTGTACGAAGAACACCTGTCCACCGCGATCGAGTTCGCGCAAGATGGCCTGCCGCACTAAGTGATCGTCATATTCGCCGACGTAGGTGGCCACCGGCAGGCGCTCTTCCGGCGGCGTGTCGATGGTACTGATGTCGCGCACACCGACGAGGCTCATATACAAAGTGCGCGGAATCGGCGTAGCCGTTAGTGTCAACACATCCACTTCGGTGCGCATTTTCTTCAACTGTTCTTTGTGCGTCACGCCGAAGCGCTGCTCTTCGTCGATGATCAACAGGCCGAGGTCTTTGAAGGCCACATCGCGGCCCAATAAACGGTGTGTGCCGATGATGATATCGACGGTGCCTTCGCGCAATCGATTGAGGATGTCGGTCTGCTCCTTCTCTGATCGAAAGCGCGATAACATCTCAACGCTGACGGGGAACGCCGCCAGCCGATTGCTAAACGTGCTGTAATGCTGCTGCGCCAAAATCGTGGTCGGTACAAGTACAGCCACTTGCTTGCCGTCTTGCACGGCTTTGAACGCGGCGCGCAAAGCGACCTCGGTTTTGCCGTAGCCCACATCGCCACAGATCAACCGATCCATCGGGCGCGACTTTTCCATGTCGCCCTTTACGTCGCGAATGGCGCGCAGTTGATCTTCAGTCTCGACGTACGGGAACGACGCTTCGAGTTCGTTTTGCCACGTCGTGTCTTTGGCATAGGCGTGACCGGGCGCGAGTTCGCGCGAAGCATAGAGTTCCAATAACTCACGTGCGACTTCGAGCGCGGCTTCTTTCGCCTTCGATCGAACCTGCGACCAATCCGCCGTGCCCAAGCGATGAATATCCGGCGCGTGATCGTCGGCCCCGATGTACTTGCTCAGCCGATCGGCCTGATGGATCGGCACGTACAACTTGTCGCCGCCCGAATACGCGATCTGCAAGTACTCGTTCTCGATGCTTTCGATTGAGAGTTTGATCAGCCCTTGAAAGACGCCGATGCCGTGATCGACGTGGACGACGTAATCACCGGGCTGTAGATCGGCGAAGAATTGTTCGGGCGTGATCGCTTTAGGCTTGCCGCGTCGGCGCGGTTGGGGACGCGCCCAGCCGAAGATCTCCGCATCGGTGATGACATGCAGCGACCACAACCCAACTTCGCGGCGTTCGGCTTCATCACGCGGCGCGATGCCGCGCAGCGTCCAGCCTTCGTCCAACACGCCCTGCACGAAGATCAGCGCGCGCGGTTCGGGCGGTTCGATCACGTCGTGAACAGGTACGCGCATGTGATCGCGTTCGGCCCACAGTTCGGCCAGGCGGCTGGCTTGTCGGCTCACGATCAGCGTCGCATCGTTCATCGTTCGCATTTGCGCGATGTGCTCGATGAACGACTTGAGTTGTCCGCCAAAGCGCGGTCCCGGCGAGAACGGTAGCAGCTCGGTGGGTGACTGATCGGGCTGGAATTCTTCGCCCAGCGACATCACGCCGCGCCGAATGATCTTCTCGTGCCACTCGTCCCACGTCACATACGGCAGCGGAAAATTGGGCGGCAGGGCGTGGGCCTCTTCAGCGCCGCGTCGCAGATCGATGGCCTGTTCTTCAAGTTCGCTCCACGTGTCGGCGAATTCGTCGGCATCATCTAGGACGATCAATGCATCACGCGGAATGTAATCCAATAGCGACGTTGCGTCGCCATGCAACAACGGCAGATAGAACTCAATGCCTCGATAGGTCGATCCAACGATCAAGGCTTTGCGATCTTTTTCGAACTGTTCTTCGAGATCGTCGGCCAGTTGTGAAGTATCCCAGTCTTTGATTTTTTCGGCGGCGACCGGCCCGTTCCTGGCGAGACATTCCGTCGCGGGCGTGGTCGTTACTTGATCGAGGACATTCAGCGACCGCTGCGTGCCGGGATCGAACGTGCGGAGCGAATCGATCTCATCGCCGAAAAATTCTAGTCGCACCGGTCGTGGCAGCGCGGGCGGAAAGACATCGACGATACCGCCGCGTCGGCTGAATTCGCCCGGTGCGAGTACGGTCGTGGTGCTTTCGTAGCCGCAGCCCACCCAGGCTTCCAGCAATTGATCGATATCGATCGACTGGCCACGTTTCAGCGTGCGCGTGCCGAGTTTGAAAGCGCGCGGCGGCAGCGTGCGGAACATCAACGCGCGGGCCGATGTAACGATCACGGGTGACGGCTGGCGAACGACGGAAGAAGCACTGTCTTCCGTCAATCGTCGGTCGTCTTTCGTCAGCGTGGCCAGGACTTGCAAGCGTTCAGTGGCAACTTCGCGCGGCCAGGGAGCGCGTTCGTAAAACAACGCACTTGGCTCGGGGAACCGCAACAGCCGATCGGAGGTAAGACCAAACGCGCGCAAGGCTTCGTACAGGGCCTGCGCTCGATCGGGTTTGGCAGCCACGATCACGATCGGACGGTTGATTGATTGCGCGGCAGCGGCGAGTAAGGCCGGTCGCGCCGCCCGCAACAGCGGCAGTCGCCACTCGCCATCGTGCGGACTGGCGAGGTCGCGGGTTACCGCCGCAAATTGAACGTGATCGATCAGCCGCGGTAAGACACCGGAGAGATTGATGGAATCAGTCACAACTCACTGTGTAACAAGGAAGAGTAACGAGCAACTAACTCATTACTCGGTACTTATTAGATCAGCGCAATTCATCGGTTTCGATAATCTCGTCTGCGACGAGATTCGGCGTGATCAGCACGTCCTGCTTGCTGAGCTTTTGCACGGCCGTGAGGATGCGGGCGACGGTGGGCTTGGGCTCGCCGACATTGGCCTGCGCGGTGCGTACAAACCGATCGACGGTGAGTTCAGGCGGTTTCAGGCCGGAATCTTTAGCCTTAGCCCAATTGCGCTCCAGGATTTCCAGAATCTGGCCCTGTGTGCCGCCGACTTTACGTGGCGCCGTCGGCTTGCGTGTGCGCGAAACAGTGGGCACGGCGTCATCATCATCGTCGTCTTCGGCGGCCTCATCGCTCGCGGCTTGATCCTGCGCGGTTTCTTCTTCCAACGCCGCTTCAAAGTCCTCTTCGTCGTCGCGGCGAACCGTGCGACTGACGCGAGCGGTGCTGGCTTTTTGCAGGCGCTTCACGATCTCATCGGTGGTCAGGCGCGTCGGCGCAATCTTTTTGATCGCGCCCAGAATTTCGCCCATCGGCACATCGCGGCCAAGACGCTGGCGGATGCGGGCGACAATCGACTCGGCCATCGGCACGCTGCACCGGAAGGCTTTGGCGAATTGTTCGAATTCATTCATAGTGACTTGACTCCTCCCGTCTGGGTGGCATTGTATTTGTTCATCGCTGTAATAATTCCTTCGGCGACAAAAGTCTCGACGGCTTCTACGGCCCGAGCGGAGATCGTCGGCAATTCGAGTCCTTCGTCGCGATTAAAATCTTGCAAGACAAACGCGGCCGGATCCATACGGCCCGGCGGCCGCCCGATACCGAAACGCAGCCGCGCAAACTGATTAGTGCCCAACTGGCCGATAATGGATCGCATACCGTTGTGGCCGCCAGCACCGCCATCGGCTCGTAACCGGATCGTGCCGAACGGCAGATCGAGTTCGTCGTAGACGACCAATAAACGTTCGATCGGCACTTTGTAAAAATTGAGCAACGCGCTTACCGCTCGACCGCTGTCATTCATGTACGTCTGCGGCTTGGCGATGATTACTCGCCGGTCGCCGAGACGACCCAGCGCGACGATAGCGCGGTGCTGCATCTTGTTGAACGTCAGACCGCGGGCTGTTGCCAGCCGATCGGCGATCTGAAACCCGATGTTGTGACGATTGCCCTGGTATTCGCGGCCCGGGTTACCGAGGCCGACGATCACCGTTGCCTCGCCCGTTTCAACCGGCGCCGGGCGGTGGCGTAGTCGATCCAGAATCTGCATGATGTTTCGATTTCTTGCGCTGAGCGCGTTGGACGCGCAGAACTTGTTTGTAAGTAGCCCGGCTCAATTGCACCGCGCCGAGCGCTCCAAAAACAAAGGCGGCGACTAGCGCGCCATTCAAACAGGCTGAACCAAACAGTTTCACATCAAACAATGAACTCGACGTGTTTGATCGCGTGTTCGATTGATTGGCGGCGGGCGCAGCGGTTGCATTCGCCGCAGCGGCCGGCACACTTGTCGGCGGCTGTTCAACCATGACCGTTGTGATCAAAGTCGGTTGGGCGTCGCCACCAGCTGGCGGATTCACCGCATTCAGAGTTGATTCAGGCGGAAACGTTGCCTCCGGTTCAGCTGGCGTCGGTGAGGCCTGCGCTTGCTGATTGGCCACGCGCAAACCGCGAATGAATGCTTCTTGATAGTTGCTGTCTTTGCGCACGACGCGCAAGCGCAGCATGTAACCGCCATCGGCCACGCGGGTGGTATCCCACAGGCCGAGCACATCGTTGGTAACCGGCTGTGAATTGCTGCTGAATGGTTGCCATGCATCGTTGGGATTCGGATCAGGGCCGTAGGCAATCTCATAGCGATCGAATTCAGGATGATTGGCCGAGCCGGTGATGCGCACGATGCCCGATAGTTGTTGTCCATCGACGGGCGAGGTGATGCTGGCAATAGGTTCTTGTGCTAAGGGAGCAGCCGTTGCCGGACCAGTCAGCAACGCGAGGCTTAGAATGATCAGCAGCAGGTAAGCGCTGCGTTGAATCATGGACTGTTGAAGTGACTTCATTTGCTAGTTAGACCCCAATCGACAAACGTGAAGTGTAACACAGTCTATGACCTTCGACAAGCATCTGTTTATGTACCCGATTACTACTGAGATGCGATCGGTTAACCAAACTTAATCAAACAGCGATTGACTTTTAACAGGTTTGCTTCTAAACTCTTTAGACTTTATTCCCCGTGAGGAGAAGCACATGGCAGAGGCGGCACTCATCAACGATCGGCGCGAGATTCGCAACTGGATGATGTACGATTGGGCGAACTCGGCCTTCTCGACTACCGTTGCAGGAGTATTCCTCGGCCCTTATCTCACTGGCTTGGTTAAGTCGCAAGTCGGCGAGAACGGTGTGTTTTATCTGTTAGGGTTGCCAATCGGCGAGAAGTCATTCTTTGCTTACTGTGTCGGTATTTCGGTGTTTCTGCAGGTCTTCATTCTGCCGCTGCTCGGTGCGATTGCCGACTACTCCCACCTGAAGAAGCGCATGATGCTGACGTTTGCCGTGATTGGCGCTGCAGCGACGATCGGGCTGTTTACGATCAGCGGCACGCTGTACGTGTTGGGTGGTCTACTGTTCATCATCGCCAACCTGGCCTTTGGCGCATCGATTGTGTTTTACAACTCATTCCTACCGCAGATCGCTAGCGAAGATCAACGCGATCGGGTCTCGTCGCAAGGGTGGGCATGGGGATATGCGGGCGGCGGTCTGTTGCTGGCAATCAATCTGGTCTTCTACATGTTTCGCGAGCAACTGGGGGTTTCAACCGAACTGGCTGTGCGTCTTAATTTGTCGTCGGCGGGTTTGTGGTGGCTGGTGTTTGGCTACTTCGCTATCACCGGGTTGCGCGAGCGTGGCGCACAACGCACGTTGCCACAGGGCGATAGTTGCGTGTCGATTGGCTTCAAGCAATTGCGTCAGACTTTGGGCGAGATCAGGCACTATCCACACACACTGCGCTATTTGATCGCCTATCTGCTTTATAACGATGGCGTGCAGACTGTCATCGCGATGTCATCGGTGTTTGGCACGCAGGAATTGGGCATGAGTGAAGGCGACATGGCGATGCTGTTCCTGATGGTGCAGATCGTGGCGTTCTTTGGGGCGATGGGTTTTGGCAAATTGGCACAACGTCTTAACGCGAAACGCACGATTGTGGTGACCTTGTTGATCTGGTGTCTCGATCACATTGTGGGCAGTGATCAGTTTGCGGTCGTCGGGCGAGTTCTGGTTGCTGGTGCGGTCGTCGGCCTGGTGCTGGGCGGCAGTCAGGCGCTGAGCCGTTCGCTGTTCTCGCAGATGATCCCGCGCGAACGCGAGGCCGAGTTCTTTGTTTCTATGAGATCAGTGAACGTGGAACGTCGTGGATCGGGCCGATTCTGTTCGGCTTGGTCGCGCAGGCGACGGGCACGTATCGCTTATCAGTCTTCTCGCTGATTGTGTTGTTTGCCAGCGGCCTCTACATCCTGTTGCGAGTGGATGTACCGCGTGCTATCCGCGAGGCAGGGCAGATCGTACCGGCCTCGTTGAGACTGAAGCGACGCCAGCGTGAATCCGTTGGTTCGTCCCTGCGATTGGTGTCTGCACTCACGTTCTTGACTTTCGCATTTAAAACGTGATTGAATAGAACCGCCGCCTCACCTAGGGGCGGCGGTTTGTGTGTGGTATCATCGCCGCACGGAGATAGACATGAGTGTCGCTTACACCATTGAAACTGCACATTTGCGCAAAGAATACAACCGCAAAGTCGCTGTGGCTGATCTGAATTTGCAGGTCGGGCAGGGCGAAGTCTTTGGCTTCCTCGGGCCGAACGGCGCGGGCAAAACTACGTCGATCAAGATGTTGCTGAGCCTTGTCGCGCCGACGAAAGGCGAAGCGCAGTTACTAGGCAAACCGATCGGTGATCCCGCGTCCCGATCGCGCGTTGGTTTTTTGCCGGAGCACTTTCGCTTCCACGATTGGCTGACCGGCGAGGAGTTTCTGCACTTGCACGGCCAGCTGTATGGCATGAACGACACTGATCGACAGCAGCGTGTGCCGATGCTGCTAAAGCGCGTGGGTTTAGACGAGCATGCCAACAAACGATTGCGCGGCTACTCGAAGGGGATGTTGCAACGCGTGGGCCTGGCGATGGCGTTGCTGAATCGACCGGCAATTGTGTTTCTCGACGAACCGACCTCGGGCCTCGATCCGGTAGGCCGCATTCTGGTGCGCGACATCATCCGCGAGGTGCGCGACGAAGGCACGACGGTATTCTTAAACTCGCACTTGTTATCTGAGGTGGAAGTGACCTGCGATCGCGTGGTGTTCATCAAGCATGGTACGGTGATCAAAACGGTCGATCTGAAAACGATTGGGCAGGGGGAATTGCCAGTCGAGATTCGCACTGGCCGTTGCCAGCCGATCGGGCGGAGTTGCTAAACGGGCTCAATCGGTTTGGGCACGACGCGCATATTGATGGTGATCGACTGCACGTCACGATTACTGATCAAAAAACATTGCTCGATCTAGCCCGCTGGTTGATCGGGCAGGGGCTTGATATGTACGCGTTTGCGCCTCAGCACGTGTCGCTGGAAGACATGTTCCTGCAAATTGTCGGCACGGATGGAGGGCTGTGATGGCCGTCATCATTCGCTTGACGCTGCGTGAAGCCGCACGACGCAAAGTGTTGTGGGGCTTGCTGATTTTGAGTGGAATTTTCCTGGCGCTGTATGCACTCGGTTGATCTTTGTGCGGCAAGGAATTCTGGAGTATGGGCCGCCGCCATCCCGCGTCGGCGATCTGAAAGTGTTCTACAACTTCCTCATGATGGCGGGGCTGTACACAGCCAACTTTGATCGTCATGCTGGCGGTGTTGATTTCGGTTGATACGTTGGCCGGCGAAATCGGCAGTGGCACGATCCAATCGATTGCCGTAAAGCCGATGTCGCGGCGCGCGATTCTATTAGGTAAATGGCTCGGCTTTGCAATTTTGTTGGGACTCTGCACGTTGCTGCTGGCTGGCGGTGATGCTCATCACGCTGATCGTGTTCGGCTATGTGCCACCGAATCCCTTTAGTGGCACCGTGTTGATGTATGTGGAAGCGTTGTTGTTTTTGAGCGCGACGTTTCTTGGCGGCACGCGTCTCTCGACCTTAGCCAATGGAGTGTTGGGTTTTGGCCTGTTTGGGCTGGCTTTCATCGGCGGCTTCATCGAACAGATCGGCGGCTTTGCGCAGCAGATGGGCTTAAATAGTAGCGATACTGCGACTCAAATCGGCAAGATCACCTCGCTGTTGATGCCCAGTCAGGCGTTGTGGCGACGTGCATTAGCCGATATGGCCGAAGGGCTTAATCCGATTCGCGTGATGACGGTAGGCGCCACTACGCCCGACAATGGAATTCTACTTTACGCGGCGGTGTACATCGCGGTATTGTTATCGATCGCGATGTGGTCGTTTCAGCGGCGGGATTTGTAGTTAACGAAACGTCGGAGGTATCGGAAACCTCCGAGGTTTTTACATGTCTGGCAAAGTAATATCGGTGTTGGTGCGCACGCCTTTGATGCTCTGAAAGAGCACCGGCTGCTCAGCGTCGATTAGTCCTGCGCAGCGCTCGATCTGCATGAAGTCACCAGCCAAACGCGGCCCGGCCTCTTCGTCCCATGTCCTCGAAATCTGCCAGCCTAACGCGCGATGTGCTGTCTGCGCGTATAGGGCGTGATCGAATTTGGCGCGCTTCTCCACTTTGCCTTGATGTACATGGACTGTCGGAAAGAATAAAACATTTGGATCGCGGCGGGGAAACTCAAACGCCATCGGATGCACCGACCGCGCGCCCGGTTTCAACTTGAATACCGCGAAACCATAATCGGCATACTGCGGTAACTTGTCCCACACTTTACCTGGCAGACGAAAACGCTCGTCGAGCCGCTCGAAGTCAGCCAACGTCGGTACGAACGACGCCTCGAAACTACCGACCTCGTGAACTTTCAACTTAGCCGCCTGCAATGCGAATTGCTCGACGCCGAGCGTGCCACGCAACGCCACAACGAAACCACTGCGCATGTCTCGAAAGAAATCAGCGTAACCTGACAGATCGATGTAGCGCACGGCGTCTTCGGGCGAGGCAGGCGGTGTGGGCAGCGGCAGGATCATCGCCAGATCGTTGGCCGCCTCATACTTCATGCTGTACACCACGAACTGCTTGCCGGCCGTCGAAGCGCGCACAAAGATATTCGTTTCGGCGACGGAGCGGACATTGCCAGAAAACATGCACATATCAACCTCACAGACAAATGAATACGCGTATTCTAATCGACTTGGGCGCTCTTTTCAATCGCCGCCAGCCACCCGTTCGCGTGTCGCTCGAGATCGCGCGGATACGTCAAGTCTAATCGCCTGGCCGTATCTTGAGCGAGTCGGCGAAATAGATCGATCGTCTCCACCAACGCCCGCCACAGATCAATAGGATCGTACGCGGCGAAAGTGGCGGGCAGGGCGCTGTGCGCGTCTCGATCGAGCCACTCAGCCAAAAAGCGTCCGTCGTGCCAAATGTTACACGCCGAATCGATCGACAACGTGTGCCACTCCATCAGTGTCAGCAAATAGCGCTTCAACGCGCCATCGACGCTAAACTTGGCTCGCCACAGGTCACCGCGCCGAGTCAACTTGGCGGCGCGTAGCGCTTCCAGCCAAAAATGTTGTACGTGCGAAATGAAAGCGGCTTGATCCGGTAGTGAGACCGGCGTCGGGGAGACTTCGCTGGGTAAAGAGTGAGTCTTATCGAACAGCACGCGTTGGCCATATTGCAGCGCGACTTCGTATGGCGCGAGGTGGATCGGATCTCCGGATGGCGCGAGCAACACATCGATTTTTAGGCCGTTTTCATAGACGATCAGCCATTCGGCATCGCCGCGTGAACTGCGCTCAAGTACTTTGATCGCAATCGAACCAAACTGCGCCAGCCACTCTGCATCGCGCGCATAAACATTCAGATCGGCGACAAAGGCGATCAGATCGAGATCGGACCACTGATCGGCGGGATGATCGATCGAGCGGGCGCGGGAACCGAGTAAGATCAGCGCGTGAATATCGGCTTGCGCGAAGGCCCAAGCGGTGACGCGCTGGAGTAGTTCGTCGTAATCACGCGGCGTGGTCATTGAGGAAGTCCGCCAGCACGCGGTTGAAGAATTCGGGATTGTCTTGATGCGCGCAGTGACGCGCGTGCGGAATGACAACATAGCGACAGTTGGGATCGCGCTTGGCCCACGTCGGCGCGATCTTCTTGATGTTGCCAGTCTGATCCGAGTCGCCGTGTACCAGTAGCAGCGGGTGCGGGATGCGATACTGCGGTTCGGCGTGCAAGTTGCTGAGGCCTGCCACGATGAACGATGAAAACTCGTCTTTGGTGACCTGGCTCATCGCGTCGTAGACATACTGCTGTACGTCGGGCCGAAAGCCGCTGGCTTGCGCACTTTGCTTTTTGAGCGGCTCGTAAGGCAGCAACTTGAAGATCAACGGCGCGATGGCAGCCGAGACTTTTTCAGCGGCAGAGATTGGCAGTGTATTGCAGGTCGAGTCGATGATGACGAGCGCGCGCACCCGTTCCGGGTGTCGATACACAATCTCTTGCGTGACGCTGCCGCCCATCGAATGACCGACGAAGATGGCAGTTGGCGCGTTAATTTGATCGAGAATCGCCAGCAGATCATTTGTGGTGCGTTCAATCGTGAAAGATTCACCCAGCGGGCGCGATTGACCGTGGCCGCGCATGTCCCACGTCAGCACGCGATAGCGCTCGAGCAACATCGGCAGTTGCGCGTCAAACGTGCGATGATCGGCGCCCGCACCGTGAGTCAACACGATCAGCGGGCGTGACGGATCGCCCGCGAGCCAATAATGAATCGGACAGCCCTGGCGGTCTAGTACAAGTTCAGTCGTCATTTTGTTTCCGCGTGATCATGCAGTCTGGTCGTCAACGTCGTCTGAGACGCAGCCATTTCGTGATTCCCATATACAAGTTCACCCCTGTGGCGATGTCGAATGCAACCGGCGCAATGAGTCTGGCATCCAATCGCCTAACGGCTTGCGTTTACGCATTGTGGGCCAGCGTGCGTTTGATCTCGGCGGTGTGTTCGGCTTCGTGCTCGCCGATGCGGAAGAATAATTGCTCCAACGAAATCACATCGCCGCGCGCGTGCTTGCCGCGTTTATCCAGCGCGTCTTCGGGCACTTCTTCCAGAAAGACCAGCAACTTTTGACGTGACTCAGCCATGCCGAACAAAATCTCCGGCGGCTGCTTGTCTTGATTCTTTTGCACCTGTCGCGCATTGTACCGATTCAAATCGAAATCGTCGGGAATGGTGGGCTTATCGGCAGCGATGGCCTTGCCGGTGTTGATCTGACCTGATTCCGATGTGGCTATGTGCAACAACGCCTGTTTTACGGTCCAGCCGCCTTCATCCGATTGAACGACTTTGTCCCAATCGGCGGGCTGCAACTGGCCGATCACTTCCAGCAATTCTTCACGGGTATGAATCAGGTGATCGTGCAAGCGGTGTTTGCGTTCGCTAAGCGTCATGACGGGTCTCCTGAAGTGGATTCGGCGTCGAGCACGCGCCGCAGGTCGCGCAGGTGCATCATGTTGTGGCGATAGATCAGTTTGAACATGTCCTCGATCGTCATTTGCCCGAAGAATGGATGACGACCTTGCAGCGCAAATTCATCGGCGTCGATCGACGCGACTAGATCGATGGTGGTTTGGCGCGTCGCGCGCAGATCGGCCAGTAGGGTCGCCGCATCTCGATCGGCTAGCTGGGCGACCGCGGCGTTGTTAAAGTCGTTGATTACAAATCCTTCCGGCGCACCTTGGCCACCGTCGAGGATATCGCAGCCGTAATATTGAAACTCGCGCTCGGCCGAAATCTGATGGGCCAGCAGATCCTTGATCGTCCAGACCATGCCATCGGTGTAGAGGATAGTCTGCCACTGCTCAGGCGATAACGCTTCAAACACGGCGAGCAGCTTATCGCCTTCGTCGCGCAACCGCTTCTGAATTAAGGCGTGTTTTTCGGTCATCCCTTGGCTCCAAATGAGGTGTGAAGCGTGCGAACATTTTACTTGAGAACGCGGCCGCCGTCTATCACCAGTGTCTGCCCGGTCATGAAGTCGCTGCGCAGGCAATACAACACGGCGTCGGCGACATCGTGCGGCGATCCGGCGCGGCGCAGTGGCAGCGAGTCGGCCAACTTCTGCCAGCGTTCAGCGGACCAATCCGGCGGCTTCAGCACCGTGCCCGGCGCGACGGCATTCACGCGAATCGATGGTGCGAGCGCCAGCGCCAACGCTTCGGTCATCGCCACGACGCCGCTCTTGCTGATTGTGTGCGTCACGTAACTTGGCCAGGGATGCAGCGCCGAGAGATCGGCAATGTTCACGATCGATCCGCCGCGCCCGTCGGCCAGCATCCACTTGGCTGCGGCTTGTGCGATGAAGAATGGCCCGCGCAGATTCGTGTTGATGACGCGTTCCCAATCGGCTGGGGTGACGTCCAGCGCGGGCTGCACTTCCATAATCGCCGCGCTATTGATCAGAATATCCAGCTGATCGAAATTGCGGCGCAGCGTCTCATACAACCGCGTGATGTCGCTGAACGATTGTTGATCGCACTGCACGGCGATCGATCTCACGCCCGCTCGTATGATCTCGGCCACCGTGGCTTGCGCCTGTTCTGCCGAAGCGTTGTATGTGATCGCGACGTGCGCGCCTGCTTGCGCCAGCGCCAGCGCAATCGCTTGGCCGACGCGATGCGCGCCGCCGGTGACCACTGCAACTTTGCCTTGAACGTCCATGTCTCCCCCAGATACAAAAAGTGACGAGCGAATTTCACTCGTCACTTCTCACTCGTCAGGCGTGCATCACTTGCGGAAGTAGTTGCTGACCATGAACCACACATTCGCCGGACGCTCTGCCAAGCGGCGCATGAAATAAGGATACCACTCGTTGCCATACGGCACATAGATGCGCACACCGTAACCATCGGCGGCGAGTTGTTGCTGCAAGTCGCGGCGAATGCCGCTCAACATCTGGAATTCAAACTCGTCACGCGGCACACTTTCTTGCGCGGCAAATTCGCGTGTGGCGTCGATCATCTTGGGGTCATGCGTCGCAATGGCGCCGCGCGTGCCCGCGGTTCGCGCTTTGGCGCTGAGCAGCATCTTGGTCAAACGCACGTAATTAGCATCGACATCGGCCTTCTTGGGAAAGGCTTTGGCGGGCGGCTCTTTGTACGCGCCCTTGCACAAGCGGACATGCGCGCCTTCTTCACACAACGCCGCGATGTCGGCCTCGCTGCGATATAGATACGCTTGAATCACAATACCGACGTTGTCGAAGTCCTGGCGCAGCCGCCGATAAATTGCCAACGTCCGATCGGTATATTCGGTTGATTCCATATCGATGCGAACACGCGTGCCTACTTCTTTCGCTTTCGTCAAAATCCGCGCCACATTCTCGCGGCAGAAATCGTCGCCCAGATCGAGGCCCAACGCGGTCAGTTTCACTGATACGTGCGATTTGACGCCGGTCGCGCCGATCGCATCGAGCACCTTAATATAATCGTCGGCGGCGCGAATGGCATCGTCACGCGTCTCGACGTTTTCGCCTAAATGATCGAGCGTGGCGGTGATGCCCTGCGCGTTGAGATCGCGGATCATGGCAATCGCGTCGTCGATGGTTTCGCCCGCGATAAAGCGGCGCGCGGCTTTGCGGACAATCGGCCAATTCATCACGATGTTTCGGAAGGTCTTGTTCCGCGACAGCCAGAGTAGAATCGTTCGCATCATAGTGGAGGCTCCTGAAGGAGAGATGTAGACACGGGGTAGGGTAAAGCCGTCGTCTGTCGCTCTGTATTGTAGCCCGTCCGATTGGACTTGGCTACTAGCACTCTGCGCCCGCCAGCCATGACAAATGACATGCTGTGATGAAAGTTGGCCGTTATTGCTCACCAAGTCGAACACTGGGTTTTGATGGTCTCACCAACTTGACTGACAGAAAGGCGCAAAGCGCGACTACTACTAACAAGGTCGCTATTGGAAGCAGGTTTTCTAGTTGCTTGGATGTTTGTCGCGCCTGGATGTGTTTTTCATACTCCTGCAGGTAATTCCGGCTCGAAACATCGACCGCACTGGTGGACACAAACCCGAATGCACCTTGACACCCGTTGATCGCCAAAGGCGTTGTCGCAATATAACCATCCGGTGGTTTGGCAAAAACATCGAGGTCGGTACATTTTGCCCCGGCCCTGAAGCTATGGGCTTCTTGGCCTTTGGCTGGCCAGTGACCGGTCTGGTCTGTAAGGCTGAGAGAATCGCCACAAATTCGCGCCACGTCGGCTTCTTGCGGAACGTCGAGTGATATCGGCGACCAGACACAGACATTGGCTAGCGGAGATTCATCATGCTCTCTTTGACCGTTGGCGTTGGCATCAAGCCAGGCGTCGGCCCAGGTGGACGAGTCAAAACAACACTGCTGTTGACTTTCCACTATTTTGGAGAGAACTGCCAAGGATACGGCGGACAAGCAGATAAAGACCATCACTCTTTTGAAGATGAGCATAGCAGTCACCCGTGGTTGTAGTCGGCGAGAATTCAGGCCGTTTCATGCGCTTTGAGTCGTGCCAACAACCGATCGAGCGGCCAGGTGTTCGCCACCCGATCGGGCGTGGCCCAAGCCCGCCGCGCCATCGCTACGCCATAATGAATGTTGCTCAACATCGACGGATGATGCGAGTCAGTAGAAATCACCAGCGTACAACCCACATCCAAGGCACGGCGCGCGTGCAGATCGTTGAGGTCCAACCGTTCGGGGCTGGCGTTGAGTTCGATCAATGTGCCGGTTTCGGCGCAGGCCGCGAAGATGGCTTCCATGTCCAGATCGGCGCCGGCGCGCGCCTTGGCGGGATCACCCGCCTCGAAATTCAAACGGCCCGTCGGATGGGCAAAGATGTCCACATGCGGATTGTGGATCGCGCTGAGGGCACGCTGCGTTACCCGATCGTGCTCCTGTCTTAGCGACGTGTGTAGCGACGCCAATACAACATCTAAGGAAGCCAGTACCTCATCGGGATAATCCAGCGAGCCGTCGGCTTTGATCTCAACTTCCGTGCCCTGCAACACGCGAATGCCCAGGCCTTTCGCGTTGACAGCATCGATTTCTTTGCGCTGTTGCCGCAGACGTTCGGGTGTCAGACCGTTAGCCACACCCAACGATTGCGAGTGATCGGTAATGAGGATGTATTCGTAGCCGCGTGCTTTAGCCGCCCGCGCCAACTCTTCGATGGTCGTCTGTCCGTCACTCCACGTTGAGTGCATTTGGAGATCGCCGCGTAGATCGGCGACTTCGATCAAGCGTGGGATATCGCGATCGAACTCGCCGCGATTTTCGCGCAGTTCCGGCGGGATGAACGGCAGCCCCAACCGATCGTACACCTCGGCCTCTTCGGCGCAGAACACATCCTTGCCATCTTTGACC
>JAXLWI010000018.1:0-67131 GCA_046328575.1 Anaerolineae bacterium
TCGATCACGTCATCCGCAAACAGGACCTTGGCGCCAGCGCGTTGGGCATCGCCACAGTCGGCGATGTGTTCGCGAGTGTGCGCCCCGGCTATAGCCTCAACGGCGCAACTTCCGCCGGGCCTATCACTGGTCCGATCGAGGCGGGGGGCACGCACGGCTATGCTCCCAACTGGCCCGAAATGCACGGGATTCTGCTCGGCGCGGGACCACATCTCGGCCCGGTTGATTCGCGGCCCACGCGCTTGATCGATGTGGCGCCCACCATCGCCGACGCGTTGGGGCTTGATCCGCTACCTGAGGCCGACGGCGCGTCTTTGCAATTGCGCCGCTGGCGGCTGTATCTGCCCGTGCTGCAGGTCGATCTCCAATTGCCACAATAATAGTATTGAAGCGCGCCCCAATCTCAGTTATACTTGCGGCCTCTATTCTGTCTCGCGGAGGAAGAGTGTGCCTCGCATCGCCATCATTACTGATACGGATGCCAGTTTGCCGCGCCCGCTGGCGGCTCAGTATGCCATTCGCCAGGTGCCCATCGTCATTCAGTTTGGCGCGCAAGCGCTGTTAACCGACAACGACATCGACGATTATGAATTGTTCGCGCGGGTCGATCGGACGGGGCAATTGCCCACCACGTCGGCGCCGTCGCCCGGTCAGTTCGTGTCAGCATTTCAGGCGGCGTTTGACGCGGGGGCCGATCAAGTGATCTGCTTCACGGTCAGCAGCGCCATCAGCGCCACTTATGCCGCCGCCGTCAATGCGCGCAATCTGCTGCCCGAGCGCGACATCACGGTGATCGATACGCAGACATTGTCGCTGGGGCAAGGCTTCATGGCAGTCGCCGCCGCCGAAGCTGCCCAAGCTGGCGCATCCAAAGAGGAGTGTATTGCGCGGGCGCAGGATGTCGGTCAACGTGCGCACATCTTCGCTGCGTTAGCGACGTTGAAATATCTGGCCATGAGCGGGCGCGTGGGCGCGCTCGCGGCAGGAATGGCCGGCCTGTTGAGCATCAAGCCCATCCTCACCGTGCGCGACGGCAAGTTGGAAATGCTGGAGAAGGTGCGCACTGAGAAAAAAGCGTGGGCGCGAGTGCTGGAACTATCCGATCACATCATCAACGGCCAGGCAGTTGAACAACTCGCCATCGTGCACGTGGCAGCACCGGAAGCCGCGCGTGAATTCGAAGGCATGCTGCGCAAGACGCTCAATTGTCCGCCTGACATCATGATCGCTGAGTTGACGCCGGGCCTATCGGTTCATACGGGCGCGGGCTTAGTGGGGTTAGCGTTCGTCTGAAGCCGGATAAGCGATCAACTTCAAGTCCGGGTGTGGACTGGATTACAACTTCGGCGATTTCATTTTCGGCACCCGGTATCATTGGCCTACCTTGCGGGGGAATACTCTTTATGAGGAGATCATGAAACGTTTGACCACGGTGTCACCAGTTTGCCGCTACGTCTGCGTCGCGCTTATTTGTATGCAAGAATACCACCAGCGCAACGTTTTTGCGCTTAACTCCGCCACAGACACGCCTTCTGGGGTCAGCCCAGAGTTGGCGCCAAGTGATTCTATCACGCCCACTTATTACTTCACAAGTTATCTGCCGATCGTCGTTAGCCCGGAAGCATTGGTTATTGGTCACATTGCCGACGACGGCAGGCCCGTCGCCAATGTAATCATCTCAACCAGCATCGGGCGCTCGACTACGACTGATGCCAACGGAGACTATCAAATTCGCTTACCCGATGGCTCACATACCATGACACCGACTCTGGCTGGTTATACGTTCTCGCCAACTTTTAGATTGGTGACTGTACCACCCAATGCACCTGGTCTGATTTTGAAGCGACTCTGCCGCCGTGTGCCCCTGGCACGACCGTTTTCTTTGATAACTTCAGCAATGCCAATAGCGGTTGGGGTGAAGAAAACCTGCAGCGTGGTATCGCCATTACATCAATGGCGAATACGAGGCATCCTTCATGTCAATACTGAAACTCATCATGCGGCACCTAATGTGTTGGCAAATACGCTCGACAACCTCGTAGTTAGCGTAGATATGCGACAGACTGATAATCCTGTTTACCCCGATCAGTATGGCGTATGATTGGCTCAACAAGCACACAAGTACTATAGACTTTTTGTAGCACCTACCACTTCAAGCTATTCAATTTGGCAACTTTGGCATTTCCTACTTCGATGGTACGAGCCAATTTGCCTTTGGGAAGGCCCACGGAACATCAAACGCCGTAAACATGGAAACCGCGGTCAATTCTTTAAGGTCCATCGCTGTGGAACACGCTATTACTTCTACGCCAATCACACCTTGCTCACTATAGTTGTCTTGCCTGAATTAGTCGGACAGCATTTGAGTGCTGGTTACGCTGCGTTAAAACGCAAAGCATGCCACCGTACATTCGATAATTTGCCATCCAAACCGTCGCACCTAAGTGACCGTAGTCGCGCACGTTGCTTCAATTAGGTTCGATTGAGCGCCGGCACTGTTGGCGTTAGTCTCAGGCGGGTGCGCGACGACGATGATCTTTTCGCTGTCGCCTGAAACCGCCTGAGGTTGTAAGAGCCGTAGAGATCCTTTACGTCGAAGCCGCCTAGTTTCAATAACAACTGCATTTCATGCCGGAAAACAAAGCGAATTTCGTATCCAGCGTCACGCGCTGGACGTCCGGCTGTGAACACTCTGTCCTGCGAGATAAATCAGGTCTGTAGTTGCTGCCCCCAATCGGCGCTGCGCGACAGCCATAACTGCGCGGCTTCGCCCGTCTCCGGATCGATCACATGGCGCTGCAAGATCAAACGGCGATCATCGGCGGCCTGCGCAGACTGGGTTGAAGCAATCGAGCACCAGCAAAACGGCCCGGCCGCAGGTGTCGCTTGATCGAACTTTAACGTCGCCAATTGATCGTCGAGCGTGAGGTTGTGCAGAAACGTATTCAACGGCGCGATGATCGGGTTCTCAAAGTGTTGGTCGATCTTGAAGCGCCGCATATCGCCGTCGATCACGCGCACCTGGATCGGGAGCCAGCTTCGGCCTTCGGCGGCTTTTGCCTGGGCAATAGCGCCGCGCATCGCGGCCGAAGGCTCAAGCACCGATACCCGTGCGGACCGCCTTCAGCCAGCGCCACCGCCATACTGCACAGCGCTGCCGATTTCGAGTATCGCCCGCCGGTGCGTTCGGCAAACCCAAATACATCTCCAGATCGTCTTCAAAGTCGCCGTAAAACAAATCGTAAACGTCGGCAAAGGTATCATAGTTGTTCATGGCGCTAGTTTAGCAGGCCTTGCTTAGTTGAGCAAAAAACCGCCAATCAGATTACAATCTTTATACCCCACTCGCACTTCACTAATCACGAGGCCCCATGTCTCGCATCATTCGGAGCCCACGCGGTACGCAGTTAACGTGCAAAGGCTGGCAGCAAGAAGCCGTCATGCGTATGTTGATGAACAATCTCGATCCTGAAGTGGCCGAGAAACCCGACGATCTGATCGTGTACGGCGGGCGCGGCCGCGCGGCCCGGGATGCTGATCGTGGGAGGCATTTGACGCCATCATCACGACGTTGAAAGATTTAGAAGACGACGAGACGCCACAGTTCAATCGGGTAAACCTGGGTGGTCGTATTCAAGTCGCACGCGACGCGCCGCGCGTACTGGATCGCCAATAGCAACATCGTGCCACACTGGGCGACACAGGATCAGTTTGATAAGTACGAACGCGAAGGGTTGATGATCTATGGGCAGATGACGGCCGGCTCGTGGATCTACATCGGTACGCAGGGCATTCTGCAAGGCACGCATGAAACGCTGGCGTCACTCGCCGTGCAGCAAGGTTGGGGCTCGTTGAAGGGCAAGTTTGTGTTGACGGTTGGCCTTGGCGGCATGGGCGGCGCGCAGCCGTTGGCGATCACGATGAACGAAGGCGTCGGCCTCGTCGTCGAAGTTGATCCCGCGCGCGCACACCGCCGCCTGGAAACGCGCTACGTCGATGTCGTCGTCGATACGCTCGAAGAAGCGATGACGTTGATCGAAGAAGCGAAGAACGATGGGCGCGGCTTATCGATCGCCGATTGCAGAACGCCGCGGATGTCTTTCCTGAATTGGTCATGGCGTTGTCCTCGATGTAGTGACCGATCAAACGCCTGCGCACGATCCACTGTATTACATGCCGCATGGTTTATCATTAGAAGAGGCGACTGAACTGCGCCAACGCGATCCGCAAGAATTCGCACGCCGATCGAGTGCCTCGATGGCACGGCATGTACAGGCTATGTTGGAGTTTCATGAAACGCGGCGCGATTGTGTTTGATTACGGTAACAACTTGCGGCAGCGGGCCTTCGATGCGGGTGAAGGACGCGTTTGACTATCCGCTTCGTGCCGGCGTTTATTCGACCGCCAACGGCGAAGGCAAAGTAACTGTTTCGGTTACCTGCAATCTGAGTGGTGACGAAAAAGATTTGTTCCGCACCGACGAAGCCATCCTCAATTGTTCCCTGAGAACAAATCACTGGAGCGGTGGATTCGCATGGCGCAAAAGCGTGTGGCGTTTCAAGGTCTACCAGCACGCATCTGTTGGTTGGGTTATGGTGAAAGACATCTGGCTGGCTTGAAATTCAACGAACTGGTCGCGAAGGGTGAAGTCCTCCGCGCCGATCGTGATCGGGCGCGATCATCTGATTCGGGTTCGGTCGTGCCGCCGCGCCGCGAGACCGAAAGTATGCGCGACGGCTCGGATGCGATCAGCGACTGGCCGATCTTAAACGCACTGATCAATGCGGTGGGCGGCGCAACGTGGGTGAGTTTCCATCACGGTGGCGGCGTGGGCATAGGCTATAGTCAGCACGCGGGGCAAGTCATCGTGGCCGACGGCACACCCGAAGCGGCGAAACGTTTAGAGCGCGTACTGACGACCGATCCGCAGCAAAGTGACATGCGGACGCGGGCTATCCCGAAGCGATTGAGTTTGCCAAGAAGATGGGCGTAAAGATGCCGATGCTCAAATGATAAGTGACGAGTGATGAATGAAACATCAAAGGGGATAAACTTTGAGCAGCGGAAGATTAGAAGCCTTTAGCGATGGTGTGATCGCCATCATCATCACCATCATGGTGTTGGAGTTAAGAGCTGGCTGGCGCGGAGCCCAGCGTGCTGATCCTTAATTCCGGTGTTTTTGAGTTACTTGCTCAGTTTTGTGTTTGTAGGCATTTACTGGAACAATCACCATCACTTATCGCAAGCCGCATAAAGCAACGGCAAAGTACTGTGGGCAAATCTGCATCTGCTGTTCTGGCTATCGCTGGTGCCGTTCGTGACCAATTGGTTAGGCGAGAATGGTCGGGCCGGTGGCGCTGTATGGCGTAGTGCTATTGATGGCAGGGTTTGCGTACTTTTCGTTGGAACGCGTTGGTGGCAGCACATCACGGTCAAGACTCCTCCGTGTTAGCGGCCGCAGTGGGTTATGATACTAAAGGCTACATCTCGTTAGTATGGCCCGCGCGGCCGCGATTGCTGACTTTTATCAATGCTACGCTGGCTTGCGGCTTGTATGTGATCGTCGCCGTGATTTGCTCTATACCCGATCAACGCATCGAAAAAGATATTGAAGCGGAACGATTGATACGCAGCGTGTGAAAGCAAAGCCCGATCGGTATTGGAGGTCCGATCGGGCTTTGTTCATTTCTAATTGTTGATTGCTACTCACACCGCGTACTTTCCGCTAGCCGTTTCTCGTATTGCGACTTGTAGTACTGCATGTACCGCTGCTCTGATCTTGCGCCACCACCATTGATTCTCGGTGTACCACTTCACGGTTGCGGCGAGTTCCTGTTCAAACGTAGCGCTCTGCTCCCAGCCCAGCGCGTGCAGCCACGTTGAGCGAGTAGCGACGATCATGCCCAGGCCGATCGGTCACACGCCGCAGCAATGACTCCGGCTTATTCAACAACTTCAACATCATGATCACGTCAATGTTGTGCTGTTCGTTCGCCGCCCAGGTTGTACACTTCGCCGAGCGTTCCACGATGCAAAACCAGGTCGATGCCCGGAACAGTGATCCATCACATACAACCAATCACGCACTTGCAGCCCATCGCCATACACCGGCAGCCATTGATCATCGATGGCGTTGGGGATAAACAACGGCATTAACTTCTCGGGATATTGATATGGACCATAGGTGTTGAGCCGCGCGTAATCGTCGTCGGAATACCGCATGAGATATGATGCGATAGGCATGCACCAGCAATCACCGCTGGCCTTGCTGGCCGAATGTCATGGGCTGCGCGGGTGCAAGTGAAAAAATCAGTCCTTCGTTGAGGAATCCCACCGGAATGTCGTCGCATACTTCATCGGAAACTTGATGATAGCGTTCCAGTTGGAACTGCTTGGCCGCTTCCAGTAAAACATAGGTGCCGTTCACATCCGTCTTCACGAACGCATCAGGTGTCAACAATGATCGATCAACGTGCGACTCAGCCGCAAAGTTTACGATCGTGTCAATATGATGATCCCGAATCGTTGCAGTCACGATCCTCGGCATCGCAAATATCGCCGCGCACAAAACTGTAACGCGATTGGAATTTTCTCGGTGACGTCGCGCAAGCGGCCAAGATTGCCGGCATACGTGAGTTTATCAAACACTGCGGATGTGATAATCGGGATGGTTCCTCCAGAACATACCGGACGTAATTGGAACCGATGAAGCCTGCTCCACCGGTGATCATCAAGTTGCGCAAGGCTTTTCCTCTCTTGTTGTGGATTAATGCGGATAAGGTGGTTGCGGTGGAAAAACCATTGTCCGCGTGGAAATCATACCATGAGATGTGGAAAGACAAAAGATACTGCAACCTGGCATTTGATGTTCAAACCCTTGTTGTGATCCGGAATCTTTCAATGTTTTAAGGATAGGCTATTGTCAACGCTGAATGGTTTTTGATAAAACGATGCCAGCGTGTCGGAGAGGATTAACATCTCGTCCGGACCGTTTCTTTCAGTGACCGCGGATCAAGCGTGGTTGAGCAAGCTGTACGGCGTCAGGCTTCATCCTCTCACCACTTTTTCACAACATGACATGACCGGGCCTATAGTCACACGTCAATCGGTTTAGAGATCATACACACCGCGATCTTCTACTGACCGCGCCGATTGATGAGAAATCTTTTGACCCCCTGATCGGCACTGGGGCAGCGGAGTGCAATCATCATGAAGGCAGATCAAATTTGGCAAGCCGCCCAAGGTGAACTGTACCGCAAATGGCGCGGGGCTTCACCTATGACACGTGGGTCAAACCGACTTCTGTGTTATCCTTATGAGGACGGAGCGTTTGCCATTGCCGTGCCTAAATGCATACAGCCAGGAGTGGTGGCAAAACCGGCTGACGACTACCGTGAAGCGGATCTTGACGGGTACTGTAGGGCAGCAGTGTAGATGTACGCTTCGTCGTCTGAGCAAAGAAGAAAAGAGGGAAGCCGTGTCATTGTTAAATGGCGTCGAGCCAACGCCTACGTCCCGCGCAAATTATTCATCCGGTGATGCTGGATCTCGCACCGCAAGCGGTCTGAATCCCAAATACATCTTTGAGACCTTTGTCGTTGGTTCGAGCAACCGCTTGGCGCACGCGGCCTGCTTGGCCGTCGTTGAACGACCTGCCGCCCGGTACAATCCGCTCTTCTTGTATGGCGGCGCGGGTTTAGGCAAAACGCACTTGCTGCATGCCATCGGTCACGTTTGCGTGAAAAACAACTTGCAGGTGTTGTACGTCTCATCGGAAGAATTCACCAATGAGATGATCACCGCTATCCGCACGCAAAACCAATCGGCCTTCCGCGACAAGTATCGCACCATCGATGTGCTGCTCGTCGACGACATCCAGTTCATCGCAGGCAAGGAATCTACCCAGGAAGAGTTCTTCCATACGTTCAACGCGCTGCACGGCAACGGCAAGCAAATTGTCATGACGAGCGATCGTCCTCCCAAATCGCTGGTCACCTTGGAAGAACGGCTGCGCAGTCGCTTCGAGTGGGGCTTGACCGCCGATATTCAACTGCCTGATTTGGAAACACGCACGGCCATTCTGTGGGACAAGGCCGAGAACCAAGGCATGACCGTGCCGAGCCCCGTGATCGATTTGATCGCACGGCAAGTGCAAAGCAACATCCGTGAACTGGAAGGCGCGCTCAATCGCGTTCTCGCTCACGTCCGATTGACTGGTAGCCCCCTCACGGTCGAGACGGCGTCCAACGCCTTAGCCGATCTGATGGCGCGTCCCTCCAACGTCACGTTTGATGAGCTGATGATGACGGTCTCGTCTTTCTATAATGTCTCACGCGACGATCTGCTGGGGCGAGGTCGCAACAAGGACTTGGTTCACCCCCGTCAGGTTGTCATGTATCTGGCTCGTGAAGAACTACAGTTGACGTTGCCCCAAATCGGCGAGGAACTGGGCGGGCGCGATCACACCACCATCATGTACGGCGTCGAAAAGGTGGGCGAAGCGATCGATAAGGACGACAACCTGCGGCGCGATATTTTGACCATTCGCGAGCGCCTGTACAATCGGAACGGGGTTGCCCAGCGGGCCTAATTTAGAGCGATTTCCGGCGTTTGTTGGCTCAAACGCGTAGGCCGTTTATCCAGTGGTAGACGGCCGCCAACGGGGAAGTAGCGTTTTTATGGCTACTTCCCCGATTGTTTTGTCGGCCACATTTAGCCATTAGCGCTTATCTAAACTTAAGATCAAGCCGTTCAGAGTGTGGAAAAGTGGGGGATAACTGTGGATAAATAGGCTGTTTTGTGGATAACTCCTGTCAGCCTGCATTATGGGAAGGCTAGATATGGGGTGTCGAAAAAAGCCCAAGCCAATATTTGGCTTTCAACATTGTGGAAAAGTGCCCCATAACTGTGGATAAAGGCCTCTTTTTGGGGATAACCAACGCTTCTCAAACATAAAACACACCTATTCAGCCCATATGTAGACCAGATTTGGGATATGCCCCCCATATATAGACCTGCCATTTTAAAGACCATCCGCGGCATATGAACGACTCACACCGGTCTCAAAAGCAGGCTTTGATTTGCCCACAGGCTGCCCCCAACTGGTGGGGGGCGCACACTCCCATCTATGCCGATCGAATTGGAGGCAACCGCTAAATCTATGGGCAAAATCGGGCTGTCCACAAATCCACACGCCTACTGCTACTTCTAAATATATAATCTTGATCTACACAGGAAAAAGATATCAACACTCATCAATCCACTCGCGTCTGATCGAAATGATGCTCTCCGGGAAAAGCCTCAATAGGATCGACATGCACGATCACGTTGGCTACGCGCGGAATGTGCGCCAGCAATTCATGTCGAACCTCTTCCGCAATTGTATGCGCCTCAACGAGTGTTAAATGGCCATCAACGCCTAACGCCAATTCCAGTGTCAAAGTATGCCCGACCCATCTTGCCCGCAAGCTGTGAACCGACTGGACTTGCGGATGTTCGCGGGCCTCTGCTTCGATTTGATCCATAAGCGCAGGGTCGACGGCATCCATCAGGCGGCCTACAATCTCCCGACCGACCTCCCAGGCCAACGCGACGATGAAAATGGTGATGAACAAGCCAGCCAGCGGGTCTGCCAGTGGAAAGCCCAGTTTCACGCCCAGCAGGCCTAGAAACGCCGCTAGCGACGTTAATCCATCGGCGCGCGAGTGCTGTCCGTCGGCGATGAGGGCGGCGCTGCCGATGGCCTTACCTTCACGAATCTTAAACTGGGCGACGATCTCGTTGCCGATGACACCCACTAGCGAGGCAACCATGCTCCACTCGATCAATGTGGGTGTGCGCGCGGCGATGAGGTGGTCCAACGATTCCAGTGCACTAAGGATGGCGCTGCCGATGATGAACAACAAGATGATGGCGCCGGCGAGGTCCTCGGCGCGGCCATAGCCGTAGGTGTAGCGCCGATTGGCGGCGCGGCGCGCCAGCACAAACGCAATCCACAACGGGATCGCGGTGATGATATCAGCGATGTTGTGAATGGTGTCGGCCAGCAGACCGGCACTACCGCCTGCAATCGCGATGCCGGCCTGAAATAGCGCCGTCAACGTCAGACCCACGATAGAGATTTTGAGCGCCCGGATGCCGCGAGCCGTTGTGAGTAGTTCGTCACTTGCCGTCGCATGGGTGTGGGCGTGAGCGCCCGTCGCCGTTGTCTCGCTCATAGTTTCCTCGTGTTCTACAGGTAGAGTGAGTATATCTGGCGCGCTATGCGCCGTCAACGTGGTTTAGTTGTGATACAATTTGCGGCGTAAGGGATACGTATGGCCGATCGAACCTTGTCTGATGCCGAAATCACCGCTTTGGTCGAATTTCTGGGGGGAGTTCCGCTGTTTCAGGAACTTCACCTGGATGAATTGACGGCGCTGGTGTCGATTGCGCAGTGGGAGACGTACGCGCCAGGCGCCGAACTGTATCAGCAAAGCAAAGCGGACGGCACACTGTACATCATCTATTCCGGCGAAGTGACCCTATCGCACATCGATCCACAGGGCGCGCCGAACGATGTCGGGGTGAAGGGTACTGGCGCGTGGCTGGGAGAATCAGCCCTGCTATTGGATGAGCCGCACGATGTAACAGTCAAAGCCCTGACCGAAGTTACCGCGCTACTGCTGCAGCGGGCGGAGTTTGATGAACTACGTGTCGCCATGCCAGGCCTGTGGGATCGGCTGACCCCCAAGGATGAGAACGCGCGAAAGATTCATGCGCCCCACTTTGGCTGGCAAGCGCCCGATGAGAATGTGGTGCTCTTTACGCGTGAGCACTCGTGGTCGTTCATTCGCGTGGCGCTGCTACCGATTGGCATATTGATTCTCGGCGGGCTGTTGGTCTTCGCGCTGGCGCAAACGGTGGCACTGCTGGCTATTGTGTTAGGTGTGCTCTTGAGTTTGGGCTTGGTCGGCTCTCTGTTCTATCTAGTACTGGACTGGCGCAACGACTACTACGTGGTCACTAATAAGCGCATCGTACACATTGATGAGATTCCCATCATTCGCAAGCGCCGCGAGGAAGCGCCGTTGTCGGCCATTTCGGAGATTCAGTTTGCCCGCAACAGCATCATTGCGCACCTGCTCGATTTCGGCGATTTGCGGGCCGAGACGTTCAGCGGGGCGATCTTTATCAAGGATATCCCGCATCCCAATACGGTCAAGAACATCATTCAGCGCGAAATCGAACGGGTGCGCGCGCGCGCGCGGGCGGCGGAACGTAACGCCATTCGCGATGAACTCTCGAAGCGCATCATCGCCAAAGAGCCGCGCGTAGATGCGGTTGTGACACCCGCTCCACCGCCGCGACCATCGTCTCAATTCATTCTGACAGGCATTGTCCGCTACTTCTTCCCTAAATTGAAAGAAGTTCAAGGCGATTCCATTATTTGGCGCAAGCACTGGGTGAAGTTGTGGGAGGTCGCCTGGCTGCCGTTTTTGTTAATGCTCACGTCGATTTGGGCCGTGATCAACTGGTGGAATCACTGGATTCCCTTTGGCTTGTTATCCGACGAGGCCTGGTGGTTTTGGCCCATTCCGTTCGCCGTTTTCTTCGCCTGGTGGTTGTGGTTGTTTGAAGACTGGCGCAACGATGTGTACATTCTGACGTCCACGCGCATCATCGACATTGAGCGCGTGCCGTTTCTGCTTAGCGAGAAGCGGCGCGAGACGACGTTGTCCAAGATTCAAACGTCCGAATTTAAGATTCCGACGCCGTTGGCTCGCTTTTTGCGTTTTGGCACACTGACGATTCGCGTGCCCGGCGCCGTATTTGAATTTGTCGATATTACCGATCCAGCTGGTGCCCAGACCGATATCAACAAGCGGCTGGCCGAGTTCAACAAGCGCCAGGCTGAAAACGAGGCCCGTGGTCGGCGCAACGAGCTGAGCGACTGGTTTGCCGCGTACGATCAGATTCGGCAGCAACAGGCCCCCCGCTCGGCCGCACCGTCACCACAAGTCGTGGGAGGAGATGAGCATGACAATCCGTAAGATTCGCGTGATCGACGATCCGGTCTTGCGTCGCAAGGCCAAGAAGGTCGAAAAGATCACGCCCGAGATTCGTGAACTGATCGAGGATATGATCGAGACGATGCGCGCCGCGCCTGGTGTAGGGCTGGCCGCGCCGCAGGTCGGCGTTAGCGAACGCGTTATCGTCATCGAGTATGCCGACGAGCCCGAAGACGATGATGAGACCAACGCGCCGCCGCCCAAGAAGAAACTGTATGCCGTGGTTAACCCGGAGATCATCTGGACGTCTGATGAGAAGGTAGAGGGCACGGAAGGCTGCCTCAGCATTCCCGGCTGGGTGGGTGACGTGTCGCGTCACGAGGCCATCGCCGTGAAGGGCGTAAATCGATCGGGTCAGAAGATCAAACTCAATCTGGAAGGCTGGCTGGCGCGGATCTTTCAGCACGAGATCGATCATCTGGACGGCGTGCTCTATACCGATCGGCTGGTGTCCCCCGAAACGTTGCGGCGCGTGACACCGGGCGAGGAAGAAAACTCCGATCTTAAAGCCGAAGCCATCGGCTAAACCGACAATGAGGCCGACCTATGACAACTCTGGGATCATTGCTTAAACGCCAACGCGATCGACATGGCTGGACTCAACAGGAAGTGGTCGATCGGGCTGGGCTGGATCGCAGTTCAAGTTACTTGTCGAGTCTGGAAACGGGCAAGACCAGCCCGACGATCGATGAATTGGATAAACTCGCGCGGTTGTTCGGCACCACCTCGATGGAACTGCTGCGCGAAGTGACCGGCATTACACCCGATTGGGAATTTGAGCCGGATTCCGATCTCGCCCGATTAGTCACGCTGTATCAAGCGCTCGGCCCAATCGAGAAAGAATCGGGCCTGGCGTATCTAGAGTTTTTGCTAGAGCGGCAGAATCGACAACTCTCGAAATAAAATGAGGCGAGCCAACGGCTCGCCTCATTCATTGTTAGTCTTCGGCCATCTCGGTCTGCACCGTTGCCGGCTCGCGGCGCAGCCGCCGCAAAATTTCGTCTTTGTTGTCGCGCCAGATGTGGATCAAAGTTGGCAGCGCCGAAATGAAGACCACGGCGATGATCAACAGTAGGAAGTATTTATCCAACGTTTCTGGCTCGACGGTCGCGCCAAAGACTGTTCCGATCCCGTAGCCGATCAGCGTCACGCCCACGGCCCACAACAACCCACCGAACACATTCCAAATGAAGAATTGCCGATACTCCATTTCGACTGCGCCCGCCACGATCGGCGCGAAGGTACGAATAAACGGCACAAAGCGCGCCAGCACAATCGTCTTGCCGCCATGCTTATCGTAGAAGGCTTTGGCCGCCAGTAGATTTTTTCGCTTGAACAAGCGCGAGTTCTCCCGGTTGAAAATGCGCGGCCCCGTCTTCTTGCCGAACCAGTAACCGACATTGTCGCCCAAAATCGCCGCAATGGGCAATGCGATCAGCAGAAACGGCAGATTCAAGAACGGCTGCCCCGTCCCCGGATCGATGCGCCAAGCCAGCAACCCCGCTGTCAGCAGTAGGCTATCGCCGGGCAGAAAGAAGCCGAAAAACAGCCCCGACTCTGCAAAGACAATGGCGATGATGCCCACGTAGCCAAATGTTTGAACGATCTGTTCGAGACTCATGTTTCTCCCCTTTTAGATAGTCGAAGACCCCGCCTCTATACGAGCGGGGTCTCTCAAGTTACTGTGATGGCCAGAATACCATGCTTCAACTCATGCGACAAGCGCTTTCGAATGGGGACTGGGTTGGCCGCATTCAGCGGTTGCGGCCGTACTTCTCATGACTCGATACCCAATCGGACGATGAAATGGCGGATGCCAAAGAAATCTCGCCCGCTAAAGCGACGGCCGCCACAATCTCGGCCAACCGATAGACTTTACCGCGCCCTACGCACCCCAGAATCTCCAGGCACTCGCGTTGAGTGGGCAAACCTACGCCGCCGCCGTGCGTAGCTACAATAAGCGACGGAATCGTCAACGACATATACAGATCGCCCTGCGGCGTTAGTTCGGTGTACAGCAAGCCCGCCGACGATTCGGCCACGTTCGCCACGTCCTGGCCTGTGGCGATGAACATCGCAGTGATGCCGTTGGCCGAATGCAAACCGTTGTTGTTTACGCCCGATAGGAAACCGCCGATCGACGCAACGCCGTAGTGATAGAACAGCTTCTCTGGCTCCACGCGCATGTGCTGAATCAACACGTCGCGCTTCACGGTCGCTTCGGCGGTGACCCGCTTGCCGCGCGTGCGCATGATGTTGATCTGCGACGCCTTCTTGTCGGTGGCAAAGTTCGATTCGAGATAGAAGTTGGTGATGCCCTCGTAGTGATCGATGATCCAGCCGCACGCCGCAAACGTCGCGCGGCCTACCATGTTCTGCCCGGCCGCATCGCCCGTGGTGTAGTTGAAGCGCAGATACACAAACTTGTTCGACAGGTACGTGTCGATGTTGTCGAGTTTGGCTACGCTCGAAGTGGCTTCGGCTTCGTCTTTGATCTTATCGAAGTTGTCCTGCACCCACTTCGCAAATTCTCGGCCGGCGCGCGCATCGGCAAACACGAAGACCGGCGCGCGCTGCATCGCATCGCCGACGACGGTGACCTTGACGCCGCCGCTGAGGTTCATGATCTTCATGCCGCGATTGTACGACGCGACGAGCGTGCCCTCGCTAGTCGCCATCGGAATTAAGAAGTCACCTTGCGCGTGTTCGCCGTCGATGCGCATGGGACCCGCCAAACCGATCGGGACTTGGGCGACCCCAATGAAATTCTCGCAGTTGCCTTTCGCCGCATGTGGATCGAACGAGTACTTCCACAAATGATTGGGTTTCGCGCCGGTGACTTGCTCGACGAGCGTTTGCCGCTGCCGAATGATGTCGTCGCTGTAGTCGTCGTTGTGATCGCGCGGAATCTTGAGTTGTTCCGGTTCATGTGCGGAGATGCCGTCTTCGACTTTGAATTGCAGTTTGCCAAACGGCCTGGTTTCAAAGGCGATTTCGATCTCGTGCTTGCCTTCCGGCAGCGCGGACAGCGGCGTTTGAATGGTGACGATGGCCCGCAAGGGGAAGGCCAGCGGATGACTGGCGGAGACTTCGTACGGCGACAGCGTGTGCCCGTCACTCAGGGTCAGCGACACGCGATCGAGTGCGACGGGCGTGCCGTTGATGGCGATGCTGCGCAAACCGATCAGTTCCGCATCGCTCAAGCGGTTCTTGATCGAGAACTGTACGCCTGCTTCGGCATTCTTCAAGCTGCCGAGGGTATACAACTTCTTCAGCAACATGCTCGGAATGATCATGGCGGCTCCCCCTATGAAGTTGAAATGTGGCATGCGGAACGCGGAATAATGCTGGCTACGGCCTCAAATATACTTGAGCGGTTATGGGCTGTCAACCACAAAATCGATCTACGCCCTTCGTTTCAAGAAAGGCATCAGATCGTGGCTGTATTCATCGAGGCAAGCCGGATCGCCGTTGAGCGGCTGGAAGACGATCGAGTCTGCACCGGCGTCGCTCAAACGCTGGATGGTATCGAGCACTTGCTCGGGCGTTCCGGCGGCTGAGAAGGCGTCGAGCCAGTCATCAGGCATGTCGCGCGCGACTGCGTCGACACTGCGCGTTTGAGTAAATGCTGCAACCTCGGCCATAATCCCCAAGGCGTTCAGTTGTACATCAGCCCAGGGCAGCCGGGCGGCTAATGACTGGCGTGCTGCGGCCCGTGCGGCGCTTCCGTCGCGATTGACTTTCACATCGAAATAGACAACGACCCGCTGGTGAGTACGCCCTGATTCAGCCATTCCGGCGTGAATCTGCTCGCACGCCCAACGCACATAGGCTGGTGACGACATGCCGGTCAAGAGCGTGCCATCGCCGACACGCCCTGCCAGCCGCAGCGATTTGTCGCGCATTGCGCCGACATACAACGGCGGAAGCGTCGTCGGCGTCAGCTGCATCTGAACGCGATCGAGGTTCACCTGTTCACCGTGTGTGGTGATCATTTCGCCGCTGAGCAACTGACGCACGGCGATCACCGTTTCTTCCAGCGCTTTCATGGATGATCTCGGCGCCGCGCCGATTTGCGTCATCCACGCCCCGACGCCATGCCCAAAGCCCGGCAGCAACCGATCGGGAAAGGCGCGCGCCAACGTGGTGATTTCCATCGCCGCAAACAAAGGATTATGGGCCGTCGCGGGCAGCAGACCGATGCCCACTTTGAGACGCTGCGTGGCCGACAGGGCGATGGCCGCCGAGGTAAAGGCTCCGGGCAAGAAACAATCATCCCATAGCCACAGTTCGTCGAAGCCCGCCGACTCGGCGCGACGGGCGTAATCGGCCAGCGTTTCGGGCGGGAACTTGGGATGGAAGATCACACCAATTGATGGCACAGGCATGAGCGACTCTCGCTTTCAGAAAAGTTGTTTGCCACAGAAGTGAGGCAAAATTCAACACAATTGCTCGCAGCCCGCGTCCTCGCGGGCGTCATAAACAGATCAAACGCGACCGCGTGCACGCGGGAGAAAATCCATAAACAGGTGTGTCGCCGCGTTCAGTACAGAACAAGCCACTTGGCTGATCAATGTCAATATACCGTTTCTGTGGCCTGTCATTGGCGCTCCGCAGCCTGTCATTGACGCTCCGCACCCTGTATTTGGCGCTCCGCAGCCTGCCATCAGCGCTCCGCAGCCTGTCATTGGCGCTCCGCACCCTGTATTTGGTACTCCGCGTCTTGCAATTGATGCTCCGCAGCCTGTATTTGGTACTCCGCGCACTGTCATTGACGCTCCGCGGCCTGTTTTAAGCGATCCGCGTCGTGCCAATGGCGTTCCGCACTCCGCCTTCTGTCTTCTGCGTTCCTAAATATTCCACTCCTTTAGCGTTTCCATAAACCTGTACGCCGTCATATCCATCTGAATCGGCGTGATGGAGATGTAGCCGTTGTGCAGCGCGCCGACATCGGTGCCGTCGTCGGGAATGCCCGTCGGGGCCGAGCCGCCGATCCAGTAATAGGGTCGGCCCCGTGGATCGATGCGAGCGTCGAGGGCGTCGTTGTACACACGCTCGCCCATCCGCGTGAGTTGCACCCCTTTGATCGGTCCGGTGGGCACATTCACGTTGAGTAAAACTTCGCGCGGCAGGCCGTGCGCCAACACGATCGGCACGAGGCGCGCCGCAAAGGCCGCGGCAGTTTCATAGGCGGACGCGTCATCCACCGACACCGCGATCGACGGGATGCCGCTCAACGAACCTTCCATCGCGGCGGTGACGGTGCCCGAGTATGTGACATCGTGGCTGAGGTTGGGAAAGGGATTAATGCCGGACACGATCAGATCCGGCTTGAAGTCGATCGCGCCGAGCAGCACCAGCGCGACGCAATCGCTGGGCGCGCCGCTGCTGGCATACGCGTCGCTGCCATCGGCCAATTGGACTTTGTTCAAGCGCAGCGGCTTATGCAGCGTCTTGACGTGGCCGCCCGCGCTCCAGTTTTGATCGGGCGCGACCACCGTCACTTGTCCAACTTTTTCCAGCGCTTGTTTTAGGATCAACAGCCCCGGCGCGCTGTAGCCATCGTCGTTGGTTACCAGAATGTTCATGATTACTCCTGAAGTCGTCGGGCGCGGAAGCCCGCTCGGATGTGTCAAATCTCAGCGGCGCTAGATAAACAATGACCCGCTCAGTCATTACGAGCGGGCCATTTCTCTGCTAAATCATCATGCCTGATCCCAGATTGTCAATCACTGGCTCTTCTTCGCCGTAATCACCACTTTGACCTTGTTGCTTTCGGCCACGTTGCCAGCTTTGTCGTATACCTTGGCGAAGAACGTGTGCGTGCCGAGTTTGTCGCCGGAATCGAGCACCCACTTGTCGCCGAAGGGCGGCGCGGCGCGCACCGACCACGGTTCCGGCTTGTCATCAACGTAGATCTCAACGCGCCCGATCGCGACGTTGTCCTGCACGTCCAACTGGATGCTGACCCACTCGTCGGTCGGATAGGTGTAAGCATCGCCGTTGTTGGGATAGATGATCTTGATCGTCGGCGAGATGTTATCGACGGTGACGGGCACGACCGCCGTCTGTGTTTCATTGTTATTGCGGAACACGGTCAGGCGCAGGCTGTACAACCCATCAAGGTTGCTGACATCCCAGAACTCAAGCACATTGTTATCGACTTGCTCGCCGTGATCGGGACCGATCTGCTGCCACTCGGTGGGATTGAGCCCCTTGCCGAAGTCGATGCGATAGTGATTGTAATCGCCGCCTTTGGCGTTGCCGGTGATGGGCGTGGTAGCACGAATATACGAATACGCGCTCGGCCCGATGATGGCAACATCGCCATAAGCATTGGGTGGCGGCCCGTAAGCGGTATCATAGTTCGACGGCGGCTGCGGGATGTTGTTCTCGCGCACGTAGTCGGCCGCTTCCGGCGGATAGATTTCAAACACCTTCTCTTCCACTTTGTCGGGCGGCGTAAAAGCCGTCGCTAGTTGGCCGGTATCGCGATCGATCAGGAACGCTTGCGACAGCGTATCGTACGAGGTCGGCTCAGTGCCGGGGATGAACAGTTCTTTGGTTGTGGGGCAATACTTAGTCGGCAGCAAACCCGTCGTCGCACACACGACTTTTTCTTCCAAGCCCGGTGGCCTCACAAATGGCTGGATTTCCTTGTCTTTCAAGAAGTACGACATGATCTGGTTCCACACCGGAGCGGCACCCGAGATACCCGTCACATGCTTCATTGGGCTATTGTCGGTATTGCCGATCCACACGGCAACCACAACTTGCGGTGTGTAACCGACCGTCCAGTTATCCTTGAAGTCGTTCGTCGTACCAGTCTTGACCGCCGCAGGCCGATCGAGTTCGAGCACATTCGGGCAGCCAAAGGCCGCGCAGCGCGCGCCGTTATCGGACAGGAAGTTGGTGATCAGATACGCCAGCGGCGCATCGACGACGCGCACGACGGTAGCGACATCGTACTTCCACAACACGTTGCCCTTGCTGTCTTCGACGCGCAGCACCGGCACCGGATCGAGCGTGCGATAGCCGGGGCGTTGTCGATCTTCGGGGATCGGCGCGCCAGCCATGTTACCGCTGTTGGCGAACACGCCAAAGGCGTACGCCATATCGATGGGCTTTACTTCCCCGCCGCCCAATGTTAGGGCGAGACCGTAATAGTCCAGACCTTGATCGAGTGTGGTAATGCCCATCTGATGCGCGGTGCGGACGACGTTGCCCACGCCGGCCATCTCTAACGCACGCACGGCGGGGATGTTGTACGATCGGGCTAAAGCGAGCCGCATACGCGCGTAGCCGTGGTACTTTCGATCGTAATTCTCCGGCACATAGATCGGCGGATTCGCGCCGGGCTGTTGGAACTCGGTCCGCACGTCGAGGAAACCATATGACGCGGGCACGCCTTGCGAGAGCAGCGTCAGATACGTGAACGGCTTGAAGGACGAGCCAGGTTGACGCAGACCCGTGGCGACGTTGAACTTGCCGTCGATGCTGTCATTCCAATAATCGGCGCTGCCCACCATCGCTAAAATTTCGCCCGTCGTCGGGCGGATGACGACTGTGGAGCCGTTGTTGGCGTTGTGATCTTCTTCGGTCAGTTTCTTGACTTGATTGGCGATGGCGTCTTGCGCGAAATTCTGCAGATCCAGATCGAGTGTGGTGTAGACCTTCAGACCACCCCGATAGACCTTATCGGCCCCGAATTTATCTTCCAGCCACTTGCGGACGTAAACTGAAAAGTGCGGGGCTTTGATGTCGAAGCGTTCTTCCACGCCGCCGCCGATCTTGAGATCTTCGGCCTTGGCGGCCACCGCTTCTTCGGCGGTGATGTAGCCGTCACGCAGCATCGCGTCGAGGGCCAATGCCTGCCGGAGTTCCGCATCGTTGGGGTTATCGATCGGGTTCTGCGCCGGGAACTGCGGAATCGGCGCGAGCATGGCACATTCGGCCAGGTCCAGTTGATCGACCGTCTTGTTGTAGTACACCTTGGCCGCGGCCTGAATGCCATATGCCAGGTTGCCATAGAAGTTGGTGTTGAGATACCACTCCAGAATTTGATCTTTGGAATAGCGGCGGCCGATTTCAGCCGATAACAAAATTTCTTTCGCCTTGCGGGTATAGCCGGCAATGCCTTCGCGGATTAAGCGCTCTTCGGGATCGATGAGGTTGCCCTTGACCAACTGTTGCGTGATCGACGAACCACCTTGCACCGAACCACCTTGCAGATTGCTGACGAAGGCGCGCGCCACACCACGAATGTCGAAGCCGGGATTCTCATAGAAACTCTTGTCTTCGTTGGCGACGACGGCCTGACGGCAAAACGGCGGAATCGTGTCCAGCGACACCCACTGCCGGTCGCCACCGCGTGGATCGATCACTTCGTACAGCAGGTTCTTGCCAGTCCGATCGTAAATCTTGGTGGTCTCGAAGAACTCCTGATTCTGCGCCGAAAAACGCGCGGCCAGTTGGGCCGGATCGGGCAGATCGGAGGTGAGACTCACGTAGATAGCGACGGCGCCGCCTACGCCCGTGCCGAAGATCGCGCCGCAGCTCAGGAGGATCGCCACTACGCCGATGACGAGCATACGCCAGAGTGTCTGGCCTTTGCCTTGTTTGGCGCGCACGCGCTGCCGCCGCGCGAGAATGACTTGAATGTTGGGATCAGTTGCCACGTTAACCTCAAATCCAGTAAATCGATGGTAGTAGGCGCTAATCTTAACTGTTCAAAAGGTTTTGCGCAAGGAATGCGGCGAGAGGGCAGGAACAGCCCTGCGCCAGGGTTGCCAATCCAACAGCAGGAGTATAATTGAAGCACTTAGCCTGATTTCACGGAGTGGCTTGACCCTCATGAAGAACACGCCATCCGGCTCACGTGCGCGCTGGTTGGCGCGCTGCAACTGCCCGTCACCCTCATCACTGGATAGTTAAACTTGGTGCGTTATCCCGCTCGCTGGTGGGCGCTAATCCTGACCCTGGCTGTCGTGATGATCTACGGATCGTCACTGACCTATCCCTTCTTTTGGGTCGATCCGATCGACATCGGGTTGGCTGGCTCGCGCTCCATCCCGACGATCTTCACCACTTCACAAGGCTACCTTTACTATCGACCTTTTGCCTTTGTGGCGTGGAAGTTGCTTTTCGCGCTCGATGGGCGCTTCAATCCATTTACGTTTCATCTCGTTCACGTCCTGACGCACCTCATCAACACCTGGTTGATCTTTGCCCTGGCTCGACGGTTGTTTCGAGGCCGATCGGTGCTGCTGGCCGGTCTGGCCGCGTTGCTCTTCGCCTGGTATCCCTTCAGCCATCAAACCGTGACGTGGGTGATCTCGCCACAGGTGCAGGCGTTGGCCTTTATGCTGAGTTCGGCGATCTTATATTACGATGGCCGTCTTCAAGGCAACCGGCGCAAATTGATCGGGTCGCTGATCCTGCTGGCGATGGCGTTGCCGTTTCAAGAGAACGCAGTTTCGTTTGGCTTTGTGATCGCGGCCTTGGAAATTTTCATTATCAGCCGCGACCGCCCTATGCCGACATCGGCAGATACACGCAAGTGGTGGCAGCACTTCAGCCGTTGGCCGCTGGCGCACGTAGGTCTGTGTCTGGCGTTTGCGGGGCTGTGGTTCATCATCCCTAAAGATCCTGAATCGGCCGTGGCCCGCTTCGAGCCGGCCGTGAGCTGGTATCTGCTGCAAGGGTTGATTTGGCCGGTAGCGGGTGCGATCGGCCCGTGGCGCGCGTGGTTTTCGGCGTTGAGCAATCCGGCCTGGCAGCCGTTGATTCTCGTCGCACCGATTACGTTGCTGTTCCTGCTCGCCGCCTTTCGTTATGCGCGCCGTCTAGCATGGCTGGCCTTTGGCCTGGTCTGGTACGTGGTGATGATTCTGCCGATCTGGGCCACGCGTGGGTTTGGTTACGTCGGTACTTCGCCGCGCATTTTGTATACCGCCGCTGGCGGCGCGATCATGATCTGGGTCGGTTTGTTGGCCATCGATTTCAAGTCGCCGCGCGTCGATCGCTGGTGGAAAACCGGACTGGTAGTGTTGAGTCTCGCCATCGGCCTGCAAAGCGCAGCCTTTCTGGGCGTGCGCAAAGCCCTGAACGATGCCACCCTGCCCGCGATCTGGGATGTTGTCCGCAGCGGTGAAACCGCAGGCAGTAGCGCGCACTTGTTGTACGTCAACGTGCCTGATCAGATTACGCCTTATTGGCGCGAGTTCCCGGTCGGTTTTTTCCGCGCGGTCTTGATGCCGGTCTCGGTCGATCTGGGTCAGTATGCCGAACTGCAAACTGGTCAGCGTCCGCACACGACGTCGATCACTGTGCCCGCGTTGGCGCAACTTGAAGATTATCCTTATCAAGTGGATATGCGTGGCGCGGCAGTTGATCGATCGCAATTGGACACGACTATTCGATCAAGCGACGGTGTTTTTATCGGTGAGTATCATTCTGACGGGCAGGTGCGCGTGGTAGATGTTGGCCGGGTGACTCAGGAGCGCGCACAATCACACCTGTCACTATTTGGTGAACGACTGGGTTTAGTGGCCGCCTCGATCGAACCACAAACCGATCGGGTGGTGTTGACGCTGACGTGGGATTGCATCGGTCAGTTCGATCCGCAGGAAACAATCTTCCTTCACGCGCTCGATGCGAATGGCCAACTCGCCGCGCAAGCCGATGGTGATCTGCTGCACGGCTTGTATCCACTAACGCAATGCCAACCGGGCGAACACGTCGTCGATGTTCGTTATCTCGCTCTGCCGTCGAGGACGGTCACTTTGAAGATTGGCGTTTATAATCGGGCTACGAACGAACGGCTAGCGGCGATTGATGCCGCCGGTCAATCGATTGGCGATAACGCTTACTCAATCGGACAAGTCGCACGATGATTCGACTCAAATCTTATGCTGCGCGTTTTACGCAGACCCTAGCGTTCATCCTCCACCACGAGCTGCTGCCAGTAATCGGCGTGATGCTCATGGTGCGGTTGTTGGCGATCGTTACGCTGCGCGTGGGTGGCTATGTCGCCGAGACCGGGCCGGACAGTGCGTATCATTTTCAACTGGGTCGTTTGGCCGCTAGCGGCGCGTATCCGTTCATCGACTATTGGGTCGAATATCCGCCGGGGTTTACCTGGCTCAGTGTGCTGGCCTATAAAATCTCGGCGCTTCTGCCCAGCTGGATCGATCAACGTTTCTGGTTCAACCTCGTCCTGCATGGCCTGATCGCGCCGAGCGATGCGGCCAACGCCGTGCTGATCTACGCCCTCGCGAAACGCCTGCATGGTCCGGCCGCTGCGATCAGAAGTGCGTGGTTGTATGCCACATTGTTTGTCCCGTTGTTCATCGTATTGGGTTGGTTCGAATCGCTGGCGTTGTTGGCTGTGCTGGCGGCGATCGGGTTGATCCTCGTCGATCGGCCGCGGCTGGCCGGGATCGCGATCGGGCTCGGCGTATTAGTGAAGCCTTACGTCGCCTTGGCCGGAGCCATCGGGCTAATTCGCTTCAGGCCGATCAGACGTTTGGCCACGTTCATCGCAGCTGGCGCGATCACACTGCTGGTGGCGCTCAGCCCGTTTCTGATCAAGAGCCCGCAGATGGTCGCTGCGCACGTCGAGACGTTGTTGACGCTGCCGGGGTGGTCTTCGCCATATGCGCTGATCGATGGCGTGATCAAGCATACTGATCCGGCTTTGAACGTGCGTTTTGATCCAGCGCTGGCGGGACAATCGTTGTTGACTACGGCCACGCGCGTGCCATGGGGGTGGATCACGCTCGGCTTTGCGATCGTTTATGGCGGCGTGATGATTCGATCTTTGCGGCGGTACACCATTCGATCGGCTATCGGGCTGGCCGGGTTTACGTTCGTCATGTATTTGTTGTGGTCCAAAGGCTACAGTCCGCAGTGGAGCCTGTATTTGATGGCGTTCCTGTGTATTCTGATGCCGAACGCGGTGGGGACGCTGCTGTTGCTGATCCTCGAGGCCTTGTACGTGATCGAGTGGCCGATTACGTTTATCCTGCTCAAAGCCGATGCCAGTTACCTGACCGCGCTGATCATCGTACGGCTGTTCGTGATGATCGGACTGGCACTGGTCTTTGCGGTGGAGATCTTCGTCGAGCCAGATGATCGGCGCCGACGTGGCCTTCAACGGGCGATCAGGGTTGGCGGAGTTGCCGCGCTTTTGGCAACGATCGGGCTGGCGATTGGTGGTTTGCCATTGTACGCCGCCCAGCGTTATCAAGCCGATTCAATGCATGAGGCTGTGACTTTGATCCAGTCGAACTCTACGCCTGAGCGTGCCAACGTGCTGTTCGATCAGGTCGATAGTTATGAGCGGCTGGCGGCATTTCTACCGGGTTGGACAACTGAAGCCGCACTTTTGCTCGACGGTCCGGCGGCCAACTGGAGTGCACAGGAATTGCAGCGCTTCAGTACCGAGCGCGACGAACTGTGGTACGTGCTAGACTTTGGGGCGACTGGTAAGAAAGATCAACGCCTCAACATCGATCGCACGTTGAGTGCCTCACTGTGCAAAGTCAGCACGCAATTTGCTGGGTCTGCGCAAGTGTCACACTATATATACGCTGAGCCACTCGAAGCGCTGACGATCTCGGCCGTTTTTGATGACGCCGTCAACTTGACAGGTGCTCGCATCAACGGCACGACTTTACCTGCGAGTGAGCCGCTGTGTGTGGAGTTGCAATGGCAGGCTGTGCAGACACCGTCGGCCGATGCGACCGTGTTCATTCACGTGCTGAACGCCAGTGGTCAGGTCGTTGCGCAATCCGATCTGCCGCCGGTGGGCGGCTTTGCGCCGCTAAGCAGTTGGCCGTCCAATCAACTTATCAGCGATCGGCATGGTGTGATCCTGCCGGCGACCTTGCCCGCTGGGATGTATCAGGTCGTTGTCGGTTTGTATCGCGCCGATGGCACGCGGCTCACGACGACATCAACGGGCAGCCCGGAACCCGATTCAGTGTTGTTGACGAGTATTGAAATTCAGTGATTTGAGGCTGAGTTCACTCAACAGTTTTAGTCCATGAAATGACCCGGGCGACTTTCAACAAGTCGCCCGGGTTTTGGTGAGTGAGTTTAGTTGCTTGATAATCCACTGAGAGTCACGTTTTCTCAATTACCAGGAAGTGCGATAGACCAAAGAGCCGCAGCGGTGTGCGCTCGAAAGTGTAGGTGATGGCGCGCAGGGTTTTACCCAATGCTGGTCGCCGCGCGACGATATTATCGTAGCCGGGATAAATCTGCGTGTGAGTCACAATGCGGGCATGCGGATCGTCAAACAGCCGCCGGATACCGCGACCAGTGTAGGCGCGCACGTGCGGCGCAAATTTGTTGCGTAAGGGATCGGGCAGGTAGTTGATTAGCGGCGTGTTGCCAAAGTGATATTGACCGCGCCAGTAGTGACCGTGCGTCTCAAAGGGATACAGGCGATTGGGGCAAAATAGAATCACACGACCGCCGGGCCGCAGCACGCGCAGCATCTCTCGCGCCGCAAATCGATCGTTGCTCACATGCTCGATCACTTCGTGCGACAACACCGCGTCAAACGTGCCGCTCGGATACGGGAGATATTCGCCTGCAGCTATATGCAGTTGATCGAGACCGGCTTGCGTGCCTTCGACGACGCGTTCGTAGTCGATGTCGAGGCCGATCGCGTTGTAACCTAGCTCGTCGAGGTGGCGCACGTACATGCCTACGCCGCAGCCATCGACCAGAATGCGCCGCGTATCAATCGGCAGCGCGCTGACGATCATATCAAGGCGGCGATGTTGACCAAAGCGCCACACGTGTGACGGCTCGCCGCGCAGTGCGGCTTTATCGAGGTCTTGAACTCTTGCGCTCACGGCAGTTTGTACTCTTCTTGATGTCCGAAGTATTTGGAATTGTCGATTACGCGCAGCCAGTGCGGCGTTAGCACGTAGAACGCACTCCGCGCGATCTGATCGGTGAATTCCGCTGTGAAAGGAAACTTGTCGCGGAATAACGCCCACGCCCGATCGGTTTCGTCGGGATCGATCAGGCGCCGCGCTTGCCCTTCGATCTGCACGCCATGAATATCGCGCCAATCCCACGTTTCGTTATGGATCGTCACGGCCACGCGGCTGACACGCTCCAGGTTTTGCGAGTGACGGCTCTTTTCGCCGGAGATCCAATAGAGGTTGAGCGCGTCATCGCTGACGAAAAAAACATTGGCCGCTTGCGGCCACGCTTCGCGATCGACTGTGGCCAGCGTCAGCGTAGTATGTTTCTTCAAGAAAGCAGCGACTTCGGCGCGAGCGGTATCTGTCAGGCGGGTCATGGCACACTCACTCGTTTAGTGTTTAGTTCGCGGAAGCGCGGATCGCGTTCGATGGTCAGGCGCAGGCCATCTTCCAGCGAGACACGCGGCACATAACCCAACAACGCCTGCGCTTTCCCGATATTAGCCCACAGGCGTTTGACGCCACCGCCCGCGTTGTTGCGCAGTGGATTGATCGGAAGGTGCGTGAAGCGACTGATGATCTCAACCAGTTGATCGATCGAGACCTCCGAGCCGCCGCCGATGTTGATCACTTCCCGATCGATGTTCCGCGCCGTCGCGGCCGCTTCCAACGCATCGATCACATCGTCCACATAAACGAAGTCGCGGGTCTGACGACCGTCGCCAAATGTGACCAATGATCCACCTGTCAGCGCTTGCTTCAAGAATTGCGGAATGACGGGTGCGTGCGACGCAGGTAATTGTTGCCCAGGCCCGTAAGCATTGAAGATGCGCAAGATCACCGTTTCGATCTTCCACAGCGATCCGATGGTGCGCACGTAATGTTCGGCTGCTAGTTTGCTGACGGCGTACGGCGAGTCGGGGTTGGGGGCCAGGTCTTCGTGTACGGGTTGATGCGTCTGTGTGCCGTAAATTGCGCCGGACGATGCTAAGACGACACGCTTGACACCCGCATCGCGAATGGCTTCCATTACGGCCACGGTGCCGCCGACGTTGACGCTATTATACTCGCGCGGATACAGCACCGATTCGGGCACCGATACGCGCGCTGCCAGGTGATAGACACAGTCCATATCCTGAAGCAACGTCCACAATTTGGGCACATCGGCGACATCGCCCCGGGTGAAAAGAATGGACGGGTTCAAGCGACTGGGATCGCCAGTGGTGAGATCGTCGAGGACGCGGACCGTGTGCCCGGCATTCGCCAACCGATTGGCTAGTGTCGCGCCTAAAAAGCCTGCCCCGCCAGTTACTAAAAAGCGCATAAGGAGTCCATCACTTGCTTGATCAAAATCTTAAGGCACGGCGATTATAACATGGTTGAAACTCATTACACGGGTGAATGGTCGGCTGCAAATCGCCACGGGTATAATTGTCTTGCTCGGATCAAGTAAAGCGATAACCAAGGCATACAACATGCGACACAAGATTCGTCTCGGTGCACGGCGATTGGGCTTAGTAGCAAGTTACGGTATTTTCTTTGTAGCTGTGGCGCTGCTCATCGGCCAAGAGTACCCCGTGCCAGGTGCGTTCGAAACGAAAATTTCACGGGCCGTCGGCGCTCAGTTGTTTGATTTCGTTGAATGGACCCTCGACGCCTGGCGGGAGAAGGCCGCTCAGATCGCCGTGCCGCTCGATCGGTATTTATCCGATAATCAGCGTAGTAAATTTGTGCTGGACTTCATGCAGTTGATGCGCGACTACTGGCAGTATGAGTCGCAAGTCCGCCAGATCTACGCCAAAGAGAGCGCTGAAAACGCGGTAACTGCTTCGGCCGATTTGCGCGCGAAGCGCGATGTTGTTCGGGCCGAAATCGAACAGCGGCGGCCAACCGCCGAAGCGATCATTCAGCAGCAAATTTCGTCTGTGTTGATCGACGAGGGCTTTGGTGTAGGCGGCGAGGTCTTTCCGCCTGTGGCCGTGCGGATCACGCCCCTGCCCTATATCCTAATCGTTTCGCCGCGCGACGAAATTCGGCGCGATCTCAGTGAAGGACTGGAGACCGGTCTGAACGTCGATCAAGCCGAAGCGCTCGAAACACGCGTATTAAGCGAGACGAACCGATCGGCGCTAGTGGTGCCGATCGGGGGGCTGGCTGACTATCCGGCGATGATCCTTGAATCGACTGAGTTGTTGTTTCTGCTGCAGACTTGTTCGCATGAATGGTCGCATCATTGGTTGTATCTGCGTCCGCTCGGTTACAGTTATCTCGCCGAAGATGCGCCGGATGTTCGCACCATCAACGAAACGGTCGCATCGGTCTTTGGCGACGAGATCGGCTTGAAGGTGATGCGGCGTTTCTATTTAGATGAGTTAAAGCGTACGTTTCCGGATCTGGTTGAACCAAAGCCGCTGACTATTCCCACGCCGGAACCGCCGCAGCCACCGACCACTTCACCTAACCAGCAAGAGTTTAGCGTTAGTCGCGCTCTGCATGATACGCGTGTTCAGGTGGATAAAATGTTAGCGGAAGCCCGTGACTTGGAGAAAGCGGGTCAAACGGATCAGGCGCAGGCTAAGATTGTTGCAGCGGAAGACTACATGGAGCAACAGCGTCGCTACATCAACTCGCAAGGCTACGGCATCCGCAAATTGAACCAGGCGTACTTTGCTTTTTACGGCGCGTATGCCGATTCACCCGGCGCTGCTGGCAGCGATCCTGTCGGCCCGAACGTGATCGCGTTGCGCGTCTACAGCCCAACGGTCCGCGAATTTATGGATCGAGTTTCCAGCGTATTGACGATTGAACGCTTACGGCAAGCGGTTGATGACTTGAAGCCGAAGTCGTGATCTAACCGTTGTTGGTTTTCACGGCCGATCCACACCACGGACAAACAGCACTCTCGGCATCGATCCATTTCACGGCGTCGGAGCGTAGCGCACCACCACACTTCTCGCACGTGTCGGGCAACGAGCGCGTTGGTAGTGATTGAGGTGCAAACACTACGTCGCAACGACCACAATAGTACAACTCGGTCCAATGTTGTAGTGAGACTTGCCACGCTGCATGGTCACGCGGATAGCGAGCGACTTTATCGCGCCAGTTTTGCCACAACACCAGCGGCATCGCCACCCATCCGATGCCGGCTGTGAACAGACCAACCGCCAGCGTTAACAGGATTTCGTTTTGCGACAGATGGAATTTTTCCGGCGGGCGTTGAGGCTCAGTCGGTGGTTTCAAACGCGGCGCGAGGTTTGGATAAGCAGCGCTGTTGCCGAAGATAACGCTGACCTTCTCCACCCGATCGGTTTGGGCGCACTTAAAGCAAGCCGGTTTTGCGGACATCGCGCTTAGTCCCACTGGGTGAAGATGGTTGCCAGCAGTGCCGCCCGTTCCGCCAGACTCTCGATGATGACATGCTCATGGGCGGCATGAGCACCATCACCGCGCGCGCCCAGTCCGTCGAGTGTGGGCGTGCCTAAGGCGGCGGTGAAATTGCCGTCACTGCCACCACCGGTCGATCCCTCTTCCAACTTCAAACCGATTGTTTCACCCAAGGCGCGCACCTTTTCAAAGGTGGCGATCATCATGGCATTGCGCTCCATCGGCGGACGATTCAAACCGCCCGCGATCTCCAATCGAGCGCCCGGCAGGATCGGTTGTAGATTCTCGATCGTCGGCACCACCCGATCGATCTCACTCATCTTCGAGACTCGAAAATCAACTTCCATCTTGGCGCGTTCCGGCACCACATTGCTGGCTGTGCCGCCCTTGATAACACCGGTATTGATGGTCGTCCCTGACTCGTAGTCAGTCAGGGCTTGCAGTCGAACGATCTGATGTGCCAACTCGGCGATGGCGTTGATGCCCTTCTGGTGATCGACTCCCGCGTGCGCCGAGCGGCCGTGCGCGACGATTGTGAAGTCGCCCACGCCCTTGCGGAATGTTTTGAGTTGACCGCCCGCCATCGCCGGTTCCAGCACGAGCGCCAGCGCGCTGCGCTTGGCCTCGGTCTCAATCAATTCGCGCGAAGTGGTGCTGCCGACTTCTTCATCGCTAGTGAAGAGCATACGGACCGGTCGCCTGGGTGCTAGACCTGCGGCTTTGATAGCCTGTAAAGCCAGCAACAGGATGACCGTTCCAGCCTTCATGTCGTAGGCGCCAGGTCCGAGCAACTTCCCGGCTTCTTCGCGCAGCGGCATCGGGTGAAGTGTGCCGATGGGCCACACCGTGTCGAGGTGGCAAAGCGTCAAGAATTGGCCGGACCCGCTCGTGCCGCCGGACCAATCGGCGATGAGGTGATCTCCCGCGCTTGTTTGTGGAACCGATCGGACTTCTGCGCCGAACGCACGTAACTGCTCCGCCACAAAGGTCGAGCAGCGATCGACAGCGGCCTTATCGCCGGAGGGTGATTCGAGCGAGCACAGGTCTTTCAAAAGTTGGACTGCTTCGGAAGTGGCGGTCGTGCAGTAGTCTCGAAAATTGAGCATATTCTATTCTGTAAAGTGGCGTTTCACGTGGAACATGAGCGAGGCTAGGGAATGATCACAAAGGCGTCGGGCAATTGCTGAACCAATTGGATGATCGGGCCTAGTGCGCCGCGCAGTTTCGCCACGACCGGCCCCAAGCCTTTCTCGGCCAGCGGGATACTGACCGGCTGATCGAACACGACCGGGATTGTGTTACTGACCGGCACGTTGATTTCCAAGTGAACGGGTAACGAAGTCCCGGCAGGCAGCGCCAGACTTACGTTGCCGTTGATGCTGCCGAACTGCCCTAACGAAAATGTGGCGTAAGCGTTGATGGGCACTGGTGCTTGAGTCACAACCGTCGTGTCCTGGTTGAGCGGGACGTCAAAGTGCACAGGCACCTGTTGATCGATCTTGATGGTATCTGCAATCGTGGCCTGACCAAGCCCCAGGAAGGCCGAATCTAACTGCCCGAGAATGCTGCCAACTGTCTGCTTGATGGCGCCAATTTGATTAATCAGAACTACGACCACGATGATCAAGACCAGATTGATGATCATCGAGACCAGCAAACTGATATTTTTGACGCCATCCCAGAAGCGGCGTGGGAAGCGCTTACGCGGGATGGGATGCGCGTGCGGGGGGACCGACGTGACGGCGACGACCGCGCGGGCTTGATCGCTCGGCGGTTCGGGCGTGTTTGCTTTGGAATTTGTTGTTACTTGCGTATTCTCAGTTGCCATGTGCTTCTCCTTCAAGACTTACACTAATAAAAGAATAAGAGCGCTCGCTATCGAACGAGCGCTCTTATCTTAGCATCGACTGATCGAGAAAGCAACTTGAATCCGGTTTGGATTCGGTCTCGATCTCACTTCCAGCGAGTCAGGATGACCTCGCGCTGGAATAGTTTGACGGCCAGCCAAACCATGACCATGTTGACGATCAGCAGTCCTAACCCAAAGAGCAGCATTGTAGTCAGGTTCAGCGTAATGAACCCGATGATGCGGCCAAAGAGGAGCATCATGACTGGCAGGATCAGCAATGCGCTGATCTGTTCAGCTGCGCGCGGATCGTTGACGCGCGACGAGATGACGACGGCCGTCGTCACCGACAGCACGCACAGCAACGGTGCAACGACAAGCATGCCGGCCAGCCACATCGGGTCGGCGATCAGGGCGAAGACGCGTTCGCTAACGGCGAAGGCTCGTGCGGTGAGGAGGAACAGTCCAAACGACACCCACGTCGCCACGATGGCGGGGATCACCGCTGCCAGACCCTTACCCAAAATGATCTCGGTGGTTGAGGTCGGTGTCGCCAGCAGCGGCTCTAGCGAGCGCGTGGTCTTCTCGCCGACGATGCTGTAGGCGGCGATTGTCACAGGAATCATCACCGGGATGATCAGAAACAGCGCCATGAACGAGCCGACCAGATAGCCCTGCATGCATTCGGTGTCACTGAGGCCTTGTGCCGCACAGGCAGCGAGGACGGCCGCGGGCGCGTCGTTCATTTCGCTCGACGGCACCTGGCGCATAATCACCAATTGCACCACCAAAATGACGACGAACAACACCGGCATCAAGGCTACGGTGAACAGCACCATCTTGTTCTTAAAAACCTCAGCCCATTCTTTATCGATAAGCGTTTGAATTCGGTTCATGGCTTCACCTGTTATTCCCATTGATCAACGAGAAATAGACGTCTTCTAATGAGTGACGCACTTCGCTGACAAATTGCACTTCCGCTCCGGCTTCCACCAATGCCTTGACGATGATGGGGTTCGCCGTTTCAGGCTCGTCCAATGCCACCGTCAAACGACTGTCTTCAATCTCAACTTGCTTGACGAAGTCGAATTGCTTGAGTCGATCACTGTACATCGCCTCCATGCGTTTTAACTTGAACTCGACTGTGCGGCCAAACAGCGAGGTGCGCATGCGGCTGGGCGAATCTACTTTGATCAGCCGCTGTTTGAACACGCCGATGCGATCGCACAACCGATCAGCTTCGTCGAGGTTGTGCGTGCACAGAAAAATCGTGCGGCCTTCGGTCTTCAACTCCTCGATGAAATCGCGCACCAACTTAGCCGCCTCAGGATCGAGGGCCGCCGTGGGTTCATCGAGAAACACCGTGGCTGGTTCATGCAAGATCGCGCGCGCGATGGCTAATTTCTGCTTCATGCCTTTGGAAAATGATCCGGCCGGATCATGACGGCGCTCCCACAAGCCCAGCATACGTAGATACTTCTCGACCTGACCAGCGACATCGCGCACGCCATACAGCTGCGCATAGATCGATAGATTCTTTTCGGCACTTAGCCGATCGTACATGCCGGGCTGTTCGGTGAGAATTCCGATCGAGGCCCGAATCTGCGCGTCCTGCTTCCCGACTTCGAAGTTGTTTACCCAGGCTCGTCCGGCACTCGGCGCGATCAGGGCACTTAGCATACGAACGGTCGTTGTTTTGCCTGCGCCATTCGGTCCAAGGAACCCGAAGACTTCGCCTTGCTTGATGTCGAGATTAAGTTGATCCACCGCTTGAATCTGGCCGGTGCGTTTGTCGCCGTTAAAAACTTTCGCGAGTCCTTCAGTTTTGATCATTCTATATTACTCCTGTAGACTTACTTGCTTTTAACCCAGGCGGCAATATCGTCTACCACGCTCTGCGCCACATGCCCGGGTTGTTGATATTCAGCCGGAGTGCTCTTACCCGTGCCCGAAATGAACAGGTGATACAGATCGGGATAGGACTTAAACTGGACATTGCTGTGACTTGACAGAGCCGTCTGCCAGTTTTTGAAATCAACCATTGTCACCTGATAATCACGTTCGCCTTGCAAGATCAACATCGGCAGTGTGAGTTGGCTGGCTAACTCAGTTGGCCTATAGTTCTGCAGATCGAGCCAGTACGACACCGGAATATTCAGGATCGGCGGTTTGGATTCGTCACCAGGCTTCAACGCTTTGACCGCATCGACTTGCGTCTTGAGCTCAGTCACCGTGGACGTTGGAACTGACGAGCCGCTGAGCGAAGCGATGTACTGTACCTGTTCTAACATCGCATCTTCGAGCGGCCGCGTTGCCCCGGCAAGAATGATCAGGCCCGCGATGTTCGTGTCGGCCTGAGCAATGCGCGGCGCGAGATAGCCGCCCAGACTGTGCCCCACCACAAAGACGCGCTTGGGATCGATGTTGGGTGTCTGTCGCAACAACTCTACCGCAACCTCCGCATCGTCGATCGACTCTTCTTTGACAGTGAAGTTTTTAACGTCAGTTAATTTCTCGGCGTACACTTTGGTGCGTTTATCATAGCGCAGCACGGCGATGCCCTGCGACGCTAGACCCCAAGCGAGATCTTTGAACGGTTTGTTTGGCCCGATCGTTTCATCGCGATCGTTCGGGCCGGAGCCGTGGACCAGGACGATGGCCGCAAAGGGGCCGGTACCTTTCGGTAGCGTTAATGTCCCCGGCAACTGCCACTCCCCTGTGCCGATGGTGACGTCTTTCTCCTCGATCTTCGTCTGATCAACGTAGGCCGGCGGCGCGTATGAGGTCGATGACGCCGAATTGACGGGCACAAACTGCAGCCCACCGATCTTGCCACTCGTTGTATCGACACTCACTCGGAAACCGAGTGAACCTTTTTCGAAGTTCACGGTGAGCAGGATAACGTCGTATTTGTCTTTGCGCGCCAGGAATTGCTTGTCAGTGGTGTTTTGATACCCGCCAAATTGCGCCTTCACGCCATCCCAGGCTTGCTTCAATTTATCTTGTGGCAGTGCTGTTGTCATCGCATCATCGAAGCTGGCAATCATGCTGGCGAAATCCTGTTTGACGAATTGGTCGAGCATTTTCTCAGATGTCGCAATCGATGCTGGCACAGATTCGGGCGTCGGCGCGGAAACTGTCGGCGGCACCGCGGTGGGTGGTACGGCCGGTGCAGTTGGCGCGGTTGTGGGGGCAGCCGCGGGCTGAGCCGCACACGCTGCCAAAATGAGGATCAGGCTTGCGCCTATAAGAGACTGCGTTAACTTCAACATACTATCGGATACCTTTCTTGGTTTTACGTTTCCAATTGTGAAGCGTGCGATCAAACGCCGCTTCGATTTCTTGATGGGTATAGCCTAGACTCAGCGCGTCCAAAATGGTTTGATCGATTTTGGCCTGCAACGACTCCCGCCGATGCTGTTGCAAATGCGGCTGATTGGTCCGCTCGGCGATGAAAGTTCCGCGCCCTTGCTGCGCCGAGATGACCCCTTCCCGATCGAGCTGATCGTAAGCGCGCGCCACGGTGTTGGTATGAACGTGTAACTCCGCAGCCAGCGCGCGGACGGTGGGCAGCCGATCGCGCGGTTTCAGTTGACCGCTGGCAACTTGATGTTTGATATGTTGAACCAATTGAGCGTAGATGGGCGAGCGCCGGTGTGAATCAAGTTTGAGGTCCATAAAATTGTCCTAAGTCACATGTGACAATTTTAGGACGGTTTGGCGGGAAGTCAATCGGCCAAAAGGCGGAGAGGAAACTGGATAATTGGCGGGGAAAACAAACGGGACCCGATCGTCGATCGGGTCCCGTTGAGACGCAACAACGGCGGTGCTTACTTATTGACGTGCGCTAGATACGCTTCCACCATCAACACGTTCGGCCCGGCCTTCTTGATCACGTCCAGGTTCGTTGAGGCCGTGGCGATTTCTTCGACCTGCTCGTTGACGAACCACTGCAGGAAGTTCTGCGCGGCGTAATTCTTCTCGGCGACGGCGAGCGTCATCAGATCGTTAATCTGAGATGTCGTGCGTTCTTCAGCATCCAGCGCTAACTGCGCGGCCGCCTCTGCCGAGGCGAAGGTGTTCTGCGCGCCGGGGATAGCAGGGATTTCGACCTTGCCGCCCGCATCCAGAATGAACTCCACAAACTTCATGGCATGTTCGCGTTCTTCCTCGGCCTGCTTGTAGAACATCTTTGCGAGGCCCTTGAGGCTTTCGCCGTCAAACCACGCGGCGATGGCGACGTATTGATTCGAGTTGGCTAATTCGTGGCCGATTTGAGCATTGAATGCAGCGTTGATTTTGTCACTGATCAACATGAGATGACCTCCTGAATGGAATAGCGGTAGCCCGCTTAAGGTGTTCGGAATTTCACCAAATATTATAACCTGTCATCGGCAAAAGGTAAACGACTTTTCGGCGTGAGTAAGTGCTGGCTTGCTGTTGATATGCTCAACTTTACCGTAAAATCGGCTATAATTGCGGGCGCTAGTTCTTATTCTTGTTTGAGGTCACCTCCATGTTGAAGATCAAAAATGCCAAAAAGATTGTCCGACCGGATACCCGCTACGCAAATGATGTGCGCATGGCCATCGAAATGGATCAAGGCTATCCGCTCACGACCACCCAGGATGTGACGCTGGAACAACTCACTGCCGAGGGGAAAGTTACAGTGAAAGAAGCCGTCGATAAGTTGATCACGCTGCGCCCTGCCTCGCGCGCATGACTGAACGCTGCAACGCGCGAGGCGCGGTAAACGGCGGCGAATAGCATGCGCGGCGATTGCCTACTCCAGACGGGGTCGCGGGACTGGCTGCGTTTCAGTCAGCCCGTCGAGATCGTCGAGACGCGGATGCTTGACGAAGTCGCGGGCAAACTGCGCGCCGTCGAGACCGCGATCAAAACACACGGCTGGTACGCGGTTGGATGTCTGGCCTATGAAGCTGCGCCCGCCTTTGATCGTGCCTTGCGTGTACGACCGCCAGGCGGCGTGCCGCTCTTATGGTTCAGTTTGTACGATCGAGTTGAGAAACTCGATCGGCTGCCCGAAACTGATCGGTCTTCGTACTCGATCGGCGCATGGTCCCCTTCGGTTGAGTGGCCCACTTACGAACGAACCATCGCCCAGATCAAAGATCACATCGCCCGCGGCGACACCTATCAAGTAAATTACACCTATCGGTTGCGCGCGTCTTTTGAGGGCGAAGCGTGGCCGTTCTTTTTGGACCTGGCGCGCAAACAGCCGCGGGGTTACGCCGCCTATCTTGATCTTGGCTCGCACATCCTCTGTTCGGTTTCGCCTGAACTCCTCTTCACTCGCACCGGCCGCACCCTGACCGCCAAACCGATGAAGGGCACGACTGCCCGTGGTCGCACCCTAAATGAAGATCGCGCGCACATGACGTGGTTGCATCAATCTGAAAAGAATCGCGCCGAGAACGTCATGATTGTCGATATGATCCGCAACGATCTAGGTCGTGTGGCCGATATCGGCTCGGTCCACGTACCTGCGCTCTTTGAAATTGAGCGTTATCCGACGGTGTTGCAAATGACCTCAACGGTTACGGCGCAAACCGACGCGTCATTAGTGGATATTATGACCGCGCTGTTTCCCTGCGCGTCGATCACAGGCGCGCCTAAAGTTCGCACCATGGAACTCATCGCTGAGTTGGAGAGCACACCGCGCGGCGTGTATACCGGCTGCATCGGCTACATGGAGCCGAACGGTGACGCGCAGTTCAACGTTGCAATCCGCACCGTAACGATCGATCAGAGCACGCAGACGGCTGAGTATGGTGTAGGCGGCGGCATCGTGTGGGATTCTGAGGCGGCCGATGAATGGCGTGAATGCGAAATCAAAATGCGCGTGCTGACCCAGCCGCCGCAAGTGTTCGATCTGATCGAATCGATCTTGTGGGCGCCGGCCAATGGCTTCTGGTTGTTGGATTTGCACTGGCAGCGCCTGATCGAATCTGCTGAGTACTTCAACATCCCGATTGATCTTTCGACGCTGAACGGCCAACTTGCAGAACTGCACCAGACCTGGGCGCCAGTGCCGCATAAAATTCGGATTACCATTTCGCAATTGGGTGAAGTCACGATCTCCGCCGCGCCGGTGCAATCGCTGCCGCAGCCGATGCGTATCACCCTGGCAGCCGGGCCAGTTGATTCTCGCGACATCTTTTTGTACCATAAGACCACGCGCCGCACTGTTTATGAGGCCGCGCGTGCCCAGCGACCCGGCATGGACGACGTGCTCTTGTGGAACGAACGCGGTGAGATAACCGAATCAACCATCGCCAATGTCGTCGTGGAATTGAAGGGTGTGCGCTACACTCCGCCGATCGAGTGTGGTCTGCTCGGCGGCACATTTCGGCGCAGCCTGCTCGATCAAAATTTGATCCGCGAACGAGTGATTCTAAAGGAAGAGGTGTTGTCCGCCGAGCGTGTGTGGCTGATCAACTCGGTGCGCGGCTGGCTGGAAACACACTTGACCATGAGCGATGAACTATAAGCGATAGTAGCGTTAAAGGAGTCCGATGATCAAAGAGACGCCCTATTGGTGGGCCACCGCGCCCGAACTGCCCAGCTATGCCGATCGGCCTTTGCCCGCCCGCGCGGACGTGGTTGTGATCGGCAGCGGCTACACCGGGTTATCCGCGGCGCGGACTTTGGCGCAGCGCGGGGCTAGCGTCGTCGTGCTGGAAAAAGAGACGATCGGTTGGGGCGCGAGTTCGCGTAACGGCGGACAGGTGTTGACCGGTCTGGCCGTTGGACCGGCGACGTTGATCAAGAAGTTGGGGTTGGAGCGCGCACACGAATTGCATGCGCTGTCGTTGCGCGGCCTCGACTTCATCGAGAACCTCATCGCGAGTGAGAACATCGAGTGTGAGTATGGCCGCGTGGGTCATCTCGAAGCTGCCTGCAAGCCCGCGCATTTCAAGCATTTTCAGCACGCGCAAGAGTTGCTCGCGCGCGACTTCAATCATTCCATTCAGCTGCTGGAGCGATCGCGGCAGCGCGAAGAACTGGGCACTGATTATTATCACGGCGTGTTGATTGACGAGCGCAGCGGCGGCGTGCACCCGGCTAAATACGTGCGCGGCCTGGCGCGCGCTGCGGAACGCGCCGGGGCGCAATTGCTCGATCGGACACCGGCCTTATCGATCGAACGCGGCAGTCAGCAATTCAGGGTCTTTACGCCGCGCGGGCCGATCGGGGCGAAGGACGTGCTGATCGCGACGAACGGCTACACGGACGCTGTCTCCGCCACTTTGCGCCGTCGCATCATTCCTGTCGGTTCGTATATGATCGCCACTGAGCCGCTACCCAGTGAAGTCGCCGATCGAATCTTGCCGCATCGCCGCGTGGTCTATGATTCCAAAAATTTTCTGGCGTATTTCCGGTTGTCGGCCGACAACCGGATGTTGTTTGGCGGGCGAGCAGAGTACAAACCGTCATCGCCGCAGACCACGCGCCGCAGCGTGGCAATTTTACAGCGCGGTCTGGGCGAAATCTTTCCCGAATTGGCACACGCGCCTATCGAGTATTCGTGGAGCGGCAACGTATGTTTCACGTTCGATCGCTTGCCGCGCGCGGGTCGCATGGGTGGCGTGCATTACGCCTTGGCCTATGCCGGTCACGGCGTGGCGATGGCGACCTACTTGGGCGCACAGTTGGCCGAAATGATCTGTGGGGCGGGCGGTCAGAATCCCTTTGCCGATTTGCCGTTTAAGTCGATTCCATTTTATGACGGGCGGCCATGGTTTATGCTGCTTGGGTCAGTGTGGTACAAATTATTAGACTTAGTAAGTTAGCATGCGGTTATGCTTGTGCCTTAGTGGGCAGTGCATTTGTGCACGCAAAGGTCACCTTGTCAACTCTTCAGCGTGTCACCCTGTCATCTTGTTGCTTGATCGGCCTATCCCTCCTGCTGGTCGCGTCGCAGGTGACACAGGCCGCCGCGTCTGCGACTACTGCTCCGTTTGAGTCATTGCCGCCTGACGTAGTGATTGAGACCGTCGTGCCAAATGCAACTCAACTGGTGGCGATGGCCTTTACACCCGATGGTCGCCTGTTGTACACCGAACGCACCGGCAATGTGCGCGTCGTTGTAAACGGGCAACTCTCTCCTGTGCCGGTTAATACCTTTACCAGCGTAATCAACACTGAAGGCGAGCGCGGTCTGTTGGGCATTGCGGTCGATCCAGACTTTGAGACCAATCACTATGTTTGGACCTACTACACGCGCCGCACCTCGATTAATCCGCCGCAGTTTAGCAATCGCATTGTGCGCTTCGTCCTGTCGGATGATAATGCCGGTCTTGACACGGTTAAAGTGCACGGCTATCCAGTCGATCGGTATGTGACCATTCACAACGGCGGTAATTTGCATTTTGGGCCGGACGGCAAACTCTACGTGACAGTCGGCAACAACGCCAACGACAATGATCCGGCCACACCGTCGCAGAATCTGGGCAGCGAGCTAGGTAAAATTCTGCGCTACAACCCGACTCTACCCCTGAGTATTCCCAGTGACAATCCGTGGCCGGGCAGCAGCATCTACGCGTACGGGTTACGCAACTCGTTCGACTTCGACTTCGATCCGATTAACGGCGCGATTTTTGCCACGGAAAACGGCAGTGATTGTGACGACGAACTGAACCGCATTTTGCCGGCACACAACTACGGCTGGCGCGTGCCGTACCCGTGCGACGATGCCGCCGGACCTGATCCCGCTTACAATACAATTCCGCCGCTGACTTATTGGACGCCGTCGATTGCGCCGACGGGCGTTGCTTTTTATACGGGCGATCTGATCCCCGAATGGTATGGCGACGCGTTCATGTGCAACTGGAAGGAAGCGAATACCAATTTACAACACATTCGGCTTAACCCGGCCCGATCGGCGATCCAAGCGTTGACGGTACTCTCGGATACGGTGACGCATCAAACCATCCGCTGCCAGACCGATGTGGTCGTTGGTCCAGAGGGAGCACTCTACTATTCCGAAGGTGGCGGTTGGACCAACGGTGCGATCAAGCGACTGACCCGACGCACGTCCTTTCTCGATAGCCACGTGGACAGCCTGACGCCGCACGCTCAGGCGGGCGATACAATCGAGATGCAGATCACGCTCCAGCATCGCGGCACGCTCAGCAACACCTTCAACGTGAACGTTGATCCGTTGGGGCAAGCCGATATCATCGGCGCGCAGACCAACCGTGGTGTGATCAACTTTTCCGCAACGAATGTGACTTGGACCGGCAACGTGAGCGGCACTGAAGCGGTGACCGCTACTTACACGCTGCAAACATCAACGGTCGCGACCAACACCTATTGGCTGTTTAATCTGATCAACATCACTGCGCCACAGGCTACATCGGTTACACTCAGCCCACAGGTCGTCGTCAACGGTTACGCGGCTTATCTGCCCATCGCGCGCAGGTAAACAAAAACGATCGGGTTGATGAACGCGCGCAGTCTCGTGCTATAATCGCGGCTGATCAGCAATCATATTCACCGAGGAGACTCCACCATGACTGAAGGAAGCAAGATTTCGATCGATAACGGCAAATTGATCGTGCCCGATCATCCCGTCGTGCCATTCATCGAAGGTGATGGCACCGGCCCCGACATCTGGCGTGCCAGCGTGCGCGTGATGGATGCGGCGGTCGAGAAAGCGTACAAAGGCGCGCGCAAGATTCAATGGAAGGAAGTGTTGGCGGGCGAGAAGGCCTTCAACACGGTCAACAATTGGCTGCCCGATGAGACCGTCGCCGCGTTCCGCGAATATCTCGTTGGCATCAAAGGGCCGCTCACCACGCCGATCGGCGGCGGCATCCGATCGCTCAACGTGGCCCTGCGGCAATTGCTCGATCTATACGTCTGTCTGCGCCCGGTGCGCTGGTTCAAGGGCGTGCCCTCGCCGGTGAAGACGCCGGAGAAGATCGACATGGTGATCTTCCGCGAGAACACCGAAGACATTTACGCGGGTATCGAATTCGAGCAAGGCTCGGAAGCGAACAAGAAGTTCCTAGCGATGTTCAAGGAAGCCTTCCCCAAAGAGTATAGCAAGATTCGCTTCCCTGAAACGTCCGGTATTGGCATCAAGCCCGTCTCGAAGGACGGCACGGAACGCCTGGTTCGCTCGGCCATTCAGTACGCCATCGCCAATAAGCGCAAGAGCGTGACCTTTGTCCACAAGGGCAACATCATGAAGTTCACCGAAGGCGCGTTCCGCAATTGGGGTTATGCGCTGGCCGAAGGCGAATTCGCAGGTCAAACTTACACGTGGGATCAATGGGAGCGCACCAAGAAGGCGCAAGGTGAAAAGGCTGCGAATGACGAGCAAAAAGCCGAACTGGCGAAGGGCAAGATCCTGATCAAAGACGCCATCGCTGACATCACGTTGCAGCAAGTCCTCACGCGCCCCGATGAGTTCGACGTGATCGCGACGATGAACCTCAACGGTGACTACCTCAGCGATGCGTTGGCTGCGCAAGTAGGCGGCATCGGCATTGCGCCCGGTGGCAACATCAACTACGTCACGGGCCACGCCGTCTTCGAAGCCACGCATGGTACTGCACCGAAGTATGCCAACCTCGATAAGGTCAATCCCGGCTCAGTGGTGCTGTCTGGCGAGATGATGTTGCGCTACATGGGCTGGATCGAGGCCGCCGATTTGATCATCAAGGGCATGGACGGCGCGATCGGCAGCAAGACCGTGACCTATGACTTCGCTCGCTTGATGGACGGCGCGAAGGAAGTGAAGTGCAGCGAGTTCGGCGATGCGGTGATTTCGCACATGTAGGGAAGTAGATTAGGCGATTAGTAAATTAGGCGAGGAATCTCTGCACGAAAGAGGTTCCTCGCTTGTTTTGGATAGAGACAATGCACACTCGTTTTGAAGACATCGATTGGACACAGTGGACGCCGCAAGAGCGGGCGACGCTGCTGTTTGTGCGCCGCGACGGGCAGGTGTTGCTGATTCGTAAGAAGCGCGGCCTGGGCGCAGGCAAGATCAACGGGCCGGGCGGTCGCCTCGATAACGGCGAAACGCCACTGCAATGCGCCATCCGCGAAGTGCAAGAGGAACTGCGCGTCACGCCCATCGATGTACAGCTGCGCGGTGAATTGGCTTTTCAGTTTATCGATGGCTATGCGTTGTTCGTATCGGTGTTCAGCGCGGAAGACTGCGAGGGCGAGCCGCAAGAAACCGCTGAGGCCACACCCATCTGGACGCCAGTCGATGCAATCCCGTTCGATCAGATGTGGGCGGACGATCGGCTGTGGTTTCAACTCATGTTGAGTGATCGGTTCTTTCGTGGACAGTTTCTGTTTGACGGCGATGAATTGTTGGGACATACCTTGTATTAAACAGCGCCGCTGATCGATCAATCACCAACTTGTTATTCAACCACGCCCGATCGGCTGATCCAACCGATCGGGCGTGGTGTTTATACTGGCTTGTGTCGATCAGATTTGCTGTTTAAGCCAAGCGGTGATGACCTTGACTACATCGTCGTCCAAGCGAGTATCGGCCGCGCTGTACGTTGATATCGCTTCGGCCGCCGTAAACTGCGATCGATCGCGGGGCTCGTATTTGAGGACGTGACTGGCGTGATCGGCATACGCGACCGTGATGTTGTTCCGATCTTTAGCTGCCGCTTCAAACAACGGTCCGTCTATCTGCCAATCCACTTGAATGTCCTGCTTGCCGATGAGAATCAATGTAGGCGCGGTAACTTTGGCCAGCAGGGTCAGCGGATCAGTTACCCACAGTTCGCGCGCAAAGGCTTGATTGATCGGGTTGGTGATGCCTAGGATGATATTGCGCAAGGCTTCGGGCACAGGCGCGTCGACGGCGACCGGCCGTTCGGCGGCGAAATCGGCCATCGCGGCATCGTAGATCGCCAAGAGATCGTTGCCGCCCGGCACGGCCTGAAATTGCGCCGCGATCTGCGCCCGCGCTAACACCCCCGTCGGATGTGCGAAGGCCGAGGTCAAGATCAATCCCGCAAATAGCGGGTCGGTTCGCTGCGTTTGATAATTCAAGGCGTGGATGCAGCCTTCACTATTGGTCAAGGCGAAGATGTGGCGCGGATCGACATCGCCGCGCTTGACCAGTAGTTCCACGCCGCCAGCCAGTTCGGCCACATGGCCTTGCATGCTGATCTTGCCGATCAGCTTCATGATATTGGCCTGGACGTTTGGCCCAGCTGCGCGCTTATCATAACGCAGCGTAATGAAGCCGCGTTCGGTTAAGGCTTGTGCGAGTAAAGCCGCGCTGCCATTAGTGCCAGGGATCAGGGGGGAGTTCCAGTTCCGATCGGTGGGACCGCTGCCCGCGACCATGATGATGGCCGGAAAGGGACCATCGCCAGCGGGACGTGTCAGCGACGCTTCAACGTCGATGTCATCCACTTGCCATGAGGCGAGCGTGTCTTCAAAACGATTGGTCATGTTGATATCTCCGATTATGAAGTAATTGGAATTATAAGCCACACTGGTTTAGGTGACTACAGTTAGCGTAGGGTGTCTTGCGAACTGGCCAGTTCCAAATGTGGTATATTGCTTGACAAAGCAGCCGCGAAGTTTGAGATAGAAGGGGATTCCAATGGCGATATTGCGAGGGCTCAACGCGACGCTGGCATTTCTGCTTGAATTAGCCATGATAGCCTCCCTCGGCTATTGGGGCTATCAAAGTAATGATAACACTTTGATGAGATGGCTATTGGCTATTGGCTTGCCACTCGTCGCGATTGAAGCCATGTTATGATTGCCCTGAAGTCGATTCAAGGGCTATCCACAAAGCCGGGCGCAATCGTCATCACTCGGTTTGTTTCTGCTTGCTGCACTGGCTTTGTACAACGTCAATCAACCCACAGCGGCGATTGTGTTGGCTACTGTCGCGATCATTAACCGGGTATTCGTGCCGTTTCAAGACAATGGTAAGGAAAGGTCCCCTATCGCTATGATTTCGGTCGGTTATGTTAGCGAAACGAGTTATGACTAACCCGGATTGGCTGAAAAACCGATCGGGTCAAAGATATTTATTCGGTCAGCAAGCGTGTCCGGACAATTTTGCCGACTATATCAATCTCTGGAAGCACAATGGCTATTGGCTGTTTGACTCACCACGAATCATTGTTGAGTTAGCGGCTGAACACCACATCAATTTGAAAGCGTAAAATTTTTCAATACGAAGTGTACGAACATCAATGGGACGAAGACGATTCGATTTGGAAACCATTCGGGCCGGAGCTTTGCTTGCCAACTCACGTTGAGGTTCCGCCGCAGAAACGCTTGAAGGTTACGATGTCGTCTCGTTCTGGGGGCAAACTGCGCCGGAGTGTTCTTACTTGTCGTGCAATAGTATGGCCGAAAAGCATTGACGTCAACGAGCACTTGCCTGATTTCTACCTTCGAAGAAGCCAAGCGATTGGTGGAGAACAAAGTCTTTGAAAACTGCGAACCAGGTCCCCTGCCGGATCTTCGCCGTTTATTCATTATCGGATGATTGACCGTGTAGCCATTCAGCGATGGATGAGTTGAGAACGCTCGATCGGTTAGGCTGGCCGATCGAGCGGTGTGTTGTCCATAAAATTAAATCTTTGACGCGAAGTAGGTTAGAAAATTTGCGTCGTGTGTTTAATGCGGTATAATCGTCGGCAGAGACTACAGTATCGCTTGACCTCGCCTCCTCGCCGATCCAATCGAGCGTGTTTTTTTGCCCAGGCATCCCGGAAACATCAGCCGCTTGATCGCGGCTACCCGAAAATCTCAACAGGGAGGCGGCATGTCTACAGTGGCAGCCAGCCCCGATCGGTCGTCAAAGGCGGCTCGATCTATCTGGGCGGCACTGGCATGTTGACCTGGCTGCTGCATCGGTCAGCGGTATTGCCGTGGTCTATTTCCTCACGTTGCACATCTTCGAAGTGTCTATGAAGTTGTTTGGCGGTCTGGAGGCTTCCACAACGAAGCCAAGGCCACTCGCGGCTTACAAACAATTGTGGTTCCGCCCTTTGAAATGGCGCTGGTGTTGGCGGTGGTCTATCACGCGCTGAATGGCCTGTGTGGTGTGGATGCTTGATGCCTACCCACAGACTACCAAACATCATCGTACTGTGTTCAAGATCGGCGTCGGCGTCTTCGTTGTGATCGCGCTGGCCGTCGCCGTGGTGATGTTGCGGCCCTTGTTCGGCAAGAGCCTCGCGGAGATTCGCTACTCAAGAGCACGGGCGCGTTGGTGTACAAGGTCAGGCGTCGGTGAGTCTGCCGGTGCTGTACATCGCGTGGCGCGGCTCCGGTTTGTCCAACGGGCTGATCGTTTCGTAATCCAGCAGTCGCCCTGCGCCGATGCAGAACAGCCGGAGCGGTTTATGTGGCAGTTCATGCGCGTGTCCGGTCTGATCATGGTGATCCTGTGTTTGCGCACCTGACCATCATGCACTTTATCAACGACATCGAGCAAATCACCGGGCAGTTTGTGGCCAATCGGTTTGCGGCCAATTCCCGATCTGGATCATCGTCGATCTCGCGATTCTGGTGTTGTTCGGATTCACGGTCTTCAACGGCTTGCGCATCGTGCTGATGGACTATATCAAACGCAGGCGGCGCGCGCCGGATCGCGTTCGTGTAGGCGATCGGGCTGTTTGGGTTGGTGTGGTTTGGTGCAGGTGCGGCGGTGCTGTTCTTTGTGCAGCAAAACGCCGCTATGATGCTGCTAACGGGATAACGACATGACCACTCACCATCAATTTGATGCGCTCGTCGTAAGCGCGGGCGGGTGGCGCGGGCTTGATGGCCGCGCTGCACGCCTCAAAGACCGTCAAGAACACCGCCGCCGTTCTCAGCAGTTTATCCTACGCGCAGCCACACCGGCATTGGCGCAAGGCGCGGCGTCACGCCGCTGGGCAACATGGAAGAGGATAACTGGAATGGTACATTGCATGACACCGTAAAGGGCGGCGACTATCTGGTTGATCAAGATGCCGCCGAAGTGCTGGCGAAAGAATCAAGCGATGCGGTGATCGAATTAGAGCACATGGGCTGCCGTTTGATCGCACGCCTGGATGGCAAGATTGAAAGCAAAGCGGCGGTTTGGCGGTCACACGCGCAACTTTGGCGAAGGTCCGGTGATGCGTTCGCAAGGCCGCTGATCGCACTGGCCACATGATTCGCAAACACTATATCAACAGTGCATCAAGCAGAACGTGAAGTTCTTCGACGAATAAGTCGTCGATCTCATTATCGTGGAAGACAAGGTGTGCAAAGGCGCGGTGGCGATTCAGATCCTCACGGGGTGAGATCTGCCGTCTTCCATTCCAAAGCCACGCTGCTGGCGGTAGGCGGCTGGCGCGTATGGTCCGTCACGTCCAATGCGCACTCGCTGACGGGCGATACCGTTGCCACGGTGCTGCGTCACAACCTGCCGCTGGAAGATATGGAGTTCTTCCAGTTCCACCCTGACCGGCATCTACAAGATAGCGTGTTACTATCGGAAGCATTGCGCGGCGAAGGGGTGCGGTCTTTGTCAACAGCAAAGGCGAGCGCTTTATGGAGCGTTACGCGCCGACAATGAAAGACCCGGCTTCGCGCGATGTCTGCTCGCGCTGCATTTATCTGGAAGTGCGCGAAGGGCGCGGCATCAACGGTAAGGACTACGTCTTCATTGATGCGACGCCGGAGATGAACAAATACAAGAGCGGGCCGGGCGGAAAGACGGTGACCGCCGAACATTTTGGAACACGCTACCTGCCCGATGTGTTCGAAATGGCGCGCATTTATCTCGGTGTTGAGCCGTTGAAGGAGGGCATTCCCATCCAGCCTACGGCACATTACGCGATGGGCATTCCCACCGATCTGAATACGCGCGTGCTGGCGTGCGAACGGCAGGTTTGGTGCATGGCCTGTTCGCGGCGGGCGAATGTGCGTGTGTCAGCGTTCATGGTGCGAATCGCTTGAGGACGCTCGCTGGTCGATCTGATCGTCTTCAGGCGGCGCGGCGGCAAAGCCGATGGCGGAGTTCGTCCAACAAGCCGATTATTCACCGCTGCCCAAGAATCCCGAAGCCTACACCGCTGGCTGGTCTGATCGCATTCGCAACAGCAGCGGCAAAGAAAAAGCGGCCAGATTCAGCTTGAGATGCAGAAGGTCATGATGGATCACGTCGGAGTGTTCCGTGAAGGCCCGACGATTCAACAAGCATTGGACAAGGTGCGCGAATTGCAGCAGCGTTACAAGCACATTACGATCGATGATCGTACTTCGGGGTTAACACCGATCTGCTCGAGAAGCGTGGGAACTCGGCGCGCTGCTCGATCTGGCGGAAGTGACGGCGCTGTCGGCGGCGAATCGCACCGAAAGCCGCGGCGCGCACTGGCGTGAGGACTTTAAGCGCGATGACGTCAACTGGATGAAGCACACTTTTGTCACGCGCAAGGCCAGCGGCGCCTGGAGATCACGTACAAGCCTGTCGTGCTCACGAAGTTCGAGCCGAAGGAACGGAAGTACTAGACGGAGCGATGATGATGAAAGTCCACGTGAAAATTCAACGCTTCAATCCCGATGTTGATAAAGCGCCGTATTGGGCGAGCATGACGTTGAGGCCGGGCCGACCGATCGGGTGTTAGATGTCATCAATCAAGTGAAGTGGTTTCAAGATGGCTCGTTAGCGTATCGACGTTCGTGCGCGCACGGGATTTGCGGCTCAGACGCCATGCGTATCAACGGGCGCAATCGATTGGCCTGTAAAGTGCTGGTGAAAGACGCCGGTACAAAGATCTGGTCAGCCGTTGATGGGCCTTGCCTATCGTTAAAGACCTCGTCGTTGATATGGAAGGCTTCTTCGCTGGTATCGGTCGATTAAGCCGTATCTGATCACGAACGAGCCTGAGCCGGAACGCGAGCGACTGCAAACGGTGAAAGATCGCGAGCGGTTTGACGGCGACCAAATGTATTCTGTGTGCGGCATGTACGACGTCATGTCCGTCGTTCTGGGCGGCCAACGGTGAATACATCGGCCCGGCAACGATTGTGCAGGCGCACCGCTTCGTTTGATTCGCGCGATCACGGTGGTCAGGAACGCCTGGCGATCCTCAGCGATGAAATGGGCGTGTGGCGCTGCCGCACGGCCTTCAACTGTGGAGGCCTGCCCGCGCGGTATCGATATCACCAAAGCGATCGCGGAAGTGAAGAAAGCGATCGTCACGGGCAAGATCGAATAGCACGCCAGCGTCAACAAAAATCCCACGAGCCAAACGGCCTGTGGGATTTTGATTTTTGAGAACTGATTTGTCTAGTCGACGGCATACAATCGTTTTAGGCTCTTGTAAGTCGGTAGGCCCTGCATCGCCTGCCAGCGACCTTCACGATTAGCGACGCGCCATTCATACACGCTGGCGCCGCTTTTTCTCTTGATATTGGAAATGCGGCGGTTGACCCAGCACGCGCGTGAACGCCGTTTTTAGCCACTCGTTGTCTTTGGCCGATCGAATCAGCAGAAATTGGCGCGGCTCAAATTCCACTTCGAATTCTCCCTGGCCCCACAGGCCGCTGAGTTCATATTGCGACTCGCGCTTCTTCAGAGTCACGATGTTGTAGAAGCCATACGACCAAAAATCGTGGCGCATGTTTTCCACGGCCGAGCCGGGAGTCAATTGACGTTCGGCATAAAACCAGTGGGTAGCCAGATCGAGCATAGTTCCTCCAGATGATGCCTGAAGCGCGATGGCGCGTTCGATGACCGGTATTATACTCAGGTTCGTGGCTCTCGCCAAAACGATATGATTGGACCCCACCCTTGATTGATCTTCAACTACTAGCCGACGGCGCGCACGAACTCGGCGTCGATTTGACCTCCGACCACCCGATCGGTTTTCACGCTTGCCGATCGACCTGTCGAATGGAACGCGCGCTTCAACCTTCACCGCGATCGTCGAACCGCGCGACATCGTGATCAAACACTTCCTCGATAGTCTCAGCGTTGACCGCAATTCCCGGCGGATGCGAAACGCGCGATCGATATCGGCGCGGGCGCGGGTTTGCCCGGTTTTCCGATCAAGATTGCGCGGCCCGAGCTGACCGTGGTGCTCGTCGAGGCCACGCGCAAGAAGTGCGACTTCATGGAAGCGATGATCAAAGACTTGAAGTTGTACAACGTCTTTGTCGTCAACGCCCGCGCCGAAGATGTCGGCCGCGATCCCGATCACCGCGAATACTACGATGTGGCCGTGGCGCGCCGTCGCGGCGCTGCCGGTGTTGGCCGAATATTTGTTGCCGCTAGTCAAAGTGGGCGGTGTGGCTATTGCACAGAAGTCCAAAGATTTGGCTGAAGAAATCGAGCGGGCCGAAACGGCGATCTTGTTGTTGGGCGGCCTCGATGCTGAGGTGAAACCGATCCCGGTGCCAGGCCTGCCTGACGAGCGCAACCTGATCGTGATCGATAGCCTGGCGGCTACGCCAGACGAATATCCCCGGCGTGTGGGTGCGCTACCAAAAGCCCGATCGAGTGACAAGCCGAAGAGATGATTAGGTAGTAAGATGACGCTACTGCTAAGGTCATCTTGTCAACGTGTCAATCTTCTATGCGGCCCTTCACGACCTTCAGCAATTTCGCGTGGGTACGAAACTCCGCCGTAAACATCTCCGGATCGGTGCTGGTCAAAATCGATTGATGCGCGCCGTTGATCTGGTTCAATAGGAAACTGCGCCGATTCATATCCAGTTCGGCCATCACTTCATCCAGCAGCAGAATCGGCCAGTCATTGATCTTCGACCGCATCCAATGCACCTCGGCCAACTTCAAGGCCAGCACAGCGGTGCGCTGCTGTCCACGCGAGCCGAATGTGCCTAGATCGATCTCGTCGGCGATGAAGCGCAACTCGTCGCGATGCGGGCCGACTAGTGTTGTGCCGCGGGTCAATTCCTCGCTGCGCTTAGCAGTGAGTTGCTTGAGAAACGCCGCTTTCGCTTGATTCAGCGTTGCTTCCGGTGATTGCGTCGGCAGATCCAGATTGAGGCTGCGCTGATAGATGGGTGCTTGTGGTTGATCGGGACCGAACGACGGTTGATAACGCAGATGCAGGTTGTGCCGTTCGCTCGTCAGGGTGCGGTGCAAACGATCGGCCTGCGTTTCCAACTCCGCAATCGCCGCTTGCCGCCGCAGCGTGATCAACGCGCCGCTTTGCGCCAGTTGCTCGTCCCAATAAATCAACTGATCCGGATCGCCGCCCGTTTCGGCGAGCTGCTTCAATAAAGCATTACGCCGCACCAGCACATCGTTGTACAGATCGAGCGCTTCAACGTATTCCGCGTCCACTTGCGACAGTGTGTTGTCGAGATACCGTCGGCGCGTGCCGGGGCTGCCGCTGACGATCTCCACATCGTCGGGCAAAAACATCACGACTGCAATCTGCCCAATCAAGCCCGAACCTTTGACGATTGAGCCATTAATTTTGATCTGCTTGCGAAAGCGCCAACCATCTTCGGTGTTGGCCGGTTCCAGCATCAGCACCATTTCGATGTGCAACGCGCGATCGGCTTTGGTGACATCCGCGACGAGGCGTGCATACGGCGTGCGACTTTCCTCGGCGGCCAGCCAGTGAATCATCTGCCGATCGCTAACGGTGTGCGACGAGCGGCCTGTCGCCAGCACGTAAATCGCTTCCAGCAGACTGGTCTTGCCCTGGGCGTTGTCGCCGTGCAGCAAAATGGCCTGCGCGGGCAGATCCAGTTCGAGGCGCGCGTAAGTGCGAAAGTTGGTGAGTGAAAGGTGGCGAAGGTACATGATGAGTAAAGTGCGCAGATTGTAACACAGATGTGACGGCACGGCGGTATAATTCTGCCATCTCCTTGAAGGAGTTACTATGCTGCGGCGACTAATCACCGGCTTGACCTTCATCGCCCTTGTTATGGCGCTGTTGCCGCTTGGAACACTCCAAGCCCAAACCACTTCCGCCCCGACGAAAGTCGTTGTACCCGGCACGCATCAATCGGAGTTGGGCTGTTCGGGCGACTGGCAGCCCGATTGCGACAAGTCCGCGTTGACGTACGACGCGCAATCGGATGTGTGGACGGGCGAGTTTGAGATCACGCCCGGCAACGATCAAGACGGCAAAGGCGCACGGTATAAGGTCGCGCTGAATGGCAGTTGGAGTGAGAACTACGGCCAGAAGGCGCAGCAAGGTGGATCAGATATCCCGTTGGTCGTTAGCGCGCCGACGAAAGTGAAGTTCTACTACGATCACAAAACACACTGGATCACCGACAATTACAACATCCTCATCGTCACGGCGATCGGCAACTTTCAGAGCAAACTCGGCTGCAAAGCCGATAACGATCCGACGTGTTTGCGAGCGTGGCTGCAAGACCCTGAAGGCGATGGTCAATACGCCTTTACCACGACGCAACTACCGGCAGGCACCTACCAATTGAACATGGCCATCAACGAACAGACAGCTGAAATCTACGGCGAAAACGGGCAAAAAGGCGGCGCGGCGATTCCATTCACGGTTGCCAAAGACGGCGACGAAGTCTACTTTGGCTTTGACGGCGCAACTAAGACAATCACCATTAGCACAGAAGGCGCGCCGCGCGGCAGTCTGGGTACCGCGATGGCGCACTGGCTCACACGCGACACCATCGTGTGGAACGTGATCGGTTCACCCAAATACAACTATGCCTTGCACTATGATCCCTCGGGCGCGATGACGTTGGGCGCCAAGGGCATCGAAGGTGGCCAGACCATCTCGTTGACCTTCACCAGTGCCGGTCCCGGTGAAGCACTGTTGAAGAAATTCCCGCACCTTACCGGCTATTCCACGTTGAAACTCGATGCGGCTGATGTGGCGAAAGTACCGGAGATTCTTAAAGGCCAAATCGCCGTCACGGCGCGCGATCAAAACGGCAAATTGATCGATGCCACGTCGCTACAAATCCCGGGCGTGCTCGATGATCTCTACACGTATAACGGTCCACTCGGTGTGACGTGGGATGCCGGTAAACCAGTCTTGCGCGTGTGGGCGCCCACGGCCCGATCGGTACGGTTACACCTCTACGACGATGCGGCTTCGACGACCGACGCCGTAATCGCGATGACGCGCGATGATCAATCGGGGGTGTGGACGGCCGCCGGCGATGCGAGTTGGAAAGGCAAATACTATCTATATGAAGTGGACGTGTATGTTCGATCGACGAACAAGATCGAGCAGAACTTTGTCACCGATCCGTACTCGTTCAGTTTGTCGATGAACAGCACGCGCAGTCAGATCGTCGATCTGAACGATGCGGCCCTGCAACCACCCGATTGGACACAGCTGACCAAACCGGCCCTGAACGCGCCCGAAGATGCCGTAATCTACGAGCTGTACGTGCGTGACTTCAGCATCTTTGATGAGACTGTGCCCGCAGCTGAGCGCGGCACGTTCAAAGCCTTCACCGAGTTCAACTCGAACGGGATGAAGCACTTGAAGCGGCTGGCCGAAGCAGGGTTGACACACGTGCACCTGCTGCCCGTCTTCGACATCGCCACGATTGAAGAAGACCAAGCCAAGCGTGAAGAGCCGGACTACGCCCAACTCGCTGCATTTCCCGGCGATTCCGATCGACAGCAAGCCGTGCTCGAACCACTGCGCGACAAGGACGGCTACAACTGGGGCTACGATCCGTATCATTACACTGTGCCCGAAGGCAGCTATGCCACTGATCCAAACGGCTCGGCGCGCATCGTCGAGTTCCGCCAGATGGTGCAAGCGCTGAATCAAACCGGCTTGCGCGTGGTGATGGACGTGGTCTACAACCACACCAACGCGAGCGGCCAAAGCGCGCGTTCGGTGCTGGATAAGATCGTGCCCGGCTACTATCATCGCCTTAACGCCAAGGGTGAAGTCGAAACGAGCACGTGCTGTCAGAATACCGCCACCGAGCACGCCATGATGGAAAAATTGATGATCGATTCGGTGGTGACGTGGGCGCGCGATTACAAAGTAGATGGCTTCCGCTTCGACATCATGGGCCATCATCTTTTGAGCAACATGGTCAACGTGCGTAAGGCGTTGGACGCGCTGACGCCGGACAAAGACGGCGTCGATGGCAAGTCGATCTACATTTACGGCGAAGGCTGGGACTTTGGCGAAATGGCGAAAAATGCGCGCGGCCTCAATGCGTCGCAACTCAACATCGGCGGTACCGGTATTGGCGTGTTCAACGATCGGTTGCGGGATGCCGCGCGCGGTGGCGGGCCGTTTGCGCCGCTACCCGAGCAGGGCTTCATTACCGGCCTGTTCGAAACGCCGAACGATTTCGAGGCGCGGTCACCTGCTGATCAAGCAGCGCGGTTGATCGAATATCACGATTGGCTGCGAGCCAGCCTTGCGGGCTTGGTGCGGGACTTCCCACTGCAAAAGGCCAACGGCGACGTGGTGCCTGCGGAGAACATCAAATACAATGGCGTGCCCACCGCATATACGCTCGATCCGCAGGAGAACATCAACTACGTTTCCGCGCACGATAACGAAACGTTGTTCGATGCGGTGCAAGCCAAAGCGCCTGTTTCAGCCACGTTAGCCGATCGCATTGCCATGAACAATCTCGGCATCGATCTAGTCATGTTAAGCCAGGGCGTGCCGTTCTTCCACGCGGGCGATGAACTGCTGCGCTCCAAGTCGCTCGATCGCAACAGTTACAACTCCGGGGACTGGTTCAATCGGCTGGACTTCACGTATCAAAGCAACAACTGGGCAGTGGGCTTGCCGCCGCAGGGCGACAACAAAGATAAGTGGCCGCTCATTCAGCCACTGCTCGCCGATCAAGCCTTGAAGCCGTCAGGGCAGGACATTCAATCGGCACTGGCGCACTTTGAAACGATGTTGAAGATTAGGCAGAGTTCAAAGTTGTTCCGATTAGAAACTGCCGATCAGATCAAGCAGCATCTATCGTTCCTGAACACCGGCCCCGATCAGCAACTAGGTCTTATCGTGATGCGCTTGAGCAACACCGGCCCCGATCGCATCGCTGATCCTTACGGAGAGATCGTGGTGTTATTCAATGCGTCGGCGAAAGAGCAAACGTTCACAGCGGCGAAGTTGAAAAACATCCCATTGGAATTACATCCGCTGCTGGCAGACTCGATCAAACAAGCGGCGTTTGATCAAGCCACGGGGACGTTCAAGGTTCCGGCGCGCACGACCGTGGTCTATGTCGCGGCTGAACAAGCCCAACCAACACCGGCACCCACAGCGACGAACGTGCCGTCGACGAGTGTTCCGCCTACGGCTGTGCCGCCGACAGTTCAACCCGTCGCGCAACCAACATTGACGGCAACGGAACCTTCATCTGGCGCATTGCCGGTCGTGGCAGTTGTCGGAGCGGTAATCGCGGCGATTGTTGGCTTGATCTTCATGCGACGCCGCAAGTAATTGACTGGCGCAATCCAATAACGCATCACGCCGCACTTGCCTCATTAGCAAGTGCGGCGTGATGTCATTAGTCGCGTTTCAATCGGACTTTAAGCTGCGTCCATTTGCGCGAACTGGCTGTTATACAATCCGGCGTAGAAGCCACCCTTGATCAGCAGTTCTTCGTGCGTGCCCTGCTCCACGATGTCGCCTTCGTTCATCACTAAGATCCGATCGGCATCGCGAATCGTCGATAGGCGGTGCGCAATGACGAAACTCGTGCGTCCCTTCATCAAGCGCCGCATCGCTTCTTGGATGAGCAGTTCGGTGTGCGTATCGACGGAACTGGTGGCCTCATCCAGAATCAACATTGGCGGATCGATCAAGAAGGCACGGGCAATCGTCAGCAGCTGCTTCTGCCCAGCCGAAATGTTGCTGGTCTCTTCGTTCAATAGCATATTGTAACCGCCCGGCAGAGCACGAATGAAGTGGTGCGCGTGAGCGGCCTTGGCCGCAGCGATGACGTCGGCTTCACTTGCACCCTCGCGCCCGTAACGGATGTTATCCATGATCGTGCCGTTGAACAGCCACGTGTCCTGTAACACCATGCCGAACTCGCGGCGCAAGTCGGCGCGGCGATAGTCGCGGACATCGTAACCGTCCACCAAAATCGCACCGCCGTTGACATCATAGAAGCGCATTAACAACTTCACCAGCGTGGTCTTGCCTGCACCCGTCGGCCCGACGATCGCCACACGTTGACCGGGCTGAACCTCAGCTGAGAAGTCATGGATGATGGTCTTGTCCGGATTGTAACCGAACTTGGCATGACGAAACTCGACGTGCCCCTCAACCCGATCGAGTTCGATCGGCCGATCGGTCTCTGGTACTTCATCGTTTTCTTCGAGGAACTCAAAGACGCGTTCGGCGGCAGCGGCCGTTTGCTGCAAGACGTTGGAGATGTTCGCCAACTGCATGATCGGCTGCGTAAACGAGCGTACATACTGGATGAACGCTTGAATGTCGCCCACGGTGACGAGCTTCTGCACAGCCAGATAACCACCCAGCACCACCACGCCCACATAGCCGAGGTTGCCGACGAAGTTCATCATCGGCATCATGATGCCCGACAAGAACTGCGATTTCCAGGCCGAACCGTAGAGCGTGCCATTCAAGCCGCCGAAGGTCTCGATGCTGCGTGCTTCGCCGTTGAAGGCTTTCACTTCTACATGCCCGCTGAACATCTCTTCGATGTGACCATTGACGTGACCCAGATAATCCTGCTGCTCGCGGAAGTAACGCTGTGAGCGGCGGACGATGAACTGCACGATGATCATCGACAGCGGGACGATGAGCAACGCCACCAGCGTCATCTGCCACGAGATCGTGAGCATCATGATCAGCACGCCTAACACCGTAGTGACTGACGTGATGATTTGCGACAGACTTTGGCTGAGCGTTTGATTGACCGTATCGACGTCATTGGTGATGCGCGACAGAATCTCACCATGATTGGTGCCGTCGAAGTAGCGCAGCGGCATCCGATTGATCTTCGCGGCGATATCGCGCCGGAAGCGATAGGTGATGTCCACGGCCACCCCGGTCATGATCCAACCTTGCACGTAAGCCAGAATCGCCGATAACACGTACAAACCCAGCGCGGTCAACAAAATCTGGCCGATGCCGTCGAAGTCGATGCCCTGCCCTGTGCCTGCGATCTGCCCCATCACGCCTTCAAAGAGTTTGGTGGTGGCATTGCCCAGAATGCGCGGGCCGAAGATCGAAAACACCGTGGACGCAATCGCCAACACGATGACGAGCAGCGTGACGGCTTTATACGCGCCCAGATAGCCGATGAGTTTCGTCATCGTGCCTTTGAAGTCGCGGGCCGTTTCGCCTTTCATCATCGCCATGGGGCCGCCGCGTCCCATCGGACCACCGCCCATCGGGCCGCCCGCTGCCGGGCCAGACGCCGGGGCGGGTCGCCGGCCATTACCGCCAGCATTGGGAGTATGACCGATCATGCTAATTCCTCCTGGCTCAATTGCGATAGCGCAATATCCCGATAAACCTCGCACGTTTCCATTAGTTCGTGGTGTGTGCCTTTGCCGACGATGCGGCCTTCATCCAACACGATGATTTGTTCCGCGCCCTTGATGGTCGCTACGCGCTGCGAGACGATGAAGACAGTGCTGTTCGACACGAACTTTTTGAGCGCTTGGCGCAAGGCCGCATCGGTCTTGAAGTCGAGTGCCGAGAAACTGTCGTCGAAGATGTAGATCGGCGCGCGCTTAACCAACGCGCGCGCAATCGCCAAGCGTTGGCGCTGTCCGCCTGAGACGTTCGTGCCGCCTTGCGAGATTTCGGCCTGAACACCTTCCGGTCGAGCGTAAACAAACTCGGCCCCTTGTGCGATCTCGAGGGCGTGCTTCAAATCATCGGCATTGGCGTGTTCATCGCCGAAGCGTAGGTTGCTTTCGATCGTGCCCGTAAACAAGTTGCTGCGCTGCGGCACATAGCCGATCTTGTCGCGCAGTTCGGTCTGCAGAGCTTCGCGAATATCGACGCCATCAATCAGGATTGCACCTTCTGTTGCGTCGTAGAAGCGCGGGATCAAGCGCACGATCGTGGACTTGCCAGACCCCGTCGTGCCGATGAAGGCCGTCGTCTGGCCGGGGCAAGCGATGAAACTGATGTCGTGCAGCACATCCTCTTCGGCATCAGGATAGTGGAACGACACGTTGCGATACTCCACCTCGCCACGGAACGGCGTGGGGAAGTGACGCGGCTGCGCGGCTTCGACGATGCTGGGCTGCGTCTCCAACACTTCGGCGATGCGCTCGGCCGAGACCGAGGCGCGCGGCAGGATGATGAACATCATCGACATGAACATGAAGGCAAAGAAAATCTGCATGGTGTACTGCATAAACGCCATCATGTCGCCGACTTGCATTTGCGACTGCGCAATCTGATGCGCGCCGACCCACACCACCAGTAGCGACACACTGCTCATTAGGAACATCATGACTGGCATCATGATCACCATGACCCGGCTGATGAACAACGTGTTGCTGGTCAGGTCGCGATTGGCGCCATCAAACCGCTTCTCTTCGAACTGCTGGCGATTGAAAGCGCGCACCACCATCATGCCGCTCAGGTTCTCACGCACGACGCGGTTCAAGTTGTCGATCAATTTCTGAATGATCTTGAAGCGCGGCAGCGAAGCCGAGAAGATGCCGATGATCAAACTAACCAACGCGATCACCATCAACGCGATGATCCACCACATCGACGGCGCGGTGTTCAACGCCCGAATGAGTCCGCCCACCCCCACGATCGGCGCGTAGAAAACCATGCGCATGATCATCATCGTTACCATTTGCAACTGAGTCACATCGTTGGTGGCGCGCGTGATCAATGAAGCCGTTGAGAATTTTTCGATGTCGGCGCTAGCGAAATTGGAGACGCGCACGAAGACAGCGGCGCGCAAGTCGCGCGCCGCACCCGCCGCCACGCGCGCCGAGATCAGCCCGACCAGGATGGTAGCCGCGACCGAGACAAGCGTGATCAACAGCATCAGTGCGCCGGTGCTCAGAATATAGTTGCTCTGGGCCGATTCGGTATTCACGCCTAACGCAGTGTATTCCGCTCGGGCCGCAGCGATGCCCATCTGCGCGATCATCGTGTCGCCCAAAGTTGAGAAGCGATCCTGGATGGCGGCAATCATTTGGCCGCGCTGCGCCGCCGGAATCTTGCCCAGCACATCGAACAAGTTGGTGCCTGCTGGTAGTTTGGACAGATCGAAGCCCAGACCCTGTCCCAAGGCTTTGGCTTTTTCAGGATCTTGCTGGATCTGTTCGAGAAACGAAATCGTCGATAAGCCGCGCGCCACGATCGGTTTGAGTGCGTCCAACGTGGCGGCATCTTGCTTTTGCAGCACATACACCGGGAGGCCGTTCAAAGCGGTGTATTTCGATTGATATTCGGCGTAGTTCGCTGCGGATGGTTCAACGCGTGCATAGGCTTGTGCCACTTGCGCTTGCTCGGCCTCCGTCAAAAAGAAGACCATGCGCTGATAGGTCTGCTCACGCAGGGCCGCTGGAACGGCACTATCCACGCCGCCCTGTTGAATGCCGATGTTGACGATCTTGGACAGATAGTCGGGCAAGGTCAGGTCGGCGTTGGCCTGAATGAACAACAGCGCGATCGTGATCAGAATCGGTGCGGTGTATTTTCGAATATAGGGAAACAGTCTTAGCATAGAAACCTCAATTTTGGATAACAGCCTGCTTATTGATTAGCCGTGGTCTTATCCAGTAAAGTTGTTTTCTCGATCAACAGTTGAAGTGCTTCGTTGACTTGCTGCTGCTCGTCCGCCGGAAGCAGCTCGGCCACTTGGGTCAACCAGCTCTGCCGGGCGGCGATGCTCTCGCCTACGATGCGCTCCCCAGCCTCAGTTAGCGCTACGCGCTTGTTGCGTCGATCCTGCGGGTCTTCACTGCGTACGGCCAGCCCTTGCTGGACGAGCCGCTCTAGCAGTTGGCTGGCAGCCGCGCTGGTCACACCCATTTCTTCGGCCAGGTCGGACACGCCGCAGGTGTTTTTGTGGCGAATGCGGAACAGGGCGTTCAACTGCGCCATCGAATAGTTGTGTTCTTTGGCGTACAGCATGAAGTTCCGCATCGAATGCTGCATGACGACGCGCATCCAGTCGTGCAAGGTCTGAGCCAACGGTGGTGACATAAATTTAGCCTCGTTGATTATTAAGTTGGCTAAACTATAAACGCTAGTTTGTGATTTGTCAAGGTTTTAGGATGGCTAGATAACGGAGGATGGAGACAAAACGGGGACCCACGCTTGATTCAATCAACGGCTTGGCTAGAAGCAAGATATCTGTTTACCGCCGAAAACGCGGAATCAGAAACGGTGTGCGTTGTTTGTATTGCCTATAGTCCCCGCCGAATCGCGCCACCAATTCCTGCTCCTCAATGCGTTTGATGTAAGTCAGCAGCCCGGTCGCGCCCAGCAAGACTAGGCCCACCGCTGAGAACGAACCCAGCACAACACTCTCGCCGAGATACATTACAATCGCGCCCAAGGCCATCGGATTGCGGCAGTACGTGTAGGGCGGCTGCACGATGAGGCGTTGTGTCGCCATGAGGGGCACCGGCGTCCCCCGCCCGATGGTAAACTGCGCGTAGTTGGCCCAAATCCCCAACAGCCAGCCGCCCACGATCATGAGCCCGCCCGCCAGTGGCGTGATGAAACTATGGGCGAAACGGAGCAAACTAAGCCAGACGTCGAGCGTGGCAGATAGCACCATGAGGATGTATGGGAGCACCACCAAGAAGACGAGGCCAGCAACAAGCAGCAGTGCGATCCGTTGGCGAGGACTGTACTCGTGTTTGGCCTGTTGCAGGAACCGGGCTTTCAGCGGCATGTGCAGGCTCCGATCGGTTTGTGATGAATTCATCGGCCCACTGTTATGTGTCAGCCGCTCAAAAACGAGGCTCAACCCCGGCTTGATCTCAATCGGCTATGCGTCATCTTGAGGGCCGCCAACTGCCTAAGGCGACAAATATCCCCAGAAGGGCTGCACCATCCGTTCATAATCCTGGCTATCTATGACATAGACGATCTGGCCATCCGCGAGCCGGAAATACAGCGGCAGTCCCTTGCCCCGGAAGCCTCTTTGAACCGTACTCATAAACGGCTGCTGTGGCGCGAGCGCCCAACCTAACGACTCGAGCAAATGATAGTTCTGCCAAAAACTGCTTAACGCATTGATGGGTTGATACTTGCCGGGCGGCGGCGTAACCGCTGCGCCATCTTCAGGCGCGTCCAGGTTCTTGATATTCGGAAATGCCCAGGCTTGGGGGATGACACCGGTCTCGGGCTGAAACAGAATGTAGATTGTCTCTTCGGATTTTAGCCAGACCATTAGGCCATGTTCAAACACTTGCTGAATTGCAGCGGTAGACATGGCGGGTCCGCGCTGGCAAAGAGGACCAAGTGTCACCGGCGGGCGGGCCGAGAAGAAGGGTGTCGAACACGCGTAATAAACATCAATTAGTTCCCACGCCCCACTCCCCGAATCATCTGTCCACAGTCGAAACCGATACACGCCGGTTGCCAGATCCTTCAACTGCAGGGTGAGACTGCCAATCGTGGGCAGATTATCCCAGGTACGAAAGCCTAAACCGGAAGCGACGCCTTCAAAGTGATGCAGGGTCAGGCCAACTTTGGTCGTGCCTGTGACCATCCACGTAAAAGTAATGGTATCGCCAGCAACGACTTGAGTGGGAACCGCGGCGAAACTCAAGATGCAGCCCAATTGCCTGCCATCTTTACGGAATGGCGCGCAAATGCCTTGCCCCGTCGGGACAGGACTTGGCTTCAGACGCGGCCTCTCGGTTGGAGTTAAAGTTACGCGTGCCGCCTGCGACGGGAGCGGCTCAGGCATAGCCGGGACAGATCTCGGCGGCGTGCAGGCGCTGATCAAAACAACCAAACAGCTAAAGACTAAGATGCGGAATGTCATTTTCGCTTCTTGCAGATAGGGTTGCTCTTCCCGAATGCAAGCTGCCCAACGATTGAGGCTCGCTAATGACTAAGATTCAGTATAAGCCCGCCGTATTCAAAGTCAAGCCGTGATCGATCGGCTCTTTGGGGGACTCTGACTCCTGCCCGCCCTTCTCAGCCTTTTCTCAGGTTATCCTCAGTCGATGCTCAGTTTTGGATTCTAAGATAAGATCAACTTAAGCGGGGGCTTGAGGAGGATAGCGTCTAATTCGACAGCCAGGGAGGGAAGGAGATGACGGATTTCAAGCAGTATTTACTGGATGAGTTTGTCGAAGACTATCAGACCGGTGAGTTATCGCGCCGCGAGGCTTTGAAGTTAATCGCGGGGATTACGGGCAGTCTGGCGCTGGCAACATCGATCTTAGCGGCCTGTGCGCCGCCTGCTGAACCAACAGCGACGTCTGCGCCTCAACCGACGACAGCACCAACATCTGCACCGACTTCAACAGCACAAGCGACTGCGACAGCCGCTGCAACCGCAACTACGGCGGCAACCGACACACCGCAGTCAACAGCTAGCAGTGACATCGACGCGAGTGATATTGAATTTACAGGCAGCGATGGCGCAAAGTTATTGGCGCATTTAGCGCGACCGAAAGACGGCCAGCCGCAACCTGTCGTACTGGTCTGCCATGAAAATCGCGGCCTGACGGATCACATTAAAGATGTGACGCGGCGCTTTGCGCGCGAAGGTTACGTGGCCCTCGCTGTCGATTTACTTTCGCGGCAAGGCGGGACAGCGGGTAAGGATGCCAGCAGCGTGCCCGGCCTGTTGAGCAATCAGCCGCAAGATCAATTCGTGGCGGACTTTACGAGCGGCTGGAAGTATCTGCAAACGCAGTTGTACGTGCAGGCCGATCGGGTTGGGATGACGGGCTTCTGCTTCGGCGGCGGCGTGACGTGGCGGGTCGCGATCGGCTTGCCGGAACTCCGCGCAGCAGTCCCGTTTTATGGCCCACCACCATCGGCCGATGAAGTCGCTAAAATCAACGCCGCCGTGTTGGCAATCTATGGCGAACTCGATCAGCGTATCACTTCGACGGCGGTGGCGATGGAAGCGGCAATGAAGCAGAACGGCAAGACGTTTGAAAAGATCATCTATCCCAACGCCGATCACGCTTTTTTCAACGACACTGGGACGCGGTACAATGCAGACGCGGCTAAAGACGCTTGGGCCAAAATACTAACCTGGTTCGATCGGTATCTCAGAACGACGTGAGCAGTAGGAGTATATGGCAACGATTCTCGTGGTCGACGACGACCGCAAAATTACGGACATGCTGCGCCGCACGCTGATCTATGAAGGCTATCGCGTGCTCACCGCCGCCGATGGCGAAGAAGCGCTGACTAAGGCGCAAGCCGAGCAGCCCGACCTTGTCGTGCTCGATTGGCTGATGCCCAAACTCAACGGCCTCGAAGCCGCCAAGGTGCTGCGCTCGACGCACAATCTGCCGATCTTGATGCTGACCGCCCGCGACGCGGTCGAACATCGCGTGCAAGGGTTAGACAGCGGCGTGGACGATTATCTGGTGAAGCCCTTTGCGCCGGAAGAATTGCTGGCGCGCATTCGAGCTTTGTTGCGCCGCGTGGAAGCAACCAGTCCCGATAAAGCCCTGGTGTATGCCGATCTCAAGATCGATCCCGCCACGCGCGAAACGTGGCGCGGTCCTCGATCGTTTTCGTTGACACCCAAAGAATTCGATCTGCTGCACTATCTTATGCGGCATCCGCGTCACGTCATGCCGCGCGAGCGCATCCTGTTGGATGTGTGGGGCTACGACTTTGAAGGCAACGGCAACGTGTTGGAAGTGTACGTGGGTTATCTGCGCAACAAAACCGAAGCGGGCGGCGAGCCGCGCTTGATCCAGACCGTGCGCGGCGTGGGCTACGTCTTGCGCGAAGAAGATTGATCGGCATGTCCATTCGTTTGCGGCTGACGCTGCTCTACAGTGCCATCCTCGCCCTCACGCTCATCGTGTTGGGCGTGGTGTTGTATGTAACCGTCTCGCAAGTCACGCTGAACACGGTGCAAACCTCGTTGGTGAATGAAGCGCAGCAGCTCGTCTATTCGCGCGAATTCCGGCTCGATCACTTGGGTATGAACTCGCGCGGCGTGGCGATGCCGGAAATCTTCATTCAAGCCCGCAGTCCCGATGGGACTGTCCTCGCCCGCACGTCCAATCTCGGCGACTATGAATTACCCATCAGCCAGGCCGGATTGCAAGCCTGTCAAGAAGGCGAGCCACAAACGGAGATCGCTTCCACGCCCGACGGCCGCTTGCTGGTTTACAACAAACCCGTCCAGTTGCGCGGCCAGTTTGTGGGCATCGTGCAATTCGCGCGCTCGCTGGCGGAGCAAGATTCTTCGCTTGATACGCTGCGCGGCTTATTGATTGCGGGTGGCTTGTTGGCGACGGTGCTAGCCTTTGGCATTGGCTGGGTGATTGCGGGTACGGCCCTGCGGCCGATTCATCGCATCACCGAAACGGCGCAAGTCATCGGCGCGCATCGTGACTTCGATCGGCGCGTGACGCATACCGGCCCGTCCGATGAGATCGGTCAGTTGGCGACGACGTTCAACTCGATGCTGGGCGAACTGCAAGCCGCGCATCGCGAATCGGAGCAAGCGCTGCAATCGCAGAAGCGACTGGTGGCCGATGCGTCGCATGAACTGCGCACGCCGCTCACCAGCATTCGCGGCAACATTGGTTTGTTGCAGCGCCGCCCGCCCATCGCCGACGAGGATCAGCAAGCGGTGTTGTCCGACATGGTCGATGAGACCAATCGGTTGATTCGGCTCGTCAATGATCTGCTGGTGCTGGCCCGCTCGGATGCGGGGCGACCCCTGCGACATGAAGCCGTCTCGATCGCGCCGCTGATCGACGACGTGTGTCGCCAAGCGAAACTGTTGGGCGCGGAACGCACGATCGAGTGTGAGAACAACCACGACGCCACCGTCAATGGCGATCGAGACGCGCTGAAGCAAGTGCTGTTGATTTTGCTGGATAACGCGCTCAAGTTCACGCCGGTAGGTGGCACCATCTCGATCGGCACGGCGACATCTGATCGGTCGGTGTTGCTGCGCGTGCGCGACACCGGGCCGGGCATCGCGCCTGAAGCGCTGCCGCACATCTTCGAGCGCTTCTATCGATCGGATACGGCGCGTACCGGCGAAGGCGCTGGCTTGGGATTGGCGATTGCGAAAGAGCTGATCGAAGCGCAGCAAGGCGCCATCAATGTGGAAAGTCGCATGGGCGAAGGCAGCACTTTTACAGTGACACTGCCGCTGGCTGCCTAATGAAGCGTCACAACAAACGCCCCGACTGAACACTCAGCCGGGGCGTTTGCATTGCACAGGCATTCAACCACAAAGGCGCTAAGTAACAACAAGCCTTAGTGCCCTTTGCGTCTTAGCGGTTTGATTTTTAGGCTGAAGTACTAGCGCTGCTATTGACGGACTTCAACTTGCGCCAACCGATTCGCACCAATTGCACCATCAAGATCACACCAGCCATCAGGCCGAGATTGCGCAGCACAACCACCCACGATACGCCGCCAAAGCCGCGTTCAAAATCACCACCGCGCGGACCGCGATCGAAGCCGCCCTGGAAGTTACCCTGACCATTGCCGCGTCCGCCGAAGTTGCCGGGCGCATGATTTGGATCGCCACCAAATCCGCCGCGCCCGCCCACGACCGATCGGGCCGCGGTTGTTTGCGAGATGGCATACGTTACGCCGATAACTACCGCCGCTGCGACCAACAGGATGAGGATACGTCCGATGAGTTTCATCGTCCCTCCTGATCGTTAACAGCGATCGGCGCGACTACGGGTTGCGACTGCTGGCCGAGATGTGCGATCGGTTGCACGATGTAGCGCTTCAAGGCGTTCACAATCCACTTCCAGTGCAGCGCCAAATGCAAGCCGACAATCATCACACCGGCATCGGTGGCGAAGTTGTGCAGCCAACGCCAGAAGAAATCGCGATTGGGCTGCAAGCCCAACGGTGCCATCACGACGCGCGAGATCAGCAAACCCGTAAAGACCAGCAGCGTCGCATCGATGAACAACAGAATATTCAGCAGCGAATTGATGCGTGTCTGACTGGGCAGTTTCTTCAAGAAGCGCTGCACGACACTCACGATCCACTTCCAGTGCAGCAACAAATGTACGATGATGGCAGCGCCGAAGGCTGTGCCCAACCATTCGTGAATGGGCACGCCCGTCGCGCGGGGATCGGTCGAGAACAGGAACATCAAAAAGAGAATAGCATCGACGACGAGATCGATCTTGGTGTTGTTGATTTTTCGAGCCGGCATTGAAGCGTTACTCCACAGCGAGAATGGGGATAGCAGATGAGCGTGGCTTGAGGTAAGCCACGCTCATCACAGGTGTAATTCTACCAGTCTTATTTAGAACACAAAGCGGCTAGGTGCAGTCGTGCCGCTGTTCGGTGTGGTGCTGGGGGCACCGCCCTTCGGCATGCCAAAGCCGCCGAAACCATGATGGCCGCGGCCGCCACCGAAACCTTCAAAGCCAAAACCAAAGCCGAAGCCGCCCTTGCCACCGCCCCAGTAGCCCTTGTCCAAACCTTCGATCAACCAGTCGGCCTGAGCCTGCGAGATCTTGCCGTCTTTCACGGCTTGCTGGATGGCATCCTTCTGCGCCTGCTGGCACGCGGCCTGCACCGCGCTTTGCACGTCGGTGATCTTGACGCCAGCCTTGTCGGCGAGCCCCGACAACGTCTGCCCGCCCCACAACTGCGCGGTCAGTTCGTCGGTCGTCATCTTCAAGGCCTTCGCCGCGGCATCCAGCCCCGCCTGACCGCACAGACCGCGTCCGCCAAAACCACCGCGGCCCATAGGGGCTTGCGGCGTCGGCGGCGTGGGCGTCTGCGCCGCCACCGTCGAACTGATCGCCAGCGCGGCGATCAACGCCACCAACGTGGCTAGACCTGCATATTTTGCCAATCGATTCATGTGTTCCTCCAAAAGTGACTTGCGTGCTCGATCGAACTGCCGACGAATGAGAGTGTGCTGATCGGCCTCACCTCCTTCCGCAGTTCGTAGGCCCTTCACGCGTGTGAAGGTATGGTCATAGGATATCGAGAAAGCATGAATAGAGGCAAAGCGTTGCCTGAGAGAACCCTGAGGAAATGCTGAAAGTTCGGCTGAAAAAGCCGGTGCAATCGCATAGCCGCGTTATACTTTAATTAGCCAAATACTGCCATAAAAAAGATTGGGAGGAGAGATGGATACGTATCGACTACACCGCTTAATAGGAGTTGCCGTCTTGGGAGTAACGCTCGCGGCGTGCAGTGCCAGCCCGATTGGTACACCAGCCCCGACGGTTCCTGTCGCACCGACCGCACTGCCTCCGACTGCCGTTCCGGCTACAGCCATCCCAACGGAATCAGCGGCGATGCCAGCAACAGTTGCCCCAACAGCTGCGCCTGTTGATACAGCGCTGGTTCCGCCCATGCCTGATTGCAGCGCCGCGCTGACACTCACACCCGCGCAAACCGAAGGCCCGTATTACAAAGCCGACACACCCGATCGAACTGATCTGGCTAGCGCCAACAGCGCCGGCACAAAATTGATCGTCACTGGCTACGTGTTGACAACCGATTGCAAGCCGGTGGTCGGCGCGTGGCTCGACTTCTGGCAAGCTGACGACGAAGGCGCGTACGATAACGCGGGTTACAATTTCCGCGGCCACCAGGTCACCGATGCGACTGGTCGCTATCAATTAGAGACGGTCGTGCCGGGTCTGTACCCGGGGCGCACACGGCACATTCACGTCAAGGTGCAAGCCCCCAACGGCCCGATCTTGACGACGCAACTCTACTTTCCCGACGAACCGGCCAACACGCGCGACGGCATTTTCGATCCGGCCTTGATCGTCAATTTGCAGACCGCGCCCGCTGGC